>JBKJIA010000475.1:0-37126 GCA_046598735.1 Polyangiales bacterium
TGGGTCAGCGAAATCATGCTGCAGCAGACGCGGGTGGATACCGTGATCCCTTACTTTTCGCGTTTCATGTCGCGCTTTCCCAGCGTGCACACCTTGGCCGAAGCGAGCGAAGACGAAGTGCTGTCGCAGTTCAGTGGTCTCGGCTACTACAGGCGTGCACGCTTGCTGCATCGCGGTGCTCAAGAAGTGTCGCTGCGCCATGAAGGTAAGGGATCACAGTATCCACTCGCGTCTGTTGCAGCATGATTTCGCTGACCCAGATAGCGTAAGGATCGCGCGTTCTGCGCCAGGGTAAATCGCGCGCATGGGCGTCGTACCAGACGAGCAAGCGACTGCGTGCCTTTTGTAGATCGATCACGATGCCGTCACTCGACGGGCCAAGCGAGCTCGACCTCGCGATTGAGCGCGCCATCGCAAGTCTGCACGCGCAAGCGATAGCGGCCGGCCGCGGGCGGTACGAGTAAGGCGCCACAGCGCTCGCCGCCTACCTGCTCGAGCCAAGCAGGCGCGTCGATTTCCGCACCGGCAGCCAGCGTCACACAACCACTGCTTTTGCAATTCAGTTGCAGCGTCAATGTTTGGCCTGGCACGGCCGCCGCATTCGCTCCGCGCAGCTCTTCGAATGTCACCTGTGCAGCGAGCGACAGCGTGCGCTTGCCCGCGTTGATCACACGTAAGCCAACACCAGCGCTGGAGCGCACCACGTGCAGGGCGAGCGCCGCTGACGGCTGCGCCGGCAAGACTGCGGGCGCAGGCGCGGGGGAACCCGGATCGCTTGCAGGCGCCCGCGCGTCGGCCGCTTTCAAGCTCCGGGCCGTCTCAGGCTTGGGCGCTTCGTTGCCGCCACACGCAACCGTCAGAACAGCTGCGCCAAGCGCATGGATGAGGGACGTTCGTGCGCGCATGGTCTGCCCTCGTTTCATGGCAGTTGCCTCGCTTCGGGCGGCAAGAAACCGCGGGCTGCTTCCCACAAGATGAGTCCGACCGCCAACTCGAGCGCCACCGGTACCACGGCTACGCCGAGCGCGCCCAACGTGCTTGCGCCGACATAGCGCGCCATGGCCTGACGGTGAATCAACACCAGTAAGCGCGGGGCATAGTGGCAAAGCAGCACGGCCGACTCTAAGACCAGGATGGAGGGCTCCTCGACCAGCGCCCATGACAGCAGCGCCCAGACCGTCAGGCCAAACGGGATGATCCAGCCGCGATACAAGGCAGTGCGCCAAGCGGCGCGCCTAGCTTCGAGCGCGTGGGGCGGGCTCGAGCAGAACGCGCGCGTAAGGCTGGCAAACGGTAAGGCCCAAGACATGAATCCCAGCACGCTGAGGCCCAAACCGACCGCAGCTGCGCGCAGCACGTCGTCTTGGATCTGCGAAGGTAGGGCACCCTTGGCGAGCGTGATCGCAAAGCCTGGCCCAAACAGTAAGGTATGCGTGAACGGTAAGATCGCCCACATCATCATCCAAGGCAGACTGCTCCACAGCGCAAAAACCAAGGCGGGCGTCAGTGGCCCATGGGCAACCGAGCGCAGCGTGCGCACCGGCTGAAACGTGGCGGCGAGCGTCAACAGCGCGCGACGTATGAGCGGTAGAGAAGGGTCCTCCCAGGCGATGGGACCCGCCTGCATCAGAGGCTCGCCAGGCACCCGAGGCGCGCGCGGATCCTCCGGCTCGTCATCTGGCTGGTTGGGGGGCGGTTCGTGGTAGGGCACGGCGAAAATCAGTGAAAGGGCGGGAGGAAAGAGTAGCGCGCGCTGTAGTCGAGCTGCTGCTTCATGAAGTCTTCGGGGTACTCGATGCGCACATCGACGATCTGTTCGCCTTGTTTCACCGGCACGAGCGAGGGCTGGATGAAACCGGCATAGGGCGCCACGCCGAGCAGCGCATAACGCTCGCGCACTTCTTTGTGCACCGCCGGATCCACGCGCACACCGTAAGTTTCGACCAGGTCGCGACCTGATTCGAAATCACCTTCGCTCTTGATGCGCTGCACTTCACGCAGCAGCTTACCCACCAGCTTGCGCAGCTTCATGTAGTCGCGCACGGCAAAGTAAGTCTTACCAGCGCGCGACACCTTTTCGATCACGGCCTCTGCTTCGCCTTGCTCGTAGCACCACTTGGCGATCATCTGACGGTTGCGCATGTGCGCTTCTTCCAGGTTTTCGCCCGGTTCGATGCGCGCCAGCTGCACCATCAAGCCACCCCGAAAAAACGCGTCGTAGGCCGCACGACCGACGTCGAGCGAAGGGATGAGCTTGAGCTCCACCAGCTTGGGATCGAGGATGTAATAGAGCGCGACCAGATCCGCGCGCCCCTCCTCGAGCGTGCCCGCATACTGACGCAGCGTTTCAGTGGCTTCGGCCACCCCGGTGCCAAGCCGGCCCGAGGCATGCCCGATCACTTCGTGCATATCCACCATCAAGGCACTGGCGATCGCACCATTGGCCAAGGCTCGTTCGATTTCGCGTGGACCCGCGGCAAACTCTTCGAGCACGCCGTTGTCGCGATCCGCTGCCTGATAGGCATCTTGAACGTTGCCCAGCGTGACGGACTTGGAGCCGTGTTGCTGTCTTATCCACGCCGAGTTCGGCAAGTTGACGCCGATCGGCATCGCAGGCGCCGTCGCCCCTGCTGCCATGACAGCCTCGATCACGCGCGCGCTGATGCCCACCACGTTGGGCTTTTTGTACACGTCTTGGATCGGCGACTTATCCTCGAACCACTGCGCGTTCTGGCTCAGCGTACGGATGCGTTTGGTGGCGACTTCGTCTTCGAGTTGCACCATGGCTTCGTAAGTGGCGCGCATGTCGAGCGGGTCGCCGTACGTCTCGATGAAGCCGTGAATCAGGTCAATCTTGGAGGAGGTGTCCTGTACCCACGCGATGCTGTATCGGTCCCAATCCTCCAGGCTACCAGTTTGGTAAAACGTGATCAGACGCTGCAACGCTTCGTGCTGGGCTGCGGTTTCGGTGAGGGGGAGCGCCTTTTCCAGCCACTTCACGCACTCGCTGAGCGCTTCGCCATACAAGCCGCCTACGCGATAGATGCGTTCTTCGATGCTGCCGTCAGGTAGCTTGACCAACTGTGAATTGAGCCCGGTAGCGACCGGCGAATCATCGGCGGGGGTGACGCGCTGCTTCGTGTACGCAAGCACTTCGTCCTTGGTCAGACCCACGTAGAAATGATTGGCCGAGTCTGCAACGGGATCGGCCTGAGTGTCCTTGTTGACGCCCTTGGCGGCCACGTTCGGATCGAACAAGATCGGTGTCAGCTTCTGGACGAGTGTTTGCGCGCTCTCACCGGCATGTAGCGGCAGCTTTTTCACGTCGCTTTGCTGCACGTAGCCTGCAAACTCGGCGGGCGTCACACCCTCGGGCAACATCTTCTTGCTCGAGTAGTGATGATGTATGCCGTTCGAGAACCAGATGCGCTTGAGGTAGCGCGTCAGACTCTGGAAGGACTCCGTACTGCGATCGCCGGAGTAAGTCGTGACCACCGTCTCGAGCGTGCGGCGCACCAACAAATTGTGCGCGTACTGTTGATCGTAGGTGATGTCGCGGCCGCTGAGCGCAGCCTCTTGCAAGTAGTACAGCAGCAGCTTTTGCTTGGGCGACAGCTTCTCGAAGCTCGGCACGCGGTAGCGCAAGATGCGCAGGTCCGCGAAGCTCTCGGCCGTGACGCGGAAGGTATCCTGGGCGGGCGCGCTAGGCTTGGGCGAAGCCGTGGCGCTCTGGCCCGTGGGCGTATCCTGCGCGGGCTTGCGCGGTGCACGACAGGCGGCGAGCGAAAGCAACAAGCTGCCCGCGATACATGCGTGCGCCGTGCGGCTCGCGTATCCCGTGCAGCCCCTAGAATTGAGAGAGAACCAACGACCAAGCTGCGATGAAATCACGTCCGCATGGTAGAGGCGCGGGCGTACGAGTCAATCAGCACATGCTCACGAAAGCTCTAGCAAGAGCAGGTCGGGGTTCTCAAGGTAGGCGATCACGTCGTACGCAAACGCCGCACCGATATGGCCATCGATGATGCGGTGGTCGAACGAGAGCGAGAGCAGCATGACGTTGCCCACCACGATCTGACCATTGCGCACCACCGGCTTCTCTTTGATGCGATGCACACCGAGAATGCCCACCTCCGGATGGTTGAGCACCGGAGTCGCCAGCAGCCCGCCTTGCTTGCCCAAGGAGGTGATGGTGAAGGTGGAGCCGCCCAGTTCCTTGGCGGTCAACGTGCCCGCGCGCGCGCCATCCGAGATGCGCTGCACCTCGCGTGCGATGTTCAAGGGGCTCAGCGTGTCCGCATCGCGCAACACCGGCACCATCAGACCTTGATCCGTCGCAGTGGCGATACCGATGTGATAGTAGCGCTTGTAGACGAGCTCGTTTTTGGCTTCATCGAGCATGCTGTTCAAGATTGGATGCTTCTTGAGCGCAAGCGTCACGGCCTTGACGATGAATGGTAAGTAGTTGAGCTTGACGCCCTGCTTTTCCGCGGCGGGGCGCAGGCGTTCGAGCACGGCCTTGAGCGCGTCGACTTCGACCTCTTCCACGAACGTGAAGTGCGCGGCCGTCTGCGTGGCCAAGCGCATGCGCTCGGCGATCTTGCGGCGCAAGCCTACGAACGGTTTGCGCTCTTCGAGACCCACGGCACCGCTGGCCGTACCGGCCTTGGCTTGCACGGGCGCGCCGCCTTGAGCGACCTTACCGTGTGAAGTCTGAGCCGCGCCCCCAAAGGCTTGCACGTCGTCCTTCGTGACGCGACCGCCCGCACCGGTGGGTGGCACGCGACGCAAGTCGATACCCGTGTCGCGTGCGAGCTTGCGCGTGGCAGGGGTCGCGAGCGGCTTTTCGGTGAAGAAGGTCTGAGTGCTGGCGCTGGCTTCGAGCCCGCCCGCCGCACGGGCAGGCCCGCGCTGGGTGGGGCCGTTTTGATGCTGTGGTTGCGGGCTCTGCGCGGGCGTCGCAAAGAACGCGGAACCAGGCAGGGACTCGCGAATGTCGCCGACGGCAGTGGCCGCCGGACCGTCGTCTTGCTTGCCGCGCGTGCCAGCGTCCTCGATCGCGCGCAGCGAGTGACGCTCGGCTTCGGCCGGACGGTGCGCAGGTGCTTGAAAGCGCGAGATCGCGCTGTCGTTCTCGTGACCCTTACCATTGGCACTCTTAGTGTTGGCATGGGCTTGGGGGGCGGCGGCGCTCGCGCCCGCGTCCGTGTCGATCACCACGAGCACACTGCCCACCGGCACCTTCTCGCCGACCTGAGCATTGAGCTGCGCGATGCGCCCGGCCTTGGGCGCGCCGATCGTCACGGTCGCCTTGTCGGTCATGACTTCGACCATCTCTTGGTCTTCGGTCACGATTTGTCCGGGCTCCACATGCCAGGACACCACTTCGCCTTCCGCCACACCTTCACCGATGTCGGGGAGTCTGAATTCGAAGAGAGCCATACGGTTGCCCCTTAGTACTTTGCAGTCTCGATCAAAGCTGGCGCAATGCGATGCGCGAGCGGGAGGTATTCGTTCTCGAGCGTGTAGGGGAAGGGCGTATCCCAACCTGTCACGCGCACGGGCGGTGCTTCCAGATGCAGGAACGCCTTTTCGCAGACGAGCGACACGAGCTCCGCACCAAAGCCGCAGCTCTTGGGCGCTTCGTGGACCACCACCAAACGACCGGTTTTCTGCACGCTTTCGACGATCGTATCGATGTCGAGGGGCCACAGCGTACGGAGGTCGATCACTTCGACCTCCAGACCTTGCTTCGACACTTCCTGCGCAGCCGCCAATGCTTCGTAAAGCATGGCGCCCCACGCGATCACCGTCACATGCTGCCCGGGACGCACGACCTTGGCCTTACCAATTTCAACCGTGTACTCCTCTTCGGGCACATCCATCTTGGCCGCGCGATACACACGTTTGGGCTCGAAGAACAGGATGGGATCGCCATCGCGGATCGAGCTCAACAGTAAGCCCTTGGCATCGTAAGGATTGGACGGGCACACCACCTTGAGACCGGCAGTGTGAATGAACAAAGACTCAGGTGACTGCGAGTGATAGTGGCCGCCGCGAATGCCGCCGCCGACCGGCGTACGAATCACCATCGGACATGGATACTCACCACCCGAGCGGTAACGGAACTTGGCCGCCTCGCTGACGATCTGATCGAACGCAGGATAGATGAAATCTGCGAACTGAATCTCGGGCACCGGACGCAAGCCGTACAAAGCCATGCCGATGGCGGTGCCGATGATGCCGCCTTCGGCGAGCGGTGTATCGATCACGCGCTCTTCGCCGAACTCATCTTGCAAGCCCGCTGTCACGCGGAACACGCCGCCGACCTTACCTACGTCTTCACCGAGGATGACTACGCGGTCGTCCTTCTTCATTTCAATGCGAAGCGCGTCATTGAGCGCCTGCACCATCGTCATTTCCATGATCAGTGCCCCTTCTTGGGTCGCGGGCCGTTTGCGCAGGCTTCGTACTGCTCTTGCAAGTGCCAGGGCCGCTCGCCGTAGACATCATCGAACAAGGTTTCAAGCGTGGGCGCGGGCTTCTTTTCCGCGGCCTCGATGCACACCTTGAGCTCGTTTTCGACGCGCGTGCGATAGCGCGTCTCTTCTTTGTCGTCCCACACGCCCAGCACCTGAAGGTGGTTGCGCATGCGTATGATCGGATCGACCTTATCCCAACGCTCGACCTCGTCGGCCACACGGTAAGCCTTAGGATCGTCAGACGTGGAGTGACCGCCGATGCGGTAGGTCATCATCTCGATCAGGGTTGGGCCTTCGCCGCGCGCCGCACGCTCGACCGCAGACCTTACGGTGCGATAGACCGCGAGCGCATCGTTGCCATCGCAACGCACGCCCTTGATGCCGTAGGCAATCGCCTTACCCGCAAAGCTTGCGGACGCTGTCTGCTTTTCGGAAGGCACGCTTATCGCCCAACGATTGTTGCGGCACAAAAACACGGCCGGGATCTTGTTCACGCCCGCGAAGTTCAAGCCCGTGTGAAAATCCGCGGAGCTGGTGGCGCCTTCGCCGAAGTACACACCTGCCACGATGTCTTCGCGCTTGATGCGCGCTGCCCATGCAAAGCCGACGGCTTGCGAAATCTGCGTGCCGATCGGCGAGCTGACCGAACCATAACGGTAAGCTCGTGCGGTGTAATGGTCTGGCATCTGACGGCCCTTGGAGGCGTCGTCTGCGTTGCCGTACATGTTGTCGACGTAGCTCTGCAGCGGAAAGCCACGCCATAGTAAGGCGCCCATTTCGCGGTAACAGGGGAAGATCCAATCGGTGTCACGCATCGCTGCGGCAGACGCGATGATGCACGCTTCTTCGCCGCGGCAACCCACGTGAAAGCCCACGCGGCCTTGGCGCTGCAACATCAACATGCGCTCATCCACCACGCGTGTGCGCAGCATGCCTTCGTAGATGCGCCGCACGAGTGCGACGTCGAGGCCCGGATCGACCTTGGGATCAGCCCGTCCGTCTTCGCCGAGCACGCGCTCGACGCCGGCTAGCGATACTTCGGGAGTTCGAATCGGTTCGGCGTCGGATTGCATCATGTCACCACCGTGAGTCGTTTGTGTTGTTTGCCGTAGCGGTCACTGAAGGGCGAGTCTTCGCCTTGCGAATCACTCTTCAAAACGCCCTTCAAGAACGCTTCGGCTGCGCGATAACTGGAACGAACGAGGGGACCCGAAGCCACGTACTTGAAGCCCATGGCAAGCCCCGCATCGCGAAAGCGATCGAACTCGTCTGGGTGTACGTAGCGCTCGAGTGCCGCGTGTTTTTCACTCGGCCGTAAGTATTGGCCAATGGTAAGGACGTCGACGCCCGCATCGCGCAGGCGCTGCATGGCCTCGTGCACTTCGTCTTCGGTTTCGCCGCAACCGACCATCAGCGAAGACTTGGTGACTTTGGCGCCGAAGTCGCGCGCCCAGCGTAAGACGTCCGTGGAGCGTTCCCACGAACAACGTCCGTCGCGCATGATGCGTTGCAAGCGCGGCACGACTTCCACGTTATGGGCGAACACATCCGGGCGCCCATCTTCGACGACAGTGCGCACGTCGGCTGCGACGCCAGCGAAGTCACCGACCAACGTTTCGATCAACAACTTGGGCGAGAGCTCTTTCGAACGACGCACGGTGCGCGCCACGTGCGAAGCGCCGCCGTCATACAAGTCATCGCGATCGACCATGGTGATGACAACGTAAGCGAGCTCCATCTGTGCAAGCGCGCGCGCCGTATTCTCGGGCTCGCGTGGATCGGTTACGCCACCGGGATTGCCAGTGTTGACTGCGCAAAAGCGACAACCGCGCGTGCAGGTCTCGCCCAAAATCATGATCGTGGCGGTGCCTTCTCTCCAACACTCTCCGATGTTGGGGCACTGCGCTTCTTCGCATACGGTCTTGAGATCGAGCTTGCGAAAACGTGCCTTGAGCTCTGCGTATTGCTCGCCGCCTGGCATGCGGACTCTGAGCCACTCGGGTTTGCGCTGAGGCGAATCCATCGTGCTATTCCTCCAACGCACGCGCGTGTCTGCAGAGTGGGGGCTGCTCTCGGCCGCGGAAAGAGACTGAGAGTGTCTCGCTTCAGCGTAAAGAGTCTGGCCGCGAAGTGCCAGGTTTGCTTGAACTTCCACTCGCTTACAGCACTACTCTGAGCATGCGCGTGCTGCGCTGAGGTAGCTCACCAGCGGCCCCATGTCAGCCGCTAGTTCGCTCACACGCCACGCGGTTTACGCAGCGGGACCACAATGTCGCACGCAGAAGTGAACGATCATTCAGCGTGCTATGGCATGCCTGTGAATGTCCTTGCAGAACGGTTCCCTGCGCTCACTCAGATTCCGCGCATCGCGCTGTGTTCACTGCCCACGCCAGTCGCCAAACTGTCGCAGATTTCAGAGCGCGTCCAGAGCGCCGTGTGGGTCAAACGCGACGATCTGACGGCTCCCGAGTACGGCGGCAACAAAGTACGAAAGCTCGAGTACGTGCTGGCCAGAGCCCGCGAGCGCGGCGCTGATACGCTCGTCACCACCGGTGGTGTGGGCAGTCATCACGTGTTCGCTAGCGCGCTATTTGGGCGTGCCCAAGGTTTCGAAACACATGCGGTGCTCACGCCGCAGCCTCGTACCCAACATGCCGAAGATCAGCTGCGCGCCGACCTGTACGTCGGTGCACGTCTTCATCCGGCATCGAGCTACGCGTCGGCGGCCAAGGAAATGGCCCAGCTGGTCGTGAAGCTGAAGTTGTGGGGGCAGCGCCCGTTCGTGGTGCCCGCAGGCGGCTCCACGGTGCACGGCACGCTCGGTTACGTAAACGCGGGCTTGGAGCTCGCGCAGCAGATTGATGCGGGCCTGTGTCCCGATCCGGCGAGCGTGTACGTGGCCTGCGGCAGTTGCGCCACGGCAGCCGGTCTGGCGTTGGGCTTGGCTGCGGGGGGCGTGAAAACACGCGTGGTTGCCGTGCGTGTGGGCGACGTGTTGATGGCCAATCGCTTACGTCTGACTGTGTTGGTCAAGAAGACGAGCGCTTATTTGCGCAAGCTCGAGCCACGTTTTCCTGAGGTGTCTGATCGTGCGCTGGATAGTCTGCATCTCGATGCGATCGAGATCGGACGCGGTAGCGATTTCGTCACGCCGTCGGCACAGGCCGCCGCGCGCTTGGCGGCGCAGGAAGGTCTTGCGCTCGATGACGTCTACACAAGTAAGACGCTAGCCTGCTTGCTGCGTGAAGCCGAAGCCGACATGCGCGGCAAGCCGTTGATTTACGTGCACACGCTGTCGAGCGCCTCACTCGAACCTTACCTTTATGAAGCGCCTGCAATACCCGCGGAGCTTGCCGGCTTGCTGACCTGAACTGGGCACTGCAGGGCGCCCGAACCTGAGGGTTGTAGTGTGGTGACACGGGCTGCAAACGCTGCGTTCAGTCCGCTGGGCTGTAAGTAAAAAAGTAAGGTCAACAGCGTGCGGCGAGCTGGCCACATGCCGCTGCTACATCGCTGCCGCCGCTGTAACGTTGATGCGTGCGATAGCCGGTCGAGGACACGCCGCGCGTGAACTCGGCCAGCTGCGCATCGCTTGTGCGTTGATACGGATCCTCGCCGCCGATCGCGTTGTACGGGATGACGCTGATGCGTGGACGCTTGCCAGTGCGCTCCCAAAAGCTGCGCGCAGTTTCGCCTAAGGCTGCGCCGTCTTCGAAGCTGTCGTTGACACCTGCGAGCGGTGTGATGGCCCAAAGCGGCGCCATGCCGGTGAGCGCCACGTGCTCGGCGACGGCATCCAGCACTTCGTCAATGGGATGCGCATTGGCGATCGGCATCAGACTCTTACGCTTCTCTTGGCGCACGCTGCCGATGCTCCAACCCAACCTTACCTTTGGTGCTTCACGCGCTAGACGTCTGATGCCTTGGGGCAAGCCAGATGTGCAGACGGTGACGTTGCGCCCGTCGATGGCAAGGCCGCAGGGTTCTTTGAGTACTTCGATGACTTGCAGCACGTTGTCGAGGTTGGCCATGGGCTCGCCCATGCCTTGAAAGACCACGCCGTGAATGCGTGCCTGGGTGCGGTCAGAGACGCCTTGGCCACGTTCCTGCGCCAGCAGACGACGCACAGTGCGTACTTGCTCGACGATCTCCCACGCTTCTAGATTGCGCGTCAGGCCCATGCGCCCCGTTGCGCAGAACTTGCAGCCGAGCGCGCAACCGACTTGAGAGCTGACGCAAACCGAGAAACGCGCGCTGTTTTCGAGCGGGATGCGCACGGTTTCGATCACGTGCGCGTCGTGGGTCTTGAGCGCGTACTTCACGAACGGATCGAGCTGACTCTTGCGCTCGGTGACGAGCTCGAGCGTGGGCACGTGTGCTTCAGCGCGCAGCTTGCTTAGGCTTTCGCGACGCACGCCTTGCAGCACGGCGCTGCCAAAGTCCTCGCGCTGCACGGAGGCGTGCACCTTGCGCGCTTCGGTCAATGAAATTGACGTGTGCGAAACGAGACGCTCAGGCGTGAGGGCTTGCAGGGCGAGCATGACGCGGTCCTCTAGCACACTGCTCATGTAAGCCTGGGCACATCGGGCCTGCGCGGAGCTCAGCGCAGCGGATCGCTCCGGCCTGGGGCGCCGAGGCCCCCGGAGATGCCGGGAGAGAAACCACCCGAGCCGCCCTGACCGGCCACACCGGCTTGGGCCACGGAGACGGCGCTGGCCGTGTTGGTGCGATAGGCGCCGTCGACGGTGCCACGGAAGGCGAGCGCGTGGCTTGAGCCGCCGCAACCGCCGCCGCCCCCGCCGCCTGCGCCGCCGGGGCCGCCATCGCCACCGCGGCCACCATTGCGCGTACACCAAAAACGCGCGCCTCCGCCGAGGGCGCCCACACCGCCGACACCGCCCGCCGCGCCGATACCGCCATCGCCACCGCGACCACCGCTGGCGGTCACCACGCGTACGTCTTCAAACGTGGGGCCTTGGCCGCTGGCTGTGACGCCCACAACCACGCCAATCGATGCGCCGCCGCCGCCGCCGGGCCCCCCCGCTGGCGCACCGCAACCGCCGCTGCCGCCGCCGGCTCCGCTGCCGCCGGCGTTGTCGTCGCAGCTGCCGGCGGTGCCGGCGATCACGTCGTAGCCATTGCCGGCTGAGCCGCCACCGCCGCCGGAACCATGGCTGCCATTGGCCCCAGCGGCGCCGATGGCGGACTGGGCGCGGCCAAGCGTATCAAAAGTGAGCGGATCGTCCGTGCAACCTGGACCGCCTGCGCCCCGCTCGCCTTCGAGCCCATCGGTGCCGTCTTGGCCGAGGCGTTCGAGGGTCGGATTATCATCGCAGAATAGGCATTCTCCGCGATTAGTGACCGCGTTGTAGGTCGGGGCGCCGGCCGCGCCAGGGGCTGGACCGCGACCAGGCCGCGCCGCCGGATTGGCGACGGCCAGCGCCAGGACGAGGTCGTAGTCGCACACGCCGGACGCGCTGTAGTCCGTGCAGCCCGCGTTGGGGCAGGCTGAGCCGTTGCGGCAGTTGGTTCCGCCGCAGGTTGCTCCGCCGCCTCGTCCACCGCCGATGTCCTCGGCCGCGCAGAGTTTCGCGCCACCGAGACCACCTGCTAGCTCGACGCAAGTTTCGCCCGCACCGTCGCCATCGCGGCCCGGCCTGCCGTCGACGCCATCGAGATCGAGCAGCGACGAAAACGGCGGCGGAAGACGCGCACTCGCGTCGTCGCCGCGCGCACCATCTGCCCCACGGGCAGAAAGCACGCGGACATGGGCCAGCTTCACTTGCGGGCCGCAGCGATCGAACAGAGCGACCGTCGAGCCGCGACCCGGGCTGACTGCGTCCTGCCCGATCAACGTAATGCCATCGATCACGCTCGCTTCGGTGATGTCCGTGCAGGTGAGCACGGGCGCGCCATCGTCCGAGGCGTTGGCTTCGATCACGACCGGATAGAGCTCTAAATTGCGATCGCGAAAATCCGTACGGTAGCCGCCGAACACCCGCACCCCGCCCAGGATGCGAAACGGAGCGTACGTGCCCTGTGAGACCAGCACGAGCTTGCCTTGGGCCTTGCCGCGCGCGATGCCCGCGTCAAGCGAGCGCAGTGGCGAGATCAACGTGCCCAGGCCGGTGTCGCTGCCGCCATTCGACACGTGTACGAAGAGGTCGCTGTCGTCGACCTTACCATCACAGTCGGCATCGCCGCCGACTACGCGTGGCGCCGTCGTGCCGTCGAAAAGCTCGCATTCGCAACCGTTGCCCGCGATGCCGTCGACGTCGACAAAGCCGATTTCGCAACCGATCTGACACGTGGCGCCCGTCGCGTTGGGGATGCAATCGGCGCGGTAGTTCAGACCCGGCGGCGCGCAAGGCATGCCGCAGCCGCCGCAGTGCAGCGGGTTTACGTAGCGGCCCTGAGCATCGCGAAAGTCTTCGTCGACCTTACCATTGCAGTTGTCGTCGGCTTCGTTGCAGCTTTCGCCGGTGGCGATCGTGCACTCGGTCAACCCCGTGGGCGTACAGACTTGAAGACCTGCGCAGGCTAGGGCTGTCGCGCTACCTTCAGCGATGCAGGCTACCTCGAAGGTCGCGTCGACTTTGTCGCACGCGCACAAGCCGGGCTCAGGCAGGCACTGGCCGCTTGCGGCGTCGCACGCGAACGGATTGGGGCAAGGGCTGGTGGCGCTGCAGGGCAAGCCGCAGCGACGTTCGCCTGCCACGTCGAGGCAGGTTGCGCCGGGCGTGCGCGCGGCACATTCGCTGTCGCCTTCGCACGGCAAACACAGCACGTAATCGTCCGGCACGCAGCCGCCGTTGCCTGCGAGATGGAAACCGGTTTCGCAGGACACGATCTCGCAGATGGGAACATTTTCGCTGACGTCGCAGCTGGTTTCGCGGGCGCTGGTGAAGACCTTGTCGCAAGACACGCCGCAACGGCCGCAGTTGTCGTCTTGGATGTAGCGACCGCGCGCATCGATGAAGTCTTCGTCTTGCTTGCCATCGCAGTCGTCGTCGCGGCCGTTGCAGATTTCTGCGCTGTCACAGAGGTGCGCATCGGGGCAGGCGACCATACCGAAGCTCAACGCCAAGCTGAGCGCAGCCGGTAAGAACCGTTCAACGTACGACGACATTCACGGCCTCCCCGCTCTGACCTGCACTGCCCACGCGCGCGCCGCCGCCGCCTTCGCCCCCGGCGCCACCGGCGCCGAGCGCGAAGGTGTTGTCACTGCGCCATGCGCCGACATTCGCCGGCGCTTTGCCTGCGATCCAAACGCCTACCGACGAGCCGCCGCAACCGCCGCCGCCACCGCCGCCCGCTCCGCCGTCGCCGCCGCGTCCACCGCGCGCGCCGGGAAAGGTTCCGGCCAGGGTCGGCGTGGTGCGTTCACTCGGCAAGAGCGAGCCGCCAAAGCCGCCGGCGCTGCCACGTCCGCCGTCGCCGCCTGCGCCGCCCAGGCCGCCGCGCCCGCCATCGGCTGGATGGAAGGACACGCCCTGCATCGTGAAGGCGCCGGATTCGACCACGAACAGCGCGATCGAGGGCGCACCGCTCGAGCCACCGCCGCCGCCTGCGCCGCCACAGCCGCCGCCACCCCCGCCACCGCCGCCGCCGCCCAAGCCGTCCGCAAATTCGCACTCTTTCGCGATGTATTGCATGGCGACGCCGCCGCCTGCGCCGCCGCCGCCGCCGCCCGCACCAGGCCCGCCGGTGGTGCCGTTTTGACCGCGCGCCGTGACCCAAAGCGTGTCGACGAACGAGCCCAGCGCTTCCGTGCAACCACTGCCCGCACCGCCGCCGCTCCCGTCCTGACCGCTGGCGCCGCCGCGTGGCCCTTGGAACGTTCCGGACACGGAAAAGTCTGCAAGGCCGCAACAGACTGCGTTCGGACAGCCGGCACCATTCCTAATCGGGCCCGCGGCGTCTTGTCCGCCTGCTCCGCCTGCGCCACCGCCACCACTGCTGGTTGAGCCCGCCGCGCCCGATGCCTGAAAAGCGGTGGAGCTCGGACAGCTCGATGCGCCGCCGCGTCCTCCGCTCACATTCACGTTGCCGCACATGGCTGCGCCGCCCACGCCACCGTTCACGCGGTTGGCGTTGCTGGTCACGCAGTTGCGACTGGTGTCTTCGATCGCAGGGCGCGGGATGCCGCCCGCTGCAGCCGCCACGCTCGAGGTTTCGCCGGCTGAGCCATCGACGCCTGCTTGGCCGCGCCCGGGAATGCCGGCGTACAACGCCACGCCGTTGATCGTCAGCGCTTTGCCTGGCCGCACGAAATAGGCCGCAAACGTAGGCACCTGGTCGGCCGTGGCATCCCGGCCGCGAACCGTGATCCACTCCACGCGCGTGGCCGTTTTACCCGCATCTGTGGCCGTGAGTGCCGCGCCGCCCGGCGCTTGCGAATCCAGCGGCGCACGCAGCTCGACTTCGAACGCGTTGGGGTCGAGCGCGCGAAAGTCGCGTCGGTAGCCGCCGTGCAGCGAAATGCCATCGGGCAAGGTCAAGGTTTCCGTGTAGCTACCCGATGCCACGAACACATGGGGACGCGGCAGCTTGGTTGTGAGCGATTCGAGTGAACGCGCCATGGCCGCGCCGATCGTGCGCAACGGACGCGTGGGGGAGCCGGCCCAAGTATCGTTGCCGTCGGGCGCGACGTAGATGCTTTCCACCACGATGCCGTCGGCCCCGTCGCAGTTGACGTCGAGCATCGCGCCGGTGGCCAGCAAGGGGCCCGCGACATCGTTCAAAGTGGTGACGGGACACTCGCAACCCGTGGCGATGTCCTGGTCGCCGTCCAGCTTGTCACGGGGCTGGATGCCATCGCGCGCATCCGGACAGAGCAGCACGCAACGTGGCGCGAACGGATCTCCGCCACATGCCAAGGTCAGCTCACTCTGAGTGTCTTCCAGGCATGACGAACCGCACTGTCCGCAGTTGGCGGGATCGAGCGAATACGAGCCGAGTGCATCGCGAAAGCCGTCGTCGATCTTACCGTTGCAGTCGTTGTCGATGCCGTCGCAGATTTCGCCCGTGGTGGAGCAGGCGCTGAGTGTGCCGTTTTCGCAGCGGGCGCGGCCCAGGCATACCGGATCGCCCGGCTTACGCTCGGGCACTTCCGCGGCGCAGGCGATGTCGAACGTTTGGCCTTCGTCGCAACGGCAGCTGCCGCTTTGCGGTACGCACAGGTCTTGATCGTTGCAAGCGTAACCAGGCGCGCAGCCCACGGCGCAATCGACCACGCAACGTGCCTCGCTACCCACATCGAGGCAGTGCGCAGCGACCAAAGGTCCGCAGTCCGTATCCTGCGCGCAGTCGAGACACAGGAACATATCGCGCGGTGCGCAACCGCCGGCGCGCGTGGGCGCTAGACCTAAGGCGCAAATCGTGGCCGCACACGTGGGCACTTCGGCAATCAAGCTGCAGTGCGCCTCGAGCACGTCCGGAGGCTGGGCGCTGCATTTGTTTCCACAAGCGCCACAGTGCTCATCGTTGAGATAAAGGCCCTGATCGTCGCGAAAAGCTTCGTCGACTTGGGTGTCCGCATCGTCATCGAGGTTGTTGCAGAGCTCCGCGGATTTGGGCTCGGGGTCGCTGCCGTCGAGCTGTTGCCGCAGCTCGCTGCGGGAGCCGCATGCTGCAACGCCGCACAACATCAACCCCAAGAGCCAGCTGCTGAGCAGCCCGCTCGACCCCGTAGAAGCGCGCACAACCGTAAGGTGCCCGAACTGCGCGAAACGCGCGAACTGCCCAAACCGCATGCGCTAGGTCGTACCATGGTCGTCGCGCGCTTGCTCGCGGCCTGAGCGCCAACTCACCCCGAGGCCGCGCCAAAGTCCCATGCAAAGTGGGTTGCGGAGCGCCTAACCGCGGCCGAGCTCAGAGGCACGTAGCGCAGTCCGCGATCTTTAAAGCGCCGTAAGCAACGCGCTCAGCTCGCTCAATGCGTGGTCGTTGCCGGCGCGTTTGGCGCTCGCCATACCGTTTTCGGTCACGGTGCGTGCTTGCTCGAGACGTCCGAGTGTCTGGCACAATTGGGCGGCCATCAGGTAGCTCGGCACGTAGTCGGGATGGCTGGCCGTAAGGTCCATGAATGCGGTTAGCGCGTCCTCGTTGCGGTCGAGCGAACGCAGCTCCATGGCGCGCCCGTAGAAGTGAAATGGGTCTTTTGAACCCTGGGCGAGCAGCTTGTCGAACAGCTCAAGGCGTTTGCTCATGCTCGGTTTGTCGCACGACTCCGAGATAGGGCAAGTTGCGGTAGCGCTCGGCCCAATCGAGCCCGTAACCCACGACGAACACGTCTTCGATCGTAAAGCCCAAGTAATCGATGGTGGTGGGCACACGGGCACGCGCAGGCTTATGCAAGAGCGCGCAAAGCTTCACCGAGCGCGGCCCACGCGTCGCTAAATTCTTGCGCAAGTAAGCCATGGTCAGGCCCGTATCGACGATGTCTTCCACGATCAACACGTCTTTGCCTTCGATCGGCCGCGTCAGGTCGCTGGTGATTTGCACGGCGCCACTCGTAGCTTGCTCGTCGCCGTAGCTCTTGAGCCCTAAAAACTCGATAGAAAGAGGCAACGCGATCGCGCGCGACAAATCGGCTGCGAACACGAAGCTGCCCTTGAGCACGGCGATCAGCACCAAATCTTGGCCCGCGTAATCGTGGGCGACGGCTTGTCCGAGCGCTGCCACCCGCGATTTGAGCACGGTTTCTGCGATCAGCGTGTCGACGTCCGCTCCAAATTGCATGGCGGCGAGCGTACCTCAGGCCGCGATCGCGCGCAGAAGAGAACGCGCCGTCGTCAGGGCTGCGCGCATCGCCAATGGGAAGGCATCGATCACCGGGGTGAAGGTCAGCGCCAAGATCACGAGCGCCAGGGCGGCACGCAGCGCGGACTCACGCGTCATCAGCGCTCGACCTTGAGCACGCGCCACGAGTCCGAGAGCCACATCGACGATCCACAGCGTCAGGAGCAGCGGCAGAGCGAGGGCGAGCGAGAGTGCCAAGGCGTCGACGCTGAGCTGGGCGAGGCCCAGTGCCAGAGGCTCCGCGCGCAGGCGCGACATGCCGAGCGGCAGATCGTCGAGCGTAGCGATAAGCGTGGCACTGAGAGAGCGATGGCCACCGAGCATGAAAAACACGTTGAGCGCCGCCAAGCGAAACAACGTGCTCAGCGGTCCTGTTTCGGCCGGCCCACGCAGCAGCACTACCGTTTGCGCGAGCTGCCCCGTCCACTGCAGCGCGATAAAAGGGAGCGCGCAGGCCAGCGCGAATACGCCGCCCAGCGCAAGCTCGCAAAACAGGCTTACGATCAGACGATCGCCATTCAGCGCCACCGTGAGAGGCGGTGAAAAGGCGCACAGCGCGCTGGCGAGCGCGAGCAAGATCGCGAGCGACACGACCCGCGGCAGATCGCGACCGCCCAGGGGCGCAAGCCAAGCGAGCGGCAGCGCGCGGGCCACGGACAACATCAGCAGTGCGGGATCGATCGGCACGTGCTCAGGGCGCAAGGCCCGGCAGCGTCTGCCACAGGGCGCGCGTGTAGTGCACAAGCTCGGTGCCCATCCAAGGCGCGCCCAAAGCCAGTACCAAGCCTACAGCCAGCAAGCGCGCCAGCGCGTTGATCGACGGTTCCGAAAGCTGGGTTGCCGCTTGCAAGAGGCCCACACTGGCGCCCACCACGAACGCCACGCCTAGCGCGGGTAGGGACAACAGCAGGGCTATTCGCAGCGCCTCTGCGATGATCGGACCGAGGTCATGCACGGCCCGAGGCTACTCTGAGCAGACTTGCGCGCAAAAGGTCGCGAAGCCGGACGCAATGCAGGTACACTTGCCGCTCGGCATTCGGGGGAGTCCCTTGGCGGACGATAAGCGCACTCAAGAACACGACGACAACTCGAGTCTCGCAGCAGACGAGCCCACCGCAGTGTGGGACGCGAATGCGCTGCGCGAAGCGGGCCTGGGCGACCTGATCAAAAAACGGGAGTCCACGCCGCCGCCGGCTGTGACCTCGCCCGACAAGGCAGGCGCAACGGCACCGAGCATGGTGGTCGACGCCGCGGCTGCGGGCGGTCCCGTTCAACATTTGGCGCAGAAAAAAGCCAATTCGAACGAGCTCGGCTGGGGCTCGACGGTTGCGCTGGCTGCTGGCTTGGGCGCCGCAGTCTATCTCGCGATTCGTTTTTTGCGCTGACCCGGAGCGCGCGGAACCGGGATGCCAGCGCGTTCAGGAGCCCGGTTGGAACACGACGGGGAAGGCGAACGGTGACTCGTCGCCCGACTGCGGGAAGCGCCAGCGCTTGACCGATTGCCGAAGACAATCGTTCATGTTGCCGATGCCCTGGCCCCTGGTTTCCACGCTTTTCACCGTGCCGGACATGCCAACCACGACCTCGACCGTGACTTTCACGGCCTCGTCGCTTTTGCCGCCGGAAGAACGCAGTGCTGTTTCGTAACAACGCTGCAGCGCAGGCCGATTGTCCTGCACGACTTTCATCAGCTGACTGGCCGTGAGCGCCGGACCTGAGGCTGTTTTACCGCCCGATCCGACCGCCTGATCGCGCCCAACGTTGGGGATGGCCGTGTCTCCGCCACCCATGCGCGCAAGCAGTGCTCGCTCGGCTTCGCTCAAGTTGTCTTTGGCGCCGTCCTTGGGCTTTTCACCCGCGCCAGGTTTGGTGTTGCGCGCGCCGACCCCTGGTTTGCCCGCTGTTTTGGCTTGGCCTTTGTCAGCTTCTTCCGGCGTCTCGACGGGTAGCGCGGAGACGTCGACATCGCGTGCTGCGCGCTCTTCTTGGACCTTGGGTGCGACCGTTCCCACGACCGCGGCCTGCGCGGGCGGTGCCGAGGGCGTGAACCAAAACGTGCGCACGATCATCGGCCCGCCGACCACCACGATACCGAGCAGCAAACCCAGCGTGATCAGCGCCGCCGAGCTCATACCCTGACGCTGCTGCGTCGCGCGCATGGCGGGCTCAGCCGCTGGACCGGTGGCCGCCGCCGCTGCATTCCCGAATGCCGGCAGACGCGGCTGCGACGAAGCCCCCGCTGCGCGCTGCGCCGTAGCTCCGGCAGCCACCGGGTGACCGCCCGTCATGTCCGCGATGCGCGTGGGCTCGCTGCCTTCGTCTTCGAGCTCGTCGAAGCTGTACAGACTCGGCGGCCGTGCGCCGACTGGACCGGGCACGGCCGGAGGCACGCGTCCTTGCGGGCGCACTGAGCCGCGACCGGTGGGCGGAATCATCGAACGTCGCAACAACGCAGCAAGCTCGGCGAGCTCGCCCATGGGACGCCAATCGTCCATGCCTTCGCGCCAACACAGCGATTGCGCGTTCACAGCGCTCGCTTCGATTTTGCGCGACAGCTCATCGCGCGTCATCGGGCCCACGGGCACGTCTTGAATTGCGACGTGCCACAGATCGTAAGGTGCCGAGCGGCCGGGCACGGCCGGGGGCGCTGCGACGTGACGGCGAAAATCTGCGTTTAGAGCCGACGGCGGCGGCTTAGAGCGCGCCACGCCGGGCACGGGAGGGGCGGGACGTGCGGGCAAGGGACCCGCGCCCGAACCCGAGCGCATCGCACCGGGTGGCATCACGGACACAGAGCTTCCGCCCGGCCTGCGTGCGGGCGCCCCTTGTCCCGAAGCCGCGGTGGGCATCGCGTGGCCGTCGATCAGAATGTCGTGATTGCAGCGTCTGCACTTCATGCGCAGCGTGCGCCCCACAACTTTTTCGTCGGGGATCTGATACTTGGCTTTGCAGTTGCCGCACAGAAACTTCATGGGTCCTCTATCGCCGCGGAGCTTACAGGAGACTCATAAGGTGACTCTTGATGTTGGCGCGCGTGTCGTCATCGGGAGCGCTGCCGAGCGCGCGCTCCCACATCTCAGTCGCCTTGAGCCGAAAGCCCGCCCGTTGATAGAGCACGGCTAAGTTCTTGAGCGTCGAAAAATCACGTGCTCGCAAGTCCACGGCCGTTTCCAGCGCCTGGATGGCTTCGAAAACGTTGTCCTGTTTGCCGTAGAGCAAGCCGAGATGATAGTGCAGCTTGAAGGCGAGGGGATCGACGCCGATGCCCTTCTTCAAGTGGTCGATGGCGGCCTCCACCTCACCTTGTGCGTAGGCATCGATGCCTGCTTTCAGATGCTCGCCTGCGCCGCTTGCAATCGTGTCGTCGTCTTCGGGGACCGCGTGGCTCTTGCCACTGAGTGCACGTTCCACAGCGGCCACCACTTCGCCGATGCGAAATGGCTTCTCGAGAAACTCGTCGACGCCGTAAGAGCGCCGCAAATCTTCCGCGAAACGCCAACCGCGATAGATCGCGCTGACCATCACCACGGGGATATGCCCGTAGCGCCGGCTGCCTTTGATGCGGCGGCAAATATCGAAGCCGTGCACTTCGGGCAACATCGCATCGAGCACCATCACGTCGGGCACGTGGTCGCGCACCTTTTGCAGTGCGTCGAGCCCTTTGGCGCTCTCGAAGACTTCGAAATCAAGCTCGCGAAACACGCGCGTCAGCAGCTGGCGAATGTCGTCGCTGTCGTCGACCACGAGGATCTTACGCTTGGGCGGTGCCGCTTCGACCGCCGGGATGCTGGGTGCAAAGATACCCTCGTCCATGCCGGCGCTCACCTCCTCGGTCATCAGCGGCCGGCTGAGCTCGTCTTCGAAGCCATCATGATCGGGGCCCGCAGTGACCACGAGCCCGGGATCATCGTGGCCCGGAATCATGCTCGGATGGGAGCTGACCGTGGCGCTCGTGCCCTCGTGAGCGAGCGGTCCCGTGTAGTGGCTGTCGCCGCTTTGCTCGGCGGCATAGGCGGCCTCGATCACGTCGCGCAATACCCCGTGCAGCGCCACGTACGGAAAGACGCGTTTGCCCGTGACGAACTCAAGCTCGTCGATCACATGCTTGTCGTTGGGATCCGCCATCGCCAAGAACAGGCCATCGTCTTTGACGACCAGCGGCAAGATCAGGTGCTGGCGCGCGATGTCGAAGGGCACGAGCGACAGGTTTTCGAGTGCGATCACCACGCGCCGCAAGTCGACCGCGGGCAAACCCTGCTGCTCGCTCAAAGCGCTCAAAAGCTCAGCAGAATCCACCTTGCCTGAATCCGCCACGGCGGACGCAAGACGCACCCCTTGATGACGCTGTTGCTCGAGCAAATCCTCGAGCTCCGCTGCCGTCACCAGCTTGCGCTGGAGCAGGATGCGCCCCAGCTGCTTCTTCCCGTCCGACCTGTCGCTCATGTTCCCCGGCGCTGCAGGCACTACACGCGGCTTTTGCGTCCCACCTCGTGAGACAGGCCCCAGGCCGAAAAGTCTAACGGACTTCGCACCTTGCTGACTAGGCGTTACTCATCGCGTGCGGCGGGAAAAGGGGCAGCAGCCAAAGCTCGCTACATGCCTGACACGATCGCGTACCCGCCGTCCTTGAGCTTGGCGAGCACCATGCGGTTGTCGGCGAGCCGCCGCTCCCAGCGCGTACCATCGGGCGTTTTGATGCGAAATCGGCCGATATACGTGTAATTGACCAAGACTTTCGTAGGCAAAAAGATCACATCTCGATAGCGGATGTCGTAGTGGACCGAGATCAAATCGCCGCCGAACGTCTCTTTCAAGCGCTCGGTCAGGCCCTCTTGGTCCACGTCATCTTCGCCGTTGGGAGTGCCCATATCGTCGTAGTAGTCCTTGGACGTCAGTTTCAGCAGGCGCGGGACGCTGCGCTCGGTGACCGCGGCGCGATACTGCTCGACGAAGGCAACCACGTCCCGCGCCTCCGGGCTGTCTTCCACGTCGGTGTTGGGGATCTTGTCCTTTGAACATGCGCTCAGGCCAAGCAGCAGTACGCACAAACTCACCATCAGTCGCATCGTTCGTCCTCGTGTGCGCGGAGCCTAGCAAAGGTCGTTCCGCGGCCTGCGCGCGCCGAGTTTTCGCGATCGAACGGCTTCGGGCAAACACGAGGGCCTGAATTGCGTGACAAGTTGACGCCGGGGGCTGGGAGGGCCGACAAGTCGCGCCTTTTTGGCAAACAGGGCTGCGGCGGCTGCGGAGTGGGCGTTCAGCCGTCGGTAAGCGCGCGCGGGGCTACGCTGGGTCTGCGCCAATCGTCGGGTTTGAAGCTTAGGAAGGCGTCGACCACGACGGGGTCGAACTGCGTGTCGCGGTGACTCAGGATTTCTTCGCGCGCGTCTGAATCCGAGCGGGCGCCCGCGTGTGGCCGGGTGTGGGTCAATGCTTCGTAGGCATCGACCACGGCGAAGATGCGGGCGCCAAACGGGATTTGCTCGCCGGCTAAGCGCCCGGGATAGCCGCGGCCGTCGAAGCGCTCGTGATGGTGTAACACCACCGGCAGGGCGCCAAGCAGCGGATCACACTCGCGCAGCATGTCCGCGCCGAGCTTGGGGTGCAGACGGATTTGATCCCACTCGCGCTCGGACAAGGAGCCTGGGTAGCGCAACACGGAATCGGGCACGCAAATCATGCCGACGTCGTGCAAGAGCGCGCCGACCTCCAGATCGAGCAGGGCGCGTTGTTCGATGCCGAGCGCAGTACCGAGACGCCGCGCCCAGCGCGAGACGCGCAAGCAATGATCGAGCGTCTCCACACTGCTCGAGGCCAAGGCGCGCGACATGCCGAGCGCCAAGCTGCGCGCTTGGACCGGGCCGATGCCCGTTTGGTGCGCGGTGCGCAGGCCATCGAGCGCAGCCGGCAAAAATTCGGCGCCGTCCGTTTTGGCCACGATCGCGTCCGCTACCATGGGCGTGAGCGCCCGAGCGAGCTCGCTGACTTGGGCCTCGCCCGTGTAGAGAATCCGGCGCGTGGTAGGCGATACGTTGCGCACGATGCGCAACAGCTCGGCGCCGCTGATGTCGGGCATGTGCAAGTCTGCGACGAGCGCGAACGGCTGACTTTGCACGACTTCGCGCAGAGCGGTGCGCGGATGATCGCAGGGAAACACGTCGTAGCCTGCACGTTGCAAGAGACGGCGCGTCACGGCGAGCACGAGTGGATCATCGTCGACGACGATCACGCGGGGCGCAGCCTCGACTTCCCGATCCTTCAGATCCGACGCCAAACGGCCCCCTTACGTTGTCGAGCATAACAGAACGCTGAAAGGCCCGTGTGCTGGAAAACGTGGGCGCTTTGCGCGCTAGCAAGCCTGGGCTGGGGCGGGACTGCACAGATGCCCACACGCACTCACGCGATGCCGTACTCTTTGATTTTGTAGAGCAGCGCGCGATGGCTTATCTCGAGAAAGCGCGCGGCGGCCGTGCGATTGCCGGCGGTCTTTTCGAGCGCGCGCCGGATCAAGGTCTCTTCGATCACGCGTGTGGTGCGTTTGATGGAGAGCTCTCCGCTCAGTAAGGCCACGGCCATCGGATCTTGCGCCTCGCGCAAACGCTCAGGTAGATCGCCTGCGCCGAGCGTTTCGCCGTCAGCTAGCACCACGGCACGCTCGATCAGATTCTCGAGCTCGCGCACGTTGCCGGGCCACGCGTAACGCATCATCAGCTTGAACGCTTCTGGGTCGACGCCGCGCACGGAGGTGCCGAGCCGCGTGTTGTACTTCTCGAGAAAATGATCGATCAAAAGCGGCAGATCGCCCGCGCGATTGCGTAGCGGCGGGAGCGCTATCTGCAGCACATTCAAGCGATAGTAAAGGTCCTCGCGAAAGCGGTTCTCTTTCACTTCCGTGGCCAAGTCGCGCACGGTCGCGGCGATCACGCGCACGTCGACTTTGACGTCTTTGGTGTCGCCTAGCCTGCGCACGACGCCTTCTTGCAGCACGCGCAAGAGCTTCACTTGCAATAGTAAGGGTAGCTCGCCTACCTCATCGAGAAACAGCGTGCCCAGGTGCGCTTCTTCGAACAAGCCGCGCTTGTCGCTGCTCGCGTCCGTGAAGGCGCCGCGCTTGTGGCCGAACAACTCGCTCTCCATCAATGCTTCGGGAATCGCTCCGCAATTGACGGCCACGAAAGACTTGCCCGCGCGTGGGCTGAGTTGATGCACGCCCCGTGCGACCAACTCCTTGCCGGTGCCGCTCGAACCTTGCAAGAGCACGGTCGTGGTGTACGCGGCGACCTTCTCCATGGTGCGAAACACCTTCTGCATGGCCTCGCTCTTGCCGAGCAGATCGCCGACCTGATGTTGTTTGCGCATCGCTTCGCGCAGGGCGCGATTTTCGCGGCGCAAGGCTTCGCGTTCCTCGGCTTTCTTGAGCACGAGCAGCACTTCGTCTTGCTTGAAGGGCTTGCTCAAATAGTCGTAGGCGCCGGCTTTCATGGCCTCAAGCGCGAGATCGATCGAACCGTAAGCACTCATCACGATGGCAGTAGCGAGCGAGCCCCGTGCGCCGAGCTCTTTGCACAAGTCGATGCCGCTCATGCCCGGCATGCGCACGTCGGCGAGCACGAAATCGGGGTCGAATTGTTCGAGGCCCTGCAGCGCCTCTTCGGCGCTCGCTGCGACGCGGACTTCGTACCCGCTGCGGCTCAGCAAGGTGCGCAACACCAGCCGCAAGTTCTCTTCGTCGTCGACCACCAAGACGCGTCGCAACCGGCACCCCTATGCAAATTGTGCAGAGTTGCCGAGAGCTGTCTATGAAAACCTTGCGGCGACATCGCGCACTACGTGCCCCTAGGTGCGCGTCTTACTCAACCGCACTTAAGTGCGCGTCTTACTCAACCGCGCTAGCGCGCGTGGTCAACGCGAGGGCACGCTCACGTGGCGGTCCAGATGCTTGAGCACGAGATTGATCACGTGATGCTGGCTGTCTGCGCGCGAGAAGGTGTGGTCGCTGCCTTCGATGAAGCTCATCTGAAAGCGCGGATGGCCCTTCATCCTGTTGCCGCGGGTGCCGAGGTGGAACTGCAGATAATCGAGTCCGTCATCTTCGGCGCCCACGAGGAACAGTGCATCGGTGCCGCGATCACATAGTAAGCGTAGGTTTGCGAGCACTTCTTCTTCAGCCGGATCTTGGCCGAGTAGGCGTCGTGCGGCGCGCTCGAGGCGTGCTTGGAGCAGCGCGCGCATGCGACCGCCGATGCCGCGTACATCGATTTTTCCGCGCAATAGGCGCGCGTACGTGTCTGGTTCGAATAGTGCGCGGCGATAGAAGTTCGTGGACTTGTAGCTCTGGGTCATCACGCTCTCGAGCGTGTCGCCCTCTTTCCAGTTGAGCCTGCGCGGGTTCATCAGGATTTGGCCTGCTACGCGCCTGTCCGCGAGTGCGGTTTGGAACGCGACGTAGGCGCCCGAGCACAATCCCATCACCACGAATTCATCGCAGCCGTGCTCGGCCAATGCGTCCATGGCGGTCTGCACATCGGCGGTGGAGCCCTTCGAATAGAGACGCGTGCTCGAGTAGCCCTCGGCGGAGCGGCTGTCGCCGATGCCGGCCAGGTCAAACCGTAAGGATCGATAACCGCGGGCTGCCCAGGCGCGCGCCATCTTCACGTACAGACGATTGGGACCCACGCGGTGGTTGGTGCCCACGTTGAGCATCAGGATCGCGCGCCTCGAACGCGGATCGGCAGGGTTGAGATGCGCCGGCTCGGCCAAGATGCCGAACAGATTGCGCTCCGGCCCGAAGATGAGGGGAATCTCGCGCACGTGCCCGAAGATCGCCTCGCGTTGTTCAGGTCGCGCGGGCGTAAGCTCGCTCAGCTCTTCGGCGCTGGCGACGGGATGCAGCTCGCTCAACCAGGTCGTGATCTCTTTCAGCGTGTCGTGTGCGACATCGCCTTCGTGGGGTTCCACCATCATTCGGCGATAGCCGGGCAGATTGCGAAAGGTGACCTCGGCGCCGAGCTTACGCAGGCTCGCCGGCAGCGGACCCTCGTTGGGCATGTCGTCGCGGGCGATGATCAGAACATGTTTGGCCGGCGCGACTTCGAGCTTGAGCAAGTCGAGCGTGGCCAAGTCCTTGAGTGTCTGCTCCGTGTACAGATAGCCGAGCGCTTCGATGTCTGCCGAGGTGGGCTTACTATCGTCGCTGTTTGTGGAGCTCGACGCGCGCAGCTCGCGGGCAAACGTGCGACCTGACACGCAGGGCGCCCACAACACTAAGCTCTCGACGCCCGCGCGGTCGGCTGCGACCTTGGCGGCAAGTGTCGCGCCGAGCCTCACGCCGAACAGACTGACCTTGCGCACGCCAGCCAGCTTCTGAATCTCAGCGACTGCTGACGTTACGCTCGACAGCCAAGCGGCCACGCGATCTGGATCGGCGTCGCTTCCGCCCGAATCGCCGGTGCCATGTGAATCGAAGCGAATGACAGCGAAGCCCGCACGCGACAGGTGCTCGGCCATTTGAGTAAACGTCTCGTAGGCGCAGTTGCCCTCGTAACCCACCGGGCGACACAACACGACGCCCACGGCGCGTTGCGGGGCCTGAGCTGCATGGAACCAGCCGAAGGAGCGTGTTTCGGTAGGACCGAAAGTAATGGGGATGGCGCCGCCCTCCATGCCCATGCCCACGCCCATGCCGGTGCGCTCCGGCTGACCGTGCGCCGCGCCGTTGCTGATCGGTAGCGCGGCGGATAGCTGCTCGCTCGAAGCGTCAGGCGTCTCCCCTGCGTTCGCGCCGTGGGTGTGGAGGGACCCGCTCATGACTCCTGGCGGCAGAGAGCTCATCATCGCGTTGCAGACTAGCTGTTCGTGCTTCGGCTTGCCAGCATCTGCGTCGACCGACCTTACTATTCCACCGCAGGCTCGGTGAGCGCGTCCGGCTCGAACCCAAAGAATCTGCTGCATAAGGCGCCCGGCAACAGGCTGGCACGCGAGCGCTTGGTTTCACACGCCATCACGACGGGGATGCCGCGAATCTGTAAGGCGGCATGGTACGCGTGCAGCTCATCCCCAAAGGGCAGGCGGAACTTACGCACGGTGCACTGGATGGGTAGGCCCTCGACCGCGCACTCGACGCTGCGTTCTAGCAACAAGGTCGGATTGGCCCGTTGCGCGAGCTGTCCGGCCAGAGCCGTTTCGAGCTGGTTGGGGCTCTCGAGCAAGTACATCTGGATATGACCGTCTGGGCAGTCCACATCGAACAGCCCCAGCTCATCGCAGTTGCTCGGTAGCAGCACTTCGTGGCCCACCACGTTGAACTTAATCGGTCGTCGCGCGGCCGACTGGGCGAGCACACTCGGCCATTCGCCACGCAGCAAACCCTGTTCGATGAACGAGTCGAGCAGCGCGCGACAGCGCTTGGGATCGATCATGCGCTGCGCGGCGTAGCACTGCACTTCGATCGAGTCGCTGCTTCCTGGGATGGCGAGCACGGTAGTCAGGCTGGAGATGATCGGCTTGTCGGGCGAGCCATAGAAGCGCGAGATGGCATCGATGTTTTTGCCGTTGATGAACAGACTGCGCGTCTCGGAAGGCTGACCAAGCGCCGTCAGCTCTGCGCGGATGCTCTTCAGGATCGCTTCGGGTGAGGGCGCGCGGGAGATGAAAAGGAGCTCCGCGCCGGGGCAAGCGGCGCCCCGTACGTAACGGCCAAAGCTCGTGGTCTCGCACTCCTTCACAGGATTGAAGCCGGCAGCCACCACGAACGCGTGCTCACTGACTGGTGGCGGCTCGTTGCTGCCACATGACAGCGCGCTGAGCATCGCCCACAGCGCCAAGACCCATCGTGTATTGCTCAAGACTCCGCCCCCCGCGCGAGATCAAAGCGCTGATTGCTCGCTGCGGTCAAGTGCGGGGTTGGCACGATCCGATGCGGCTCCTAGGATGCGGACCTGTCATGGGTTTTCGCATCGTACACGCCGCAGATCTGCACATCGATAGCCCGTTGCGCGGCCTGTCTCGTTATGAGGGTGCACCGGTTGCCGAGCTACGCGGCGCCACGCGGCGGGCGCTCGAGAACTTGATCGCACTGTGTTTGGACGAGCAAGCCAAGTTGCTGTTACTGGCCGGCGATCTCTACGACGGCGAATGGCGCGACTACTCGACCGGCCTGTTTCTCGCCGCGCAGCTCGCGCGCTTACGCGAAGTGGGCACGCAGGTGGTGTGGATCCGGGGCAATCACGATGCTCAGAGTCGACTGACCAAGCACCTCGACTTGGGTAGCCACGTGTTCGAGCTGGGCGTCAAAGCACCAGAGACGCGCAACTTCGAGCAGCTTGGGGTCGCGGTACATGGTCAAGGTTTCGCGAGCGCGGCCGTCACGGATGATCTGAGTGCGAGCTATCCCGCGCCCCTGCCCGGCATGTTCAACATTGGCCTGTTGCATACGGCGTTGTCCGGCCGCGCAGGGCACGCGCCTTATGCACCGTGTGACGTGCGCGCCTTGCAAAACAAGGGCTATGACTACTGGGCGCTCGGTCACGTGCATGCCCGCGAGCTGGTGAGCGAGGCGCCTTACATCGTGTTTCCTGGCAACTTGCAGGGTAGGCACATGCGTGAGCTCGGTCCGAAGGGGGCCACGCTCATCCATGTGAACGAGGGGCTGATCAGTAAGGTCGAGCATCGTGCACTCGATGTGGTGCGCTTTGATCACGCGCGCATCGATGCTTCAGATGCTTCGCATCCCGATGACGTGGTGGCGCTCAGCAAACGCGCGATGGTGGCAGCGCTTGCGCAAGCGGGAACGCGCCTGTGTGCACTGCGCATCACGGTCACTGGCGCCACGCGCGCGCACGCGGCGTTGATGCGCGATCCCGAACGCACGCGTGCGGCCATTCAAGCGCGCGCCCACGAAGTCAGCGGCGGCGATGTGTGGGTCGAGGAGATCGAGTTTTCCACGCGTCTGCCGCTCGACCTTACGCTCTTGTCCGAACGCGACGATGCCGTGGGGCAGCTCGTGCGCTCGCTGGCTTCACTGCGCAACGACCCCAGCCTATTGGGCAATTTGGTTGACGAAATTCGCGAGCTTGAAGCGAGCTTGCCCCACGAGGTGCGCGATCTGGAGCTAGGTATCGATTTGAAGAACGAGGAACAAGCACGCGCCATGATCACAGCGGTAGAGCAGCTGTTGTTGCCGCGTCTGCTGGATGAGGTGCCGTGAGAATCGAGCAGCTCGATCTGCTGGCATTTGGGCCGTTTTCGGGCACGCGCCTGGATTTTGGCGCGGCGCCGCAAGCGCTGCAGCTGGTGTACGGTCCGAACGAAGCGGGCAAGAGCACCACGCTGCGGGCGCTCGTGGCCTTACTGTATGGCATTCCGGAGCGCACCACGGATGCGCACTTGCACGAGATGGGCAAGCTAAGGCTCGCCGCGCGTTTGAGTGCCAAGGACGGCACGCGCCTGTCGATCGTAAGACGTAAGGGTCGCAAGCAGACGCTGCTCGATGAGCGCGAGCGTCCGCTCGATGAAAGTACGCTGCGCGCGCTGCTGGGCGGCCTCGATGAGACCTTGTATCGCCAGATGTTCGGGCTTGACCACGAACGGTTGCGCTTGGGTGCCGAAGCGCTGTTGCAAGGCGGAGGGGGCCTGGGCGAAGGCTTGTTCGATGCCGGCACGGGCGCACGCTCGATTCACGCAGCCTTGACGAGCCTCAAGGACGAGGCCGATGCGCTCTATCGTCCCAAGGGTCAACGCAAGCTCAACGTCGCGCTGTCCCTGCTGCGCGAGAAGCAGCGAGAGCGTAAGGACGCCATGCTGTCGCCGCAGGCGTTCGAAGAACAAAAACGCGCGCTGCTCGACGCGGAAAGCATTCGCGAGGACAAACGTCGCACGCAGGCGGCGCTGTTGGCCGAGCAAGCGCGGCTCGAGCTGAGCTTGCGTGCCTTACCGTTGCTGGCCACGCGCGATCAGCTGGATGTGCAGCGCAGCGTGCTCGGTGACGTGCTGCAAGTGTCGGCCGAATTGCTGGCGCACGCCAAGGATTTGGAACGGCAGCGCACGCAGCTTCTGGCCGAAGTCTCGCGTTTGAGTGCACAACGTCAGGAAGCGTTGCGCTTGCAGAGCGAGCTTGCGCCCGAGGAGACAACGGTAAGCCTCGAGCTTGCCCGCGAGCTGACTGAGCGCCTGGGCAATCAGCGTACGGCGGAACGCGAACTGCCACGCTTGCGCGGCGAGCTGCGCACGCTGCAACTAGATATCGCCAGCATTCGAGCGCGCATGGGCCAGGCGCTCGAAGGGGCCCAAGCGCTCGATGCTGCGCGCCGCGCCCGCTTACGTAAGGTTGCAGAAGAGCTGCGCGCGCTCGATGCGGAGCTGTCTCGCGCACGTCTGCAGGAGCGAGCTGCGCAACAGCAGCATGAGCTTGCGCGTGAACGTGTGCTTGCATTGGGCGAGCCGCTGCCCGTGGAGGCACTGCGCGCGCATGTGCAGTCTAAAGATCACACTCAGCTCGAAGCCGAGATTGCGCGCTTGTCTGCGCAGCTTCAGCGTCAGCGCGCCAGCATTGAACGCGGCCTTGCGCAGTTGGGGCTGACGCATTCGATAGCGACGCTTGCGCGTTTGAGCTTGCCAGGTATGGCCGAAGTCGATGCGTTGAACGAGGGCTTGGAAGCCCTGCAGCGCCGTCGTCAGCACCTGCTCGACAACGTGCAAGAGACGGCGCAGCAACATGCCGCGCTAGCGCAGGAAATCGCGTTGTTGAGTGCGGAGGGCGAACCGGTTACGGAAGACGACTTGACGGAAGCGCGCAGCGTGCGCGAGCGCTTTTGGAGCGCGCTTTCGGCGGACTTTCGTGCGGGCACAGCTCCCGTTGCGGTCGATCGCTTGCGCGCGTTCGAAGCCTCGCAACGTGCCAGCGACCGTGTGGCCGATCGACTGCGCTCGGAAAGTGGACGCTCAGGTTTGCTGGCGCAGCAGCGTGCGCGTCTGCAAGCGATCGAAGCTGCGCAAGCCATGCTCGAGAGCGCGCAAGCTGAGCTCGATCGCGAGCTTACGGATCAACACGCGCGCTTTGTCGCGCTTTGGCAAGCGATAGGTCTGGCACAGCGTGCTCCGCGCGACGTGGCGGCCGCGCGCGAGCGACTGCGCGTTCTGGTCCAGCTTGCTGAAGAGCACGAACAGACGCACGCCGAACATGAACGCGTGTGTACGCTTGAAAGCGCGTGGCGCGACGCACTGACGCAGCTGATCGCGAGCGTGCTGGGTGCGAATGCAGTCACCCCAAAGACGTTGTCTGAGCGAATCGCCTATGCGGTGCAGTGCCTCGATCGCGAGAGCAGCCGCATTGCAGACCGTAAGGTCATGCTCAGTGAGCAACGTGCCGCTGAGCGCGCGCTCGAACTGCAACAGACGGAGCTTTCCAGCCTGACGCAGCGTGCCCAGGAGTTGCGTCGCGAGCTTGCCCCGGAGCTGATCGCCTTGGGGCTCGATGCGGACTTGAGCGCGCATGAAACCTTGGCTTGTCTGCATGAGCTTTTGCAGCTCGAGGCGCGCGAACGCGATCGCGATCGCTTGGAGCGTGACATTGCAAGCCTGGAAGCAGAGTCGGCCGCTTTCACGCGCGAGGTGCACGAGATCGCAAGTGCCCATTTGCAGAACGCGGCCAGCCTATCACCAGCCGAGCGCGTCTCGGCGTTGAGCGAGCGAGCCCAGCGTGCCCGTGATTTGGCGCGCGATCGTGAGCGCTTGACGCAGGAGCTGGCCGCTCTGTCTGCCTTACTATCCGGTGTGCAAGCAGAGCTGGCTAACTACGAGCGCGCGCTCCAGGACTTGTTGTCGGGCTTGTCTGTTGCGGACGTGCCCAGGCTGATCGAGCTCGAACAGAAGCACGCGCGCGCAAGAGAGTTGCTGGAGCAGCGCGAGAAAATCGACGCCGATCTGCTGATGCATGGTGCGGGCGCAAGCCTGAGTGAGCTTGAAGTGCTTGCACGCCAGGTGGAGCCCAGTCAGGCGCGGGCGCGCTTGCACGAGATCAGCAGCGAACGCGAGTTGCTCGCTGAGCAGATTCGCGACGCGGACCAGGAAATTGGCCGCGTCAGTGCGGGCCTCGATAGGCTCAAGCTTTCGAGCGGTGCCAGCGAATCCGCGGAAGAAGTCGAAGCGGCTTTGTCGAGCGTGCAGCAAAACGTAAGGCGCTACGTCGAGGTAAGGCTGGCGCTGGCGATTTTGACGCGAGAAGTCGAGCGCTATCGTGAAGATCATCAGGCGCCGGTGTTATCGCGGGCGGCCCAGCTGTTTCCGCGTCTTACCCTTGGACGCTATCGCGGGCTCGAAGCCGATTACGCCGACGACGACACGCCGCGTTTGTGCGCGCTGCGCGACGACTCTGTGCGCGTGCATGTGGCAGGCCTGAGCGACGGCACCCGTGACCAGCTCTATCTTTCGCTACGCATCGCCAGCATCGAACGCTTCATTGAACGCAATCCGGCGCTGCCGATCGTGCTGGATGACATTCTTGTTCACTTCGACGATGCGCGCAGCGAAGCGGCCTTGCTCGTTCTAGGCGAGCTCGCACAGCGCACGCAGGTGCTGTTTTTCACGCACCACGCCCGGATTGTAGAGCTTGCCCAACGCGCGCTGCCCAAGGCGCAACTGCACGTGCACACGTTGCGTGATCCGCGCAGCCCCATGGCTCACTCGCGCGACGACGGCCCGCTGTTTGCGCGCGTTTAGTCGCGGGGGAGCGGGCTTGCAAACGCGGCGTGCTGACGTGCCGCCACCATTCGCGGAGCAGGCGAGCTGGAAGGGAAGGTATTTCGCAAGGGGGCAGTAAGGTGGCGACTGTCGAAACTTAACGGAGGGGGAGCGGGACAGCCGCTCACGCTCACGCTCACGCTCACGCTCACCTCCACGGCCGTGGAGAGCCGCGCTACGCACCTCCTGCGTCAGGAGGGGGGCTGACTTAGATGCGAGTGCAGAACGTCATACGGAGTTGGAGCGCGGGGCTGAAGCCCGCGGCAAGACTGGTCTGGTTGAAGTCGCTTTTCGTCGTCTGATTCTGAGCGCGAAACGTGGCGCGAGCCTGACTGTAGTTGGCCGAGACGAAGCTGCTCTCCATGCGCAGCCAGAGCTGCGGCAAGAGTCGGTGCTCGACCACGAGTCCGAGGCGCGCATCCACGCCCGCCTCGCGCGTGTCCTGGGTGATGGGCTCGTACCCTCCCTCCGCATTCATCGTGGAGCCCGCGGGCTGCCCCTTGGCCCTGCCAGCGTGGACACCGAGGGCGAGCAGCGGCGACACCTCGACGACGGCGCCGGGGTTGATGATGTAGCGTGCGCTGAGCGACGCGCCCCCCACGCCATAGCTCTGAGCAGGCTGGTCGGCCCCGCCGAACCCCGTCCCGCTACGCGCGCCAGAGTGCGTGTAAGCGCCGTTCAGACCCGCGCCCAATCTCCATCGGGGATGAACGCGCATCTCGACCAGCCCAGTGGCATAGGGAGCCCGCGAGCCAAGATCCGAGAGGCCTGCGCCGCCGACACCGACACCGACACCGGCCCCGTTGAAAAACGTGTAGCCGAGACCTGCGCCCAACGAGAAGCGGGAAGCGTCCTCTGTCGGCGGCGCGGGCTCAGACGCGGTGCTTTGCGCGTGAGCATGGGATACGGTCAGCACAAGCAGTGCGCACAGGAGGGATGCGAGTCGACCGTAAGGTCGCGCGAAGGGCAGCGCGGGGCGCGACAGATAGGTATTAAGCATGAGGTTTCTTTGAGCTCCTTGGGTTGAGCTCTGCGCACTGCAAGGCACGTGCCGCGATCAAAAAGCGCGCAATACCCCTACATTCTTGGCTGCGTAGTGCGTGTCGTGCGCCATATCGTCGGAGCGCTGTCTTAACCGTGCCAAGGTGGCAAGCGCTGCGGAGCTTGAAGCTCAGCTGGTGAAGAGAGTGCATCCCCTCGTCTCCGTCGTAGTAGGCGCTTTTGCGGCCGTGCCCCTCGCCGTGAAGGGTGAGCCGCGGTCGCCTTTGCCGACTACTTCACGGTCAACGTAACCTTACTCTTCAACGTATAGCTGTCGTTGAGGAACAGCCGTGCCTCGTAGGTCCCGGCGCTACGACCGGCGAAGGTCAGGGTGCCTTTGAGTTTTCCAGCGCCTGTATACTGGTAGACCAGGTAACTCGTGTTGGCCGCTCCCACCTTGTAAAGTCCGATCCAATCACTGCTCGTCCCGCTCAAGCCGGCGAAGTTAACACTGATGGATTCGTTCACGGCGTAGGTCGATTTACTTGTGGTGACGGATGGGCCCTGGGTACATGAGCCTTCCGGCACCCCGCACCCACAAACACCGGGTGCCGTCTTGTTTGGATCGTTCGGGCAGTTGTCGATCGGCGCACTGGCAACAGTAAATGAGGTCTTCTTCTGCAGCGTGTAGCTGTCGTTGAAGAACAGTCGCGCCTCGTAGTTGCCCGCGGCTCTGCCCGCAAACTGCATGGTGCCGCTCTTGGCACCGTTCGAGTACAGGTACTGAAGATCGGCCGTGTTTGCCGCTCCGGGGCTGAAGATGCCTATCCAGTCCGTCGCGTTGCCGGGTAGGTCGTAGTAGCGAACGAAGATCGCTTCGTTGGCCGCGTAGTTAGCCTTGGACATCTCGATGCGTGGGGCTGCCGTGGGGCAGGTCCCCTCTGCTACGCCGCAGCCGCAGAGACCGGGATCGGTCTTGTTGGGATCGTTGGGACAAAGATCCGTGGTGCCTTGGCTGATGCCATCGTTGCGCATCGACCCCGACGTGCAGGCCTTGACGCCGTTGCGGGTGAGGTACATGCGCGCACAGTTCTCGTCGTAGCTGGAGGTGCCTGGATGGACCGTCCAGCCGGAGAGCACCTTACCCGAGAGACTCGTTTCTTGATTCAAGGAGTAGAGCGTCCAGTGAACGTGGGGACCAGTCGAGCTCCCCCCGTCACAAAGGGCCTGACTCTTCGTGTTTGCGTATTTCGCGATGGGCTGGTTCGCCGCGACGGTCGTACCATCAGCGACTAAGATCTCACCCAGGTGGTAGTACCCGGTCGACCAGTTGCCGCTATGGACGACGGTGGCATAGCAACTGGAGTGCCTCTTCAGCTTGCCCGCTGCAGCAGCGACCACCTTCACGTTGACGGGATCACCCCAGCCGGCATTGCTGCCCCAGAGGTCGAGAGAGCTCAGGATGGGTCCGGATCCGTCATCGGCATGCGCGCCACCAAAGCCCCAGGAGTCGCCAACGGGCCACGGAAACTGCATGGGAATCGGCGCGTCCGCTGCCTTATCCTTGAGTTTTGGCTGGCTGACGACTCCGGGAAACAGGGTTTGATAGGTGTCACCCAGTGCATCCATGCTCACGCGCGGCAGCACGGAGGCTATCGCCGCATCAGGGGCGCCAATCACCAAGCGCATGCTCGTGGTCTTGCGGAGACCTTCGAGACGAGTGCAAAGGTCGCGGAGCTGGTCGAGGAAGCCAACTTTCGTTGACAGATCACCTAACGGGCTAGTTTCCGTAAAATCAGGATTCTCTACGGCTCCGGACTGCTGTTCCATGAGGGCTATCAGCGCACGCGGGCTGATTCGGGACACGCCGGCTACGTGCGAGATTTCTTCCGCGTGCGGCAGGAGGTGAGGAGCGTTCTCCTGCAAATACTGCTCGATGTTGAAGCCGAACATCTCGTCGTGGGAGTAGTCGAGATCGATCGCGAACTCGGTCGAGGACACCGCGGGGGAGTCGGGGTCGGCCTGCATCTGTGTGGGCCCACACCCTGCCAGGCTGAGTATGGAAAGCACCGATGCCGCAATCGGCAAGCGGGCTCGGTGGAACGACTGCTTTGAGATGAACATGAGTCGGTGTCCTTTCCGTCAGCGCCAGGTGAGAGGCAGCTTCACGCAGCGCACGCTCGTGACTAACGCCCCCTGGTCCCCTTGCGACGTAGATGTGCGGTCGGGCCCAATCCTTCGGTTCGGAGTCCACTTCGCTCAAGACGCCGCAAACGCGCGAAAAAAGCGCCCGCGCCATCCTCAAACATGTGCTCTGCGTACGACATATGGCGGCGTGCACGCACATCGCGCCGTTCAAAGCGATCGAGCTCACGCTCACGCTCACGCGCGTGAGCGGAGTCGAGATGGGGATGGCAACGCTCACGCTCACGTTCAGGCGCACCGAGCACCGAGCTGGTGCACGAAGCGAGGCCCGCACGCGTGTGATTCGCAGACTGGGATCGGCGTTCGCGCGCCACGGGCTTGGGGTTGCCAGAAGCCCCTCGTCCAAGTCGAATCCCAAGCTTGGAAGTGGCCGCCCCCGCGCACCAAACAACGACTCACAAAGCTGGACCGGCTCAAAGACTGCCGATTTTGAGAATCCCAGCGTTGGGAATCACGGTTCCCCCTGGGGAAAGGCTGAACCACGTGCATGTGGTTCGCGAAAGGCGAGCGCTAATCGCCACTCACAAGGCTGTGACTGCCCAAAGCCGGACTGCTTTGCTAATCGTTTCAGCTTTTGGGCGCTTGGGCCGCCGTCTTCTTGCTGGCGGGACGGTCGGGAATGATGGCGTGAATCTCGGCTTCGGAGCTCCCATCGGCCTTCCACACGCGCTTCAGGCCCGCGAGCGCGGCATGGGCAGAGCGCCCGAGCGCGACGTGCATGCGCTCGGCGAGCGTGATCTGCGTGCGCAGCGGCGTCGTGGCGGCCACGCGTTCGCGCGGCTAGCTGGCTGAGCCGCGCAGCTCGCTGGCCATCGCTTTGGCGCGCTCGCTCGGCAAGCGCGCATGCACGCCCGAGTCGAGCAGTTGCGAGAGCAGCTCCATGCGTTCTGGTTGCTCGCCGATATTACCGTCTGCGTAGT
>JBKJIA010000504.1:0-6269 GCA_046598735.1 Polyangiales bacterium
GTTTCTAGGGGTCGCCTTGCGAACCCTCACTACAAAGACGCAAGGACTCCGTCGCGATTACGCGCTTTCACCGAGATAGCGCTCAGCACCCAGACGGCGACTGGGACCCAGCACACGCCGGGCTCGCCGCCCGTTTGACGGCCTCCAGCATCCAGCCTAAACCGCCGCGACTTCGAGTACTTGGAGGAGTGGCCGAGTGGTCTAAGGCACCGGTTTTGAAAACCGGCGTGGCGCAAGCTACCAGGGGTTCGAATCCCTTCTCCTCCGCTAGGTTTCGCCACCGCGAACGTGCCCGGCCCTTCGCGCTTCACACAAACGTTGCAGCCGGGAGTAGTCGCGCAAGACCCGGACTGAACGGGAAAATGGCGCAGTACGTCGGCAGGTGCGTGTCGCAGTGGGTTGCGCGATGTCGCAACGCCGTGGGCTTTAGGCCGCATTTCACGACATGTGGTGCAATCTTTTCCGAAGCCGCGATAGACATTCGCCACCCCACCTGCCGCGCAACCCTTTATGTTGACAGGTATGTCGTTCACCCGTGTGACACCGTATTCCTCCCCCAACCCCCTAAGATCCCGCGCGCTACGCGCCTCCTGCACGGCATGGCTGCTATGTCTGGCCTTGGGCGCATGCTCGAGTGACTCGGGCGGTGCGTCAAACGCAGGCGGAGATAACTCAGGTGACAATGCCGGTGGTAATACAGCTGGGAGCGCGGGCGACAACTCCGGCGCAAACGCCGGCTCGGGCAGCAACGGCGGGAACGAAGGCGGCGCAAGCGCGCCCCCGGACGATGTCACCTTCGACGTGCAGCCTACGGGTCTGCAGACCCTAGACGTCGACCAAGGCTCTACCCAGCCTGTTGTAGAGTTTACGGCGTCACGGAATGGCCATCCCATCAGCGTAGCTTTCTCAGTCGATCGTGGCGACGCTGCGACGATTGCGGCGGGCCCAGCCGCGAGCGCAACCTTCCAGCCTACCGGACGTGTTGGGGGTCTCGTCACGGTGAAGGTGGGCTACCAGGGTAAGACGCTGGAACGTCAGGTTTTGATCCGGCTGCGCGCCATCCAAAACGGCGTGACCAGTGGCCAAACCTCGCAGATCGCAGACGACGTCGCAGAGCTGAGCGCAGGTGGTGGCGTAGGTGGCGTAGGTGGCGAAGGGTTGGGCGGAGCGCTCACGGATGCTGCAGCAGGCGCGGCACTAGACACGCCGGCCTCCGATGGCAGCGCCGACGGACTTCGCTTTCTATACCCTTATGAAGGCACGGTATGGCCGCGCGGCCTGCCTGCTCCACTCCTTATGTGGAGTTGGTCCAAAGCGAATGCGGATGCCATACGCGTCGAGCTCGACACGACCAGCGGATCTTACCATTGGTCCGGCACGTTCGGACGCCCGGCGATCCTCACGCAAACGGGCGGCCCCTTCATCCGCCATCCCATTCCGCAAGACGTCTGGGATACCGCGATCCAAACCGCCGGTGGCATCACGCCCAGTGGCGAGCGCGACAACCTGACGGTGAAGCTTACGGTTGTAAAAGATGGCGTCGCCGCGGGGCCGCTGCGCCAAACTTGGACGATCGCGCCAGCGCGCCTGTCGGGCACCATCTATTACAATTCGTACGGCACCCAGCTCGCCAAGAACTATGCCGGCGATGCCGTCGGTGGCGACAAGAAGTTCGGAGGTGCGGTGCTTTCCATTCGGGTGGGTGACACCGCACCCAAGCTCGCCGCGGGTGAGAGCGGCGATGAAAGTAAGTGTCGCGTGTGCCATTCCGTATCGGCCAACGGCTCGCGGCTGATCGCCTCCTACCAGGGTGGCGGTAAGTCGGTCTCGTATGCGCTATCCCCGAGCGGCATTGCAGAGACTTCGATGACGGTGAGCACGGCGTTCCCCGGCATGTATCCGGACGGCAGCTTTGCCCTGACCGAGGATGGTAAGATTCTGCAGATGCCCACCGCCGCGACGGCCATCACTCCGCCCGGGCTTGCCGAGGTCGCGACCAAGATTGGTACGCCCGCCTTCGATCCGGCCGGTAAATTGGTGGCCTTCAATCCCATGGCGGGCCCGGGCATTACCGACCCCAAGAATAAGCTCGTCGTCATGGACTTCGCGGCCGCTACGCAGACTTTCAGCAACGCGCGCACCGTCGTCGATACGACCGCCTTGGGTGCCGCGTTTCGCCCGGGCTGGCCCGCGTTCTTGCCCGCTGGAGAGTCGCTCGTCTTCCACCAACAGGTTAAGGTAGGAGAAGACCAGACTGCGAAAGAAGGCGCGCTGTACACGCGCCGGGGCGCCAAAGCTCAGCTCTATTGGACAAGCACCAGCGACGCGAGGAAAGTTACGCCGCTCAACGCGCTCAACGGTTTCGACGCGCAAGGTGTCTCTTACCTACCCAAGTTGGCCGCGCCTATCTCCATCACCTGCGCCGCGGATGGGCAACAAGTCGGCGGCATCGATCCCGATCACGCAGACGACGTCAATCTCAACTACGAGCCTACCGTCAACCCGGTGGCATCGGGCGGCTACGCCTGGATCGTGTTTACGAGCCGGCGACTATACGGCAGCGTGGCAACGCTTCCGCCTTTCTGTTCTGACCCGCGCGGCGTAGACCTGGTGGCAAATATTACCCCTAAGAAATTGTGGGTAGCAGCGATCGACCTAACTGCCAAGCCAGGAGCCGACGCAAGCCACCCCGCATTCTACTTACCCTCGCAGGAGATTCTGGCTGGCAACTCGCGCGGCTTTTGGGTTCTTGACCCTTGTCGAGACGACGGGCAGTCCTGCGCAAGCGGCGACCAGTGTTGCAACGGCTTCTGCACCGCCAACGCCAGTAGCGGCGCGCTCCAGTGCGGCAACATGCCTCCCGATACGCAGTGCTCGGCCCAGGGCGATAAATGCACGCAAAATACCGACTGCTGCAACAGCAGCGATTTGTGCGTAGGTGGCTTCTGCTCGCTCGGTGTGATCTTACAGTGATGCGTTGAACGCAGTCGCTGGCACGTATAAGCCCACGTACCTATGGACCCGCGCGTAGACCTCATCTTTGAGCCACGCCGCCGCCGGGAAAGACCAGCCGCCAGATCAACCATGTCCGAAAACCGCGAGCGTAAGCTTTTTCGCCGCGTTAGTGTCTCGCCATGGACCTCGATCCTCAGCGCTGTTACCGCATCCTGCAAGCTAGGGATGGCCGCTACGATGGTCGCTTTTTCACGTGCGTGACGAGCACCGGGATTTACTGTCGGCCGGTCTGCCCCGCGCGCCCGCCGAAGCTCGAAAACTGCGTATTCGTTCCCAGCGCGGCCGCCGCACAAGAAGCTGGTTTTCGCCCGTGTTTGCGCTGTCGGCCTGAGTGTTCACCCGTGCTGAATGCCTGGCGTGGCAGCTCTGCTAGCGTATCCCGCGCGCTTGCGTTGATCGATCGCGGGGCGCTCGATGCCGGGGACATGGACGCACTGGCTTCGCGCTTGGGCATGAGCTCCCGTCAGTTGCGTCGTTTGTTCCAGCAACATCTAGGAGCAAGTCCCGTCAGCGTCGCGCAAACGCACCGCGTGCTGCTCGCAAAGCAGCTTATTCACGATAGTCAGATGTCGATGAGCGAGGTGGCGCTCGCCGCTGGTTTCTCGAGCTTGCGACGCTTCAACGAAACCTTCCAACAGTTGTACGGTAAGCCGCCCACGGAGCTCAGGCGACGCGCTGTGACGCGCTCGGGCCATAAGGATGCGGCTTCGGGCATGGAGCTTCTGCTGCCCTATCGAGCGCCCTACGACTTTGTCCTCATGCTCGACTTTCTGCGCGCCCGCGCGATTCCCGGGGTCGAGCACGTGAGCGACAGCACGTACGCACGCGTGATCGAGCTCGATAGGATGATTGGCTCCCTGCAAGTGTCGGATTGTCCTGAGCGTTCGTCGCTGCGCGTGCGCGTGCAGTTGGGTCGCGTGGTCGCGTTGCCTGCGATCATCGCGCGCGTTCGTCAGATGTTCGATCTCGGTGCAGATCCAGAGGCGATCGCGCGGACGCTTTCGTGCGACCCAATCGTTGGGCCACTCGTTGCCGCGCGACCCGGCCTGCGCATTCCAGGTGCATGGGATGGCTTCGAAATCGCCGTGCGTGCCGTGCTGGGCCAGCAGATCACCGTGCAAGCGGCTACACGTTTGGCAGGAGAGCTAGTCAATCTGCTTGCCCATCACCCTCTCGAAATGAATGGTATGACTGGCTCGCTCCAGCGTGCCTTTCCAGGTCCCGAGCGCTTTCGTAGTGAGCTACTCGCAAAGCTACCCATGCCGCGCGCGCGTGCCGCAACCTTGGCCGGCCTGGCAGCCGCGGTCTTGGCCGATCCCACCCTGTTCGACGCTCCATCCGATCTAGGGCAAGCGGTAGCGCGACTTACGGCATTACCCGGCATCGGTGCCTGGACGGCCCAGTACATCGCCATGCGGGCCCTTCACCATAGCGACGCATTTCCCGCCGCAGACATCGGCCTACAACGCGCGATGGCTGAAGGCGGCGTGCGGCCGAGCGCCCAAACCTTACTCGGTCGAGCAGAGGTCTTTCGGCCCTGGCGTAGCTATGCCGTCCTGCACCTATGGACGGCTGACGCCGCGCGCACGGAAGAGCATCCCTCAGAGAAGGAGCGCCCCCATGGACTTGCGAGTTGACTATTACCCTTCCCCCATCGGCAGCATCATCTTAGTCAGCGACGAGCAGGACACGTTACGCTCACTCGATTTTGCAGACTACCGCGCGCGCATGGAGCGCTTACTCCTCGCGCACTACGGCGTGTACACACTGAAGGAAGGCGCCGCGCCTGACTCCGTGCGCACGGCGCTCGACGCGTACTTCGCCGGTAATCTACGCGCACTCGAGCACTTGCAAGTGAAGACGGGGGGCACGCCGTTTCACCGCGCGGTGTGGCAGGCCTTGCGCAGTATTCCGGCCGGATCCACCACGAGTTATGGCGCGCTCGCCGCAGCGATGGGCCGCGCTGGCTCGGCACGCGCGGTGGGTGCCGCCAATCGCGAAAATCCGCTGGCCATCGTGGTGCCTTGCCACCGTGTGATCGGCGCGCTCGGCGCCCTTACAGGCTACGCGGGAGGGCTAGAACGCAAACGCTGGCTGCTCGCGCACGAAGCTGTCTGCACGCGTCTCCCTGCATCCGCGGCTGGGAACCTTTCACCAAGCGCCAGCAGGCGTCAGGACCGTAAGATCGCCGGGGTGAGGCTGCGCAAAATTTAGATGGCCTGTGCTATCGTGCCCGGCATGAGACGGATCGCGCTTTTACTCCTCCTCGTCAATCTCGCCTCGGTGACGGTGTCTACTCCGGCGCTTGCGCAAGCCACACCGGCCCCTGCGCCCGTCCCGGTGCGCGCTCCAGCTCCAGCGCCCGCACCGGTACCAGCTGCTGCGCCGGCTCCCGCGCCAGTCCCGCAAGCCGCGCCCGCAACCGCGACCACTCCGCCATCGGATGCGGCAGCAACCGCGCCCGCCGTCGCCCCAGCCGCTGCACCCCCGGCCGCCGCGGCACCGCCAACTGTTCTTGCGCCGTCGCAGTTTCCACCGCCCCCGCCAGGCTATGTCTATGGCCCGGCACCTTACTATCCGGGCGCGTCAGCACCGTCATCGCCGGAGCTCGAGCAGATTAATACGCGTCTGGGCGAGCTCGATCGTGCGCGCAGTCAGCATGGTATCGCAGGCCCCATCGTGATGATGGCCACAGGTTACGGCACAGCCTTACTGTTCGGCATGGTGGCCTTGATCAACTATTCACAAGCCGAATCGATCGACGACCGCGACAATTGGAGCGACGACGACTGGGGCTACGACAGTGGCGACGATTGGAACGGCGATGGCCTGATCGATGGCCGAGATGAGCGTAATGCGCGCTCCGCTGCTCGCACCACCGTGGGCATCGCGGCTGTGGGCCTCGCCCTGGGTGTCGGCGGCACGGTCTTCTTGGCCAAGCGCATCGCCAAGCGTCGGGTGTATTCTCCCGAGATTCGTGAGCTTCGCGAGCGCCGACGGCGGCTTCTATATGGCCTACATTACGGCGCCAACCTGGGACCGGGGCAGATGCGCCTGTCGCTGGGTGGTAGTTTCTAAGCACTTAACGTGACGCGCTGCTCGCGCGATGTTGCGCGCGACTACATAAGGTCAAATATCCGCACGCAGCACATGTTGCGCGCGGCTACATAAGATTCCCGTGTCGCGCACTTGATCCAGCCGCCCGCGCGGGGTCATGCTGAAGCAGCATGATTCCCCCTTCGCGTGCTTCAGCA
>JBKJIA010000088.1:0-4058 GCA_046598735.1 Polyangiales bacterium
CTCCGCATCGGGTCCGTCCACGGCGGCGGCTGCGCCCGTGCGCGTGCACACGAACAACCACACTAGATTGTCCTGCCAGGCTGGGATCTGATGAACTTCGAACTTGCCCGTGCTGGAACGAAACGGTGCGGAAGGTTTGGTGACCACGTGTTGCATAGCAGCGCTCCAGAGCTTAGGCGTCGTACGGTGGAATGAAAGTCTTGAGTCGCTTGGCGCGCTCAGTCTTGGCTGGTAACGCAAATTCTCGCGGCTTTATCGCAAGCAATGCGGCTTCGTCGACGCGGTCGAGCTGATGCGCTGGCAAGTAACGCTCGCCATACTTCTTATAAACACCCGAGCGCACGAACACGTCGAACAGGTCGGGGTCGAGATGATTGTCGGCCTTCATCTTGCCCATGATGTTCATGGACTCGCTGAGTGACAGGCCGCGTTTATAAGGTCGGTCCTGGGCGGTGAGCGCTTCGAAGACGTCGGCTATCGCCATCACGCGGGCGGGCACGCTCATGTCGCCTGCGTAGATGCCGCGGGGGTAGCCGGAGCCATCCATCTTTTCATGGTGACCGCCCGCATACTCAGGCACGCGACTAAGGTGCCGCGGGAAGGGTAAGGCTTCCAGCATCTTGATCGTTTCGACCATGTGGCGATTGATTACCACGCGCTCATCAGAAGTAAGCGTGCCGCGCGAGATCGAAAGGTGATGCACTTCGTCCGCGCTCAGCAGGCGCTTGGCTTGCCCCCCTTCTTCGTAGCTGCGTATACCAATGGCTTCGATGCGTTTTTGATCTTCGGGCGGTACGAACTCACGACCGATGTTGGCGCGCTCTAGGAATGCCAGATCGTCTGCAAGTTGCGTAAGGTCTGCAGCGTACGTCGCAGCGGAGGTTTCCGCTGGTTCGCCAACCACCATCCTGCGCAAATGGGCGATTTCCGCATCGCGTTTGAGCAACTCGAAGCGCGCCCGTAATAGCTCGATGCGATCGAAGAGGGCTTCGAGCTTGGTGGCCTTATCGATCACGTGGACGGGCGTAGTAACCTTACCGCAGTCGTGCATCCACGCCGCAATGCGCAGCTCGTACAGCTCGTCTTCCGAGAGCGCGAAGCCCTTGAGTGGACCTTCTGTTTCGCCGCATACGGCCTCTGCGATCATCAACGTCAACACGGGCACCCGCTCGCAGTGGCCGCCGGTGTGGGGAGACTTCGCATCGATGGCCGAGGCGATGGCTTGGATGAAGCTCTCGAGCAGCTCTCGTTGTTGGTCGAGTAGCTGTTGATTGTCGAGGGCGACCGCCGCCTGTGAAGCCAAGGCACTGACAATCTGCTCGTCGTCATCTTCGAACGCGACGATGGCGCTGCTGCTCGCGTCGCGGGCATTGATCAACTGTAGAACGCCGATCACCATGTCCTCGCTGTTGACCATGGGAATGGTAAGGAACGACTTGCTGCGATAGTTGTTGCGGCGATCGAAGGCGATGGTGCCGCTGAAGTCGAAGCCACTCGCATGGTAAGCATCGGGGATGTTGATCGTGCGCCGCTGCACCGCGCAGTAAGTCGCCACGTTCTTAGTATTCGCAGCGTTCGTCTCCGGATCGAACATGGGGATGTCCGGTAAGTCGATGGGCTTGCCGGTGGTGCCGCCGAGGCTCATGCCGAGTGAGTCGCTGCGCAAGATCGCAAACTTGAGCTGATCGTTATCCGTGCGCAGATAGAGCGTGCCCCCGTCTGCGTTGCACAGCTTCTTGGCTTCCACGAGGATCATCTCGATCAAGCGATCGCGGTTGCGCTCGGCTGATAACGCGACACCCACTTGTTGTACCAAAGACAGGCGCCGGATTTTTTCTTCGAGCGAGCGCTCTGCCATGGGCCCTCCGCAGCGCACATCGTACCAGGGCTGCGATTGTTCGGGGAAAAGACCGCGTCTGAGTGTTCAATCGATGGCGTCGCGGTAGGTCTCTTTGGCAAAGAAGACGATGGCGCCCGAGACCAACGCCAAGGCCATCAGGTAATACGCGGGGCTGGTCGGGTTGCCGGTCTGACGCATCAAGAGCCCGGCCACCATGGGGGCGGTGCCGCCGAACACCGCCAAGCTCGTGTTGTAACCAACCGACAAGGAGCTGAAGCGCGTGCGCGCCGGAAACATCTCGGTGATGGCCGCGGGAACGGGGCCCATCACGGCCGAGGAGATCAACGTCATCGCGATCTGAGCCGTCACGACCTGCGCGAAGTCTAGGCTTTGCAACATCTTGTACAGAGGCACGATGAACAGCAGCGTAGAAAGCGCGCCCGCTAACATGACCGGACGACGACCGATGCGATCAGAGATGTACGCCGCAAAAGGCAACGAGAACACCAGCACGCCCAGCGAACACGTGGTCGCAAGCTGCGCCAAATGTCGAGGCATGCCGGCCTGAGCAAGCGCAGCCTGCACGAACAAAAACAAGATGTAAAAGATCGCGGAGCCCAGCGCGTAAAGCAGAAAAACCCGGGTAATACGCAGTTTTTCGTTGCGCCAGACCTCCAGCAACGGACTTTTGGCGATGCCGCCTGCGGCCTTCAGCCTCTCGAAGCTAGGCGTCTCGTGCAGACTGCGCCGCACCCATAGCCCCACGCCGGCTACGAGCACGCCGAGTAAGAACGGCACGCGCCAGGCCCAGCCTCCAATGCTGGGATCCTCCGCCAATTTGGAAGTGATGACCCCGGCTAGCGACGCCAGTAAGATGCCGATGATCGCGCCACACGTGGTAAGCGCCCCGTGCAAGCCCCGACGATTTTGCGGGGCGTGTTCGATCACGAACGAGAATGAGCTCGTGTATTCGCCGCCCACCGACAGTCCCTGCATCAGGCGCAAGACCGTAAGTAAGATCGGTGCCAGCACGCCCAGCGTTTGATACGTAGGTAACAAACCCAGCAAGAATGTAGGAATGGCCATCAACGTGACCGACAGCTCGAGTGCGCGTTTGCGACCCAGCTTATCGCCAATGTGCCCGAACCAAATGGCCCCGAACGGACGCATCACAAAACTCACCGCGAGCACACCGTAAGCTGCGATCATCGAGGCGAGCGGGTCTTTTGCCGGGAAAAACAGCGCGCCTATCGTCGACGCGAAGTACCCGTAGATCATGAAGTCATACCATTCCATCACGTTGCCCGCGAGGCCGGCCAGCACCGGCCGCGTGAAGAACGTGCGCAGTCCGTGTACTGGCTCGACTGCGCTGCGGACGTCTTCGGATGGAGCGGTCATCGTCATGGCGCTCCCTGGTAGCACGATCGGCGCGTTAGCGCCTTTGGCCCGCTCTAGCCAAGAAAGTAAGGTCCGGCTCAAGTAATAAGATCAAGGATCCGCCAGAGACCGAAGTGGACTGCGGCGGAGCGTGTGGCTCTTGCACGAATGTCTGTTCTCAAGGATGCACACTGGGCAGCCAGGTAACTCCGCCCGCGCTTGAGGTACTAAGCTTTGCTAAGGGCTCGAGTAGTCACTCCCCCAGGATGTTATCGAGCGCCTTACGCAGGGCGCCACGATCGTCGGCGTGCAGCTTGCCCATGATGCGCAGCACCAGGCCGGTCTCGATGGTGGTCAGGTCGTATCGCTGCCGATGGTAAGGCTCGGAGCTGATGACGACGGCGGGCCGCTTCTTGGTGGTGCTCTGATCGGTGAACGGGAACGGGACGAGCACGACATCTGCGAAATCAAAGCTTGTCGTATTCGGCATCGTCTTCGTTATCCCAGACCTTTTCGAAGGCCTGCTCGGAGAGCTTGGTGACGGCGCGCTTAGCGAGTAGCTCGTCGCTCTTCATGCGGAGGAAATCGACGAAGTCCTCGACCTCGGTGATCTTGTCGGGTGGCAGCATGCGGATCTTGTCGAACAGGTTTTCAGATTTTCGTGCGGGCTGAGTCATATCTCTCCCTCCTCAGCTGGCTTTTCGCTTGTACTCGTGGATTTTGAAATCAGTTAGGGCGGCTCTTGAGCCGAGTAGGTCTTCGACGCGCAGGCCGAGTACCTTGAGCTGGCGGCTTCTCTGAAGTCGAGGAGCCTTTGGCCTTGCTTGGGCCTAGGTCCGCC
>JBKJIA010000358.1:0-9503 GCA_046598735.1 Polyangiales bacterium
AGAGATCCTGTGCGACGAACCGCGTCTGCGCGAACGCGACCACAGCAACTTCGCGCATCACAGGTACTCCTTGTAGCGATCGAATGCGGCGTCTGGCTCGCCGGAGGCCACGAAGCAGGCGATGTCGGCGTAGGTGGCGGTGCGCTCGCTGGCGGGCTTCCAGCGCGCTTTGAGGCGCAGACCCATGCGCGCTTCGTCGGGCGGTACATCGACGAGATGCAAGAAGGGCGTGTCGGAACCGTCGAGCAAGATGGCTCCGTAGACGTAAGGCACTTTCATGACCTGCCCCTCGAAGGCGATGTTGACCACGCAGAACGTCGTCAGCGTGCCGTGGTCGCTCACTTCCACGTACTCGCCCATGTCGGTTCCATGAGTCGGCGAGCCCGCGCGCGGTGGACAGTACACGCGCCCAGACGCCGGGTCGTTGCGGCCCCAGATCTTCCCCTCCTGCAGGCCGCGCAAGAATTTGGCCAGCGTCTCTGGCGCGATCACCTTGTAGTCGAGCCGAACGGGACTCTTGAACAACTCGAGGGGCTCAGGCACCCGCTCGTGCCCGCTTGCGTGCTGTTGCTCGCTGGCCTGGTCCTGCTCTCCCTCAACCACGAACCACGCGAGGTCTCGAATCGACCCGCACCTCTCCTCGGCCCAGCGCGCCACCACCCGCGCCCCCGTTTGTAGCTTCTCCTCGCTGCCCGCATCGACGATGTGCAGAAAGGCTGTGTCGGCCCCATCGAGGCGGATCAAGGCAAACGCAAACGGGCGCTGTAGCGGGTGCTGGGGCAGCGGCTCGGCGACCCACGTGTACGAAGTGACCATCCCGCGCGGGCTCAGCGGGACGAGGCCTTCGATGGCTTCGCCATTCGCCGGGTCGTACTCGCTCGGCGGCATCAGCACGCGGCCGCCCTTGGTACGGGCACCCCAGAGCTGTCGCTCTTTGAGGCCAGCGAAAAACCGGCCGAGCACCGGCCCTAGGCTGCGCTTGAAAGTGTATTCGAGTGCGAAGTCTGCAATGAGCGTGGGTGACTGGTTCACCGAAAGAATGGAACACGTTCTAAGGTCGCCGCGCAACGTGTTCTTTGGCGAGGCGCACCGGCGAAGCGCAAGGGCCATGACCGGGCTAGATTTGCTCCCGTGACTCAAAATATATCCCAGCGTCAAGCTCGTGAATCGGCGATTGCGTCTGCCGCCAAAGCCCTGATCAGGCCAGGGCGCGGCCATGTGGGCTGCAACGAAGTGCTTGCGACGTTGGCAGGCGTCCCGACTGCCAAGCTCGGCGAGCTCAGCTCGTTGCCACTCGGCGCGCTGGGCCAGCGCTTGATGGCGCTGCGCTATTTCAGCGTCAACGGAGCCACCTGGCTGCGTCACTTCGCATGGGAGCCTGCCCTTGCGCGCGCGCTGCCGGAGGGGCCCGCGCGCATCAAGACGCTCTGGTCGCGCATCGAACAGGCCACGGCGGAGTTGCCTACCGAGGCGGACCTTGCGCGCGAACTCGAAACACGCTCGCTGCACGACATCGCTGCCGATCTGGAAGGCGCTCACGAGCCCACGGCACCTGCCCTGCGCATGTTGCTCGCCCTCACGTGCAAGCCCGGGCTTTCAGCCTCGCTGTCTGCGCGCTTATCGCGTGAGGTGCATGGTGCATGGATCTCGACGCCCCGCGTGTGCGACCTTATCTACCTGGCGAGCCACGACCTGTCCCGCTTTCCGGCGACCACGGTCGGGGAAGGCGATCTTAGGTATGTGATCGTGGCCGACAAAGGCGAAATGGGTGTGCGCGCAGTGCGCGAGGCGCTCGCATTCGGTGCCATTCCGGTCGTGTTGTTCAGCGCGCTCGACGACGCAGGCTCGCTCCAAGTGCGCCTCGCGGAAAAGCATGGCGGCTTCACGATCGCACTCAAGGGTAACTTTCGCGAGAGCTACGCAAGCTACGTACAGATCGCAAGGCGCATCCACGCGGTGTACTCAGCGCGCTTCAAGGGTGAAGCCGAGCGCGAGCTTGCGCGCTCGGCTCTGTACCCCGGCTACGGGCCGCTTGCCGAGAGCACCGCCGCCATCGAGTATTTTCGACGCCATGGCATCGTCTTCATCGGCCCGATGCAAGATGTCGTCGAACGCGCAGGCGATAAGCGCAGGTTCAGGCTGCTGTCGCAGGCCATTGATGAAAATGCGGTGGTGCCCGGCATCGTGATCGACGATGACGACCCGGCGCTGATCCTGGCCGCGATCGAGCGCGGGCACGCCGAGCAGCGCTTTACCTTTCCCGGACGACTCAAGGCTGCCAATGGGGGCGGAGGCCGTGGTCAGGTGGTGATCGCCTCGCCAGAGTTGGTGCAGGCAGCAGTGCAAAAAGTGCTGGGCGATATCAGCGCGAACGGTTGGGATCGCGGCGTGATGTTCGAACAGAACATTCCAGAGACCATCCACCTCGAGGTCCAGGTACTGCGTGATCGCTACGGCAATACGCGCCACTTCGGGATGCGAGATTGTACGGAGCAGCGTGCCAGCCAGAAGATTCAGGAGGAGGCACCACCCGCGCTGATGCGACTCTTTCCCGGGCTCGAAGCGCGCATCTGTGCCTTGGCGGTGCGCATCGCCGATGAGGTCGGCTACGTCGGCGCGTGTACCGTTGAACTGATGTTCAAGGATGGACACTTCTACTTACTAGAGATGAACACGCGAATTCAGGTGGAGCACCCAGTCACCGAGGCGGCCCACCGCATCCGCAACGACGGCGGACTCGTGCCACTCAATCTGGTCGCGCTGCAATTTGCGGTAGCCCAAGGAGCGCCCCTCGCGTTCTCTCAGTCGGACGTGGTCAACACGCACGCCGCACGCGAGTTTCGCATCAACGCGGAGACCTGGAGGGCCGACGTCAAGGATTCGCGCGATGGTAAGGTCGGCCTGTTCTTGCCGAACGCCGGCATTTTCGATCGGATCGAGGTGCCCGATGCGGACGATGTTCTGAGTGCGCTGACCGCACGCGAGGTGCGCGGCATCGAGGACCTGACAGTGCGATTTGACTGCGGCTTCGAAACGGGCGACAAGCTCGTCAACAAAGACCCCACCTTTGGCAAGCTCATCGTCTCGGTCGCAAGCGACACGGACCACATGGCACAGCGTTACGAACTGTTGCGGCTAGCATCGATCGAGGTGCTCTCGCGCATGCGGATCGAAGGCCGGCAGGTGGCGCCCACGGGCAAAGTGATCCTCCTGTCGCGCTTTCAAACGAACCTGCCCGATCACATCCGCGTACTCGAATCCGAGGTGCTGCGCGAACACGCAACGGGTCTCGCAAAAGGTCGCCACGTCAACTGGGTCGTCGAGGCCCTGCGGCGCGGGTGACCCGAGATGCCGCCCGAGCCGTGAATGAGCCAGATAATCCTGCCGATGGGCGGCTCATCCTGGGTCGAACAGGCCGCGCTTCGCAAGGAGGGCGATGATGCTATCCACCGCGCGCTCGCCGTGCGAGTCGTTCATCGAAACTGTCAGGTCAGGCGCATCGGGAGCCTCAAAGTCGTCGAAACTGGCCTGGGGCGTACGTTCACGGCACAGCGCTGGCGCTGTGTCGACGAACACCTCGAAGAAGCGTTCGCGCCCGACCCGAGTGCGCACCAGCGCGCGCTCGGCACGCGCCTTCGTGGGCAGTGCGCAGAGGGTGATGATGCCGGCATCCGTGAGGCCTTTGGCGGCGACGGCGATGGCAGGCAAAGGGTCGCCCTCGGGAGCCAGTACATACGCAGGGTGGCCGAGATCGAACAGCTTGCGCTCTAGCATGTAAGCGATCGCCAACTTGCCCGCGCCAGGGAGCCCTGTGAGCCATACGGTCACCCCCATTTGACCCAAGCACTCGCGACGCTCTCGCGGGCTCACCTGCGTGCACGCATCCAGGCTGGAGCCAACGCGCGCTTCTCTCATCGCCGCGTCGAAGTCTTGCTCGACCTCATCACGGAGGATCATTCCCGCGCCCACCGTGGCGTTGCTGAGCGAGTCCACGATCACGAACGACCCGGTTGCACGGTTGTCGGCGTACGCGTCGTAGTAGATCGGCCTGTGGCAGGTGATGCTGAGCTTGCCGATCTCGTTCAGCTGCAGCGTCTCCGCTGGCACGCTCTCGAGGGTGCCGAGCTCGACCTTAGAGTGCACTTTCTGAATCTGCATGCGGATCGTCTGCGTGGTGTGCTTGATGAAGTAGCTCTTCTGCGTGTCGAGCGGGCGCTCGTGCAGCCACACCACCTGCGCATCGAAGTTGCGCGCCACCACCGGTCGATTGTGTGCGTGTACGAGCATGTCGCCGCGCGAGCAGTCGATCTCGTCTTCGAGCCGCAAGGTGACGCTCTGCGGAGCAAAAGCTTCGTCGACCTCACCGCGGTGCGCATCGATGGCCTTCACCTTGGAAGTCTTGCCCGACGGCAATGCCATCACGACGTCGCCCCGCTTCACCACTCCGCTCGCGATCTGGCCGGAGAAACCACGGTAGTTCAGGTGGGGTCGGAGCACGTACTGCACGGGAAAGCGAAAGTCACTGAAGTTGCGGTCCTCGGCGACCGGCACGTTCTCGAGAAAGCCGAGCACGGTGTGTCCCGTGTACCAAGGCATGCGCTCGGCGCGCTGCACCACATTCTCGCCGAGCAGCGCGCTGACCGGGATGAAGGTCACGTCTTTGAACGAAAGGCCGTCACAGAACCCGCGGAACTCCTCACGGATGGTCTGAAAGCGCGCCTCGCCGTACTCGATCAGATCCATCTTATTGATGGCCACGAGCAAGTGCGGGATGCCAAGCAGCGATGCGATATACGCATGACGTCGCGATTGCTCCAGCACGCCTAGGCGAGCGTCGATCAAGATGACTCCGACATCCGCGGTCGATGCGCCCGTCACCATGTTGCGCGTGTACTGGGTGTGGCCTGGTGTATCGGCCACGATGAACTTGCGCTTCTCGGTGGTGAAGTAGCGATAGGCGACATCGATGGTGATGCCCTGCTCGCGTTCAGCCTCGAGGCCGTCGGTGATCAGCGAGTAGTCGATCGGCACGCCGACCATGGTGGTGGCCTTACGCACGGCCTCCAGCTGGTCCTCGTACACCGCCTCCAGCTCGAACAAGAGCCGACCTATCAGTGTGCTCTTGCCGTCGTCGACCGAGCCGACGATGACGAAACGTAAGAGCTCCTTGTGCTCGTGCTTCTTGAGGAAGGCGAGAATGTCTCGCTCGATCAATGCCTGCTCGGACATCAGAAGTAACCCTCGCGCTTCTTGCGCTCCATGGAGGCGGCTTGGTCGTGATCGATGAGGCGCCCCTGGCGCTCGGAATGGCGCGTAAGCAGCATCTCCTGAATGACCTCGGGTAGCGTCGTGGCGTTGCTCTCGATGGCGCCCGACAGCGGGTAGCAGCCCAGCGTGCGGAACCGGATCATTTTCTGCATAGGCGTCTCACCGGGGTGGAGGCGCATGCGCTCGTCGTCCACCATGATGAGCGACCCGCTCCGCTCCACGACCGGGCGCCTCTGGGCAAAGTACAGTGGAACGACGGGGATATCTTCCAGGTAGATGTATTGCCAGATGTCGAGCTCGGTCCAGTTCGACATCGGAAACACGCGGATGCTTTCTCCGCGGTTGATCTTGCCGTTGTACAGGTTCCACAACTCGGGGCGCTGATTCTTGGGATCCCACTGCTGGAAGCCATCACGAAAACTGTAGATGCGCTCCTTGGCGCGCGACTTCTCTTCGTCCCGTCGCGCGCCACCGATCGCGGCGTCGAAACCGTACTTGGTTAGCGCTTGCAACAGGGCCTGAGTCTTCATCACGGCCGTGTGCTTCTCGGAGCCGTGATCAAACGGATTGACGTTGTCGCGCAGGCCTTCGGGGTTCGTGTGCACGATTAGCTCGAGGTTGTTCTCGCGCGTGAACTTGTCCCGGAACGTGATCATGTCCCGAAACTTCCAGGTAGTGTCTATGTGCAGCAGCGGGAACGGTACGGGCGCCGGATAAAACGCGTTGATCGCCAGCCGCACCAACACCGACGAGTCCTTGCCAATAGAGTACAGCATGACCGGCTTCTCGAACTCAGCCGCGACCTCGCGAATGATATGGATGCTCTCCGCTTCGAGCTGCCGAAGATGCGTCAGGCGGTGCTTCATGTTGTCGATCATAGAGGACTCCATATGATTTCTCGCTCTGTCGACCCTTACGCTTCAGCCTTCAGGTCCTGCCGCGCGGATCCTGGTGTGGAGGTCGCCTTCGCGTCCAGACTTGCGATAGTGGTCTTCATGCCGATCTCTTCCATGCGCGAGAGGACGTACGCGGCGCCGAATGCCTGTGCGAGAGAAACGTAGCCAAAACGCTTGGTCTTGTTCTCAAGCAGCGATTGCGCGCCCATAGCGCAGAGAAAGCCCGTGGAGCGGCAAGGCGAAGATCCGCTCTGAATGACTCGAATGCGTCGACCGTGTCGTCCCCCGCCAGTGACCTTGATGACGAACAGCTCCGTCGTTCTGTCCTCGGCGGGCGGGTGCCTCTCCAGTCTTGGCACAAGCTCGCCGCCGAGAGCGTCGGGCTTGTCGCCATTGAAGACCTGCGACGGATCCTGCCAAGCACCGAAAACAGGCACCACCTTTGTGAAGTCGGTAGAGGCAAAGATGGTGTCCATTCTCTTCACGCGGAGATCGCCTTGGAAGAACGTGGTCTCGCCAGCGGCTATGCGCAGACCCCTGCGCACGTCTCCGTTCGGCAGCGCGACCTTGCAGACCTCAGATGGAGGTAGAGCCGCGAGCCGTCCTTCTTCGATGCAGTACCCGCCGTGCCGGGCGCTTCGAATCAAGGGTTGCAGTGAGCCGATCGACTGCAGCGAGGGCGGTGCGTAGACGACTTCTACGCTGTGGATGCCGGCGTGCTCGAGACAGATCTCGGCGCCAGCTCCCCCAAGCGCCCACAGGAAGGAGGCAGAGGGTAGGAGCAAGAGCTTGGCCTGCTCGAAGCGCTCACCGTAATCGCGCCGCAGGTCGAACATGACATCCTGCTCGCAGGTGAGGTCCATGTAGTGCACGCCCTGGGCGAGCGCCGCTTCGACTACCGCGGGGCCCAGGAGCAGGTATGGACCCGACGTATTGATGATGACCTTGGCGCCGCGGACGAGCCCGTTGAGACCGGCGGTTGTGTGTTCGCAGACACGTGCTTCGACGTCGGCCCCGTTGCCGCGCATCTCGCTCGCGACCTCCTCGAGCTTTGCCTGGTCGCGGCCGGCAGCGACGAAGGGAATGCGCAACTTGGTGAGGGACGCGCAGACGAGGCGCCCCATGTAGCCGCTAGCGGCGTAAACGATCACTGGCTTCTGCTCGTTCATTGTTTCTCCCGTCTCCGACTTTAGATCAGGCCACGGAGGCTCTCCGGCATCTCCTGGGCAACACGGATGATCGGAATGCCCGTCTGCGCGTTTTGGTGCATCTCGCGCAGCGCACGAGGTAGGTCCTCGAAGGCATAGATCTCCTCATGCACTGAAGGCCTAAAGACCGTTCCATAGAGTGCCGTGCTGGCGTTGCAGCCTGCGACCGTGTCGTAGTGGGTATGGTCGATGGTGATTTGCTTGACTGACAGTCCAGCGGAGTCGTACTCGACCTTCTTGCCGAGCTGCCAGCCGGCACTGACGTTGACGCCCTGACGCGCCGAAGCCGCCAAGCCTGCTGGGAAGACGGGCCCTCGCAACATGTCGCACACCACGTGAGCGCCGACCCCGCCAGTGATTCGCTTCACTTCCTTGTTGAAGGCATCCACGTCTTGCTGGGTGGCAAAGCGGTTGAATTTGGCCTGGTCAATGCTTTCGATCCCGATCTTTTCCATGAACGCGCGACGTGCGGGAGTTCCAGAACAGAAGATCGCGCGATGACCTTCGTGATGCGCGAGCATGAGGAACAGCTCGGAGACACCACCACCGAAGCTGAGCACGTTGAGCCGCGCGAGCTTCTCGCGCCCAACTTTGACGCGGAAGATGTCGTGGCCGCGACGCCAGAGGAGATACGCGGTAGGCGCGCGCAGAGGAAGCGCAGCAATCTCCCAAAGGTTGAGTCCGCAGTTGATGGGAGCGGGGATCAGCTGCCACTCGCCCAAGATGTTCTGCTCTCCATACCAGCCAATGGAGTCTGGCTTGTCGTATGCCCAGATCCGTATTGGATACCCGTATGGGTCCGCATCTCCCAGGCAATGCGTAATGGCGATGTCTCCAGGACGAAAGCGCGTCACCTTACTCCCTACGGCCAGCACCTCGCCCACTGCACTGTTGCCGGGGTAGATCTTCCCGCCGCGCAGCTCCACGATGTTGATGGTATCCGCCAGGACCATGTGATCCAGGTTATGCTCGAGTGAGAATGCCAGCGTGCGCAGATGCACATCGTGCGGACCAAGCTCGGGCAACTCGCGCTCGCCCATGTAGATGACCCGCTCAGCGTCGACCTTCGAGAGGTCGCCGTCTACCCGGCGGCGCTCCTCGGCAATGCCTTCCGCGCTGATGCAATAGGCCCTGACAGTTCTATGTCCCATTTCGTCTGTCTCCTATAAATGGTCAGCGCCACAACTCGTGATGCCTACGAAGCCGGAAGTTTCTCTGGTTGACCGATGGCTCCACGGTCGAGTTTGATGGCGATGGTTTCCGCGGTCGCGAAGGCGCGCTCAGCGTCTTCGTCAAGAACCAGGACGTGCCCCATCTTGCGGCCAGCGGAGGCTCGCTCCTTGCCGTAGAGATGCAGGTGCGCCCCTGGGTGCGAGAACACGGTCGGCCAATCCGGCGAACCGTTCTGCCACAGGTCTCCGAGCAGGTTCAGCATCACGGCCGGACTTAGGAGCGACGGGTCACCCAGGGGTAGACCGCAGATCGCTCGGAGGTGCTGCTCGAACTGAGACGTTGCGCACGCTCCAAAGGTGTAGTGCCCACTGTTGTGCGTACGCGGCGCAATCTCGTTGACGAGAAGTTCCCCGTCGCGGGTTACGAACAGCTCGACTGCCATCATTCCGACGTGTCCCAGCGCCGAGGCGATCTTCGCACCGAGCTTTGCGGCAACCGACTCGATCTTCGGGGATACACGTGCGGGCACGCGGGTCGCATGGAGGATGTGGTGTCTGTGGACGTTTTCCGCGACTGCGTAGAAGCGGATGTTTCCATGGAGATCGCGGGCCAGGAGAACGGATACCTCCCGTTCGAACTCGACCAGCGACTCAAGCACAGCTGGAGGTTGCCCGAGAACATTCCACGCGGCTTCAAGCTCACCGAGCTGAGCTGCACGCGCCTGTCCCCTGCCGTCATAGCCAGAGCGTCGCGTCTTCAGAACGCAGGGAAAGCCCACTGCGTCCGCCGCTTCACGTAGAGTCGATGGACTTGAAATAGCTGCGTAGCGAGTCTGTGGAATGCCATGCTCTGCGAGGAAACACCGCTGCGCATCGTTCAGGACCGTCAAACTCAACGCAGCTTCCTAGCAGAGCACCGGATTCCACAGACGCGACACGCAGCTATTTCAAGTCCATCG
>JBKJIA010000421.1:0-18180 GCA_046598735.1 Polyangiales bacterium
TATATGGATTCACCGCCCCGTCACACAAGAGCAGAGTGAGCAGTAGGCAGGTGAGAATCCTCAAACCGAAGCGAGATCCAACGCAATGTGGCAAGGGTAGCCTTGCGCGTCGGTCTGTATCTTTACGGTTCGAGTGCGATTTGAATCTCGTTGCGACGCAGGAACGGCAGCGTCCACGGCGGATTGTACTGGGCGAGCACTGCGGGCCCACGCGATTTCAATCGGGCCCGCTCAAGCTCGCCTCGCAAGCTGCGCTCCTTATCCATCATCTTCTCGTGGCCCACCCAACCCGAGAACGACAGCACGGCCGTACGTTGCGCCGGCACTTCCACCAGCTCGACGCGGGCATCGTCAGGCTTGGGTAAGGTCTGAATCGAATAGGCAGACGGCATCGCAAACGTCACGACCCATTGGTTGCCGACGACGCTGCTCGCGACCGGTGCCGTCATCGCAATCGAAGCATGGCCCGCATTGCCTCCAAAGATGAAGCCGGCCAAACGCCGAAAGCCCGCGCCCAAACTCTGTTTGTAGTCACTGCCCAATTTCGTACGGGCGACGACGTGAGACGCATAGTCGCGCACTTCAAAGCTCGGATACTTACGTACTAGCGTGTACTTAGGTTCTTCGATCTCGCTCGCCATGGCTGTTCCCCCTAGGCAAAGCCCGAGCAGCACGCAGCTCATCAGAACGGCAAACGCTCGGTGGTTGATGGTCACTAGAGCAATGTAGCACATCTAAACAAACTATGAAATTCAAATTGAACAAACCATGAACAAATGGCTGCGACCGTGGTAGGCTGCGGCAAGGATGGGAAACATGCCGGTCGATCACGCCTGGGACATTAAGCTGCTGTTCGATGGTGACTGCCCGTTGTGCATGCGCGAGGTGCGCATGCTGTCGCGCGCCAACCGCAGTGGACGGTTGCGGCTCGAAGATATCTCACACCAGAACTTCGACCCGGCTCCCTACGGGCTGACGAAGAGCGAGGTGATGGGGCACATCCATGGCGTGTTGCCGGACGGGCGCGTGATTACAGGCATGGAAGTGTTTCGTCGCAGCTACGCAGCTGTAGGGCTTGGATTTCTGTTGGCACCGACTGGCTGGCCGGGCATCAAGCCCGTGGCCGATCGCGCCTATGACTGGTTTGCGAAGAACCGCTTACGTCTGACTGGGCGCGATTGTGCAAGCGGCACTTGCGCGGTACCGAAGACCTAACGCCACTCCCAGCCTCACTCCACGGTCACTTCCCGGCAGGCCAGGTCGATCACGAACGGGATGGTTAGGCCCCAGCCCGCCTCGGTCACGCGCAGCTCCCCGCGCAGCATGCCGAGGCCAGCTTGGGTCATAGACACGCGAGTGTGTTCGAAGATGTCCAAGGTGGCCGCGAGCCGCACGGGGTTATCGAAGCAGCCAAACTGGACATCGAGGGCATGACCCGGATCGGCGGAGCCCGTAACATAGCTGCCTGGCACGACTACCTGCTCGGCTTCGGGTTCGCCTTGTGGTGCGATGCGCAAGCTCTGGGGTCGACCTGCGATCAGCGCGTCGAACCGGAGGAGCATCGGATCCTTGTACGCACTGATGTAGTCGAGCGACACGCTCGCAATCGTGACGGCTCCTTCCGGCGACGTGCCTTCGACCGCGAGCGGTGTCGGCGCGACAAAACACTTGACCGGCTCAGGCACGCAGCTGACGTCGCCGTCTTCTATCGAGACCCCTGCATCGGAATCGGCCGCTCCCGGAGGCGAGCCATTGCCAGTGTTGCCTCCGCCCGTGCTCCCGCCAGTGACGCCCTCCTCCTGGGTGGGGTCGCTATCTTCATGGTCGCAGTAGGGTAAATCGCTGGTGGGGCCTCCACATGACGGGTTTTGACTCACGCAGGCCGGTGCTCCGGTCATGAGGGTCATCAGCCCCCCGAATGCCATCAATAAGCCACCGCTGAGCCAGCGCGAGTTACCCATCGCGGCACCTTACTGCAACGACTCGCGAAGTGCGCGAGGCTTCACCCCGGGAGAACCGTGCCAGATCCCACGAAAGCGGGGCTGCAATGCTGCGAGCGCACGGCATTCCAGGGCGTCTTCTCGACTTTCGGCCGAAAACCTGTCAGGTTCCCGCACTTTCATGATGTCCCCAGATGCATTTTCCGACGTGCTCCCCCCCTTGGCCCGCGCTCTCGTACGCCACGGTTTTGAAGCACTAACGCCTGTTCAGCAGGCTGTTCTCAACCCTGAGCTCGCAGGCCGTGATCTCAGAATCTCCTCGCGCACCGGTTCTGGCAAAACCGTGGCCCTCGGCCTTGTAGTCGCTCCAGGTCTCGTCGAAAGCGCCGCCGCTCCCAGCGTTGGGCCGCGCGTACTGCTCGTTGCCCCCACTCGTGAGCTTGCCGCGCAAATCGGCAAAGAGCTTCAGTGGCTTTACGCTGAGCTGAAGATCAACGTGTGTGTCGTCACCGGTGGCACCAGCGTCACGGCAGAGCATCGCGCTTTGTCGCGCAAGCCTACGGTGGTGGTGGGCACGCCCGGTCGCTTGTGCGACCACCTGAATCGCGGCTTACTCGACCTCTCGAACGTCGAAGCCGTGGTGCTCGACGAAGCAGACCAGATGTTGGATCTGGGCTTTCGTGAGCCGCTCGAGCTTTTGCTCGGCAGCTTGACGAAGGAGGGCTGTCGCACGCACTTGGTGAGCGCGACGTTCCCACGTGCCGTGCTCGCCCTCGCAGCGCGCTACCAAAATAACGCGTTGTCCGTAATGGGCAGCGAGTTCGAAGCGGCGCACTCGGACATCACCTACGTGGCGCACGTGGTGCATCCGCGCGAACGCTATGCCGCGCTCGTGAACGTGTTGCTCACGGCGCCCGATGAGCGCGCGCTGATTTTCGTGCGCACGCGTGCAGACGCAGCCGGCGTGGCCGGTCGTTTGGCGAACGATGGCTTTCGCGCCGCCGCATTGAGCGGCGAAATGGCGCAAGCCGAACGCACACGCACGCTCGAGGCCTTTCGTGCGGGCACCATCACTGCACTCGTATGCACCGATGTCGCCTCGCGCGGCATCGATGTGCCCGAAGTACAGCGTGTCATCCATGGCGATTTGCCGGACGGTCCCGAGCCGCTCACCCATCGCAGCGGGCGTACCGGCCGCGCGGGCAACAAGGGCATCAGCATCCTGATCGTGCCTGCCAACTCACGCGGCTTTGCCGAGATGTTGTTGCGTGGTGCGCGCGTGCGCGCCGAGTTCCGCGCAGCACCTTCGGCCGAAGACGTGCAGCTCGCGGCCCAGCAGCGCCTGTTCGACGACATCACCAGCGGCGAGATCGATGGCTCCGATCAGCAGGACCTAGCGAATCGTTTGCTGCAAGAGTTGGGACCGGAAGTGCTGGCCCAAGTCTTACTGTCCAAGCTCGCATCGCACGGTCCCTGTGCTCCGAACGAGCTCAGCACGATGGAAACCCGTCCGCCGAGGCCGTTCATGCAGCGCTCGGCGCCTTCTGCGCCTTCTGCTCCGCCCGCACCGGTTTCGCGTTTCGCACGCACGCCGCAGACGCAGTCTGCCGGTCGCTTTCCGATGCGTCGCGCTCGCCAGGCCTGACGTCTACCTTACTATGTTCGTGTCAAAGCCTTTGTCCTCGCGGGCGAAGGCTTTTAGCGTTTGGCAGGCGTGTGCTGCGGGTCGTGGCACATCGCTTGCGTATGGATGGTGGCACGTAGTTTGCCTATTGATCGAGTCATGGCTACCAGGACCGACATAAAGAGCACGCGCATCCGCACGTTGCGTGCACGCTTGGACCACGCACTTGCCCGTAGAAATCTGGCCGCGGCGGTCGAACACACGGCGCTGCTCGAACACGTGGATGCCGACAATGACGCGCGTTGGGCGCAGCGCCTTGGAGATTTGTATCGCCGACTCGGCCAATTGCAGCAAGCGGCTGAGGCTTACCAGCGTGCGGCCGATGCCTATGCGAGCCACGGCCTGGAGCGACACGCAGCCGCCATGACCGAGACAAAACGCGCGACCTGGCCTGCGCCAGCCCTCTGACTCTCGCGGGGCTATACGCCTCAGAGAGGCCGCCGACAGCACCACACAGCCCCAATATGGGAGCACAAGGGGCATTCGTGCAGGCCGACTATCACGAAACTTCAGCCGCCGGGCCACGTGCTCTTCAGCGCGTCATGCGTCGACGGCTTACTGAGGGCCGACCCGTGACGGAGGTCAGCGCCAGTTTCGACTGATAGATTCAAGGTAACAACATGACGTCACGAGTGATCCGAGCGGCGCGCGGCACGACCCTCTCCTGCAAAGGCTGGCACCAAGAAGCGGCCTTGCGGATGTTGATGAACAACTTGGATCCTGAAGTGGCCGAGCGCCCGCAGGACCTAGTGGTGTACGGCGGCTCTGGCAAAGCCGCGCGCAATTGGGAGTGTTACGACGCGATCGTTCGCACCTTACAAAGGCTCGAGAACGACGAGACCTTACTTGTGCAATCCGGCAAGCCCGTGGGTGTGTTTCGCACGCACGAAGAAGCGCCGCGCGTACTGATCGCAAACTCGCACTTGGTACCGCGCTGGGCCACGTTCGCTGAGTTTCGTCGCCTCGAAGCGTTGGGCCTTACTATGTTCGGACAGATGACCGCCGGCTCTTGGATCTACATCGGTAGCCAGGGCATCTTGCAAGGCACCTACGAAACCTTCGCCGCCTGCGCACGTCAACACTTCGATGGCACGCTCGCAGGTCGCCTGGTGGTCACCGGTGGCTTGGGGGGCATGGGCGGCGCGCAACCGCTGGCAGCCACGCTCAATGGCGCCGCATTTCTAGGCGTAGACGTCGATGCGACGCGCATCCAAAAGCGCCTGGAGAGCGGCTACATAGACCGTATGGTGACGAGCCTCGATCAGGCGCTCGATATCGTGCTCACAGCCAAGGCTCAAAAGCGTGCTGTCTCCGTCGGCCTCGTGGGCAACATCGCCGAAGTCTTGCCGCAGTTGATCGGAAGAAACCTGACGCCTGACGTTCTTACCGATCAGACGTCGGCCCACGATCTCGAGCTCGGTTACATTCCAGCCGGTTACACGCTTGAAGAAGCGAGCTTGCGCCGCGCCTCGCATCCCGAGGTCTATCGCAGCGACGTGCTCGACTCCATGGTCACGCACATCAAGGCCATGCTCACGCTCAAGCGACGCGGCGCAGTCACTTTCGACTACGGCAACAACCTGCGCGGCCAAGTCGCAGATCAACGCGGTCTGCGCGAGGCCTTCGACATTCCTGGTTTTGTGCCCGAGTACATCAGGCCGCTTTTCTGCAAGGGCTCCGGACCATTCCGTTGGGTGGCGCTATCGGGCGATCCCAACGATATCGCCGTGACCGACGAAATGGTGCGCGAGACGTTCCCGGAGCAGGCGGAGCTACAGCGCTGGATCACGGCCGCGCGCGAGAAGGTAAGATTTCAGGGACTGCCGGCACGCATCTGTTGGCTATCCTACGGGGAGCGTGCCGAGCTTGGCGCCAAGTTCAACTGGCTCGTCAAACATGGTAAGGTCAAGGCACCGCTCGTGATCGGGCGCGATCACCTGGATGCGGGCTCGGTGGCATCACCCAATCGCGAAACCGAAGCCATGAAAGACGGCTCCGATGCGATCGCGGATTGGCCCTTGCTCAATGCATTGGTCAACACGGCGGCCGGCGCAAGCTGGGTCTCCATTCATCATGGTGGCGGCGTGGGCATCGGCTACTCGACGCACTCTGGCATGGTGTGCGTGGCAGACGGCACGGACATGGCCGATCGTCGGCTGTCACGGGTCTTGACCAGCGATCCCGGAACCGGTGTGATGCGTCACGCGGACGCGGGCTACGAGGATGCCATCGACGTCGCGCGCGAAAAGGGCGTCGACCTGCCGATGATCACGAACAAGTCATGAGCGAACAGAGCGCGATTCGAGTTCGAAGCCTGTACGACGATCTCGCCCAGCGCACTCGTGCGTTACGCGAGGACCACTCGCGCGTCACCGCGTCACGAGCGGTGGTGGAGCGCGCGTTGCTCGATGGTAAGGCTTACTATGGCATCAACACAGGGTTTGGCGCGCTCGCGAGCAAGCGCATCGATCCCGGCTCGCTCGATCAACTCCAGCACAATCTGCTCCTGAGCCACGCGGTGGGCTTAGGGGAATTGGTGCCGCGCGAGATCTGTCGCTTGATGCTGCAGCTCAAGCTGCACAGCCTGTCGCTTGGCTATTCGGGCATTTCCGAGCCTGCGTTCAAGCTGCTCCTGCAATTTGCAGAACGGGACCTCGTGCCCGCTGTACCGAGCAAAGGCAGCTTGGGCGCCTCGGGGGACCTGGCACCGCTCGCCCATCTATCCTTACCGTTGATCGGCAAGGGCCGATTCTGGAATCTCGCAGGCACGGGTACGGTCGAGGCCGAGCTCGTGATGAGCGAAGAGCGCCTATCGCCCGTGAAGCTTGCCGCCAAAGATGGCCTGGCGCTGATCAACGGCACCCAACTGATGAGCGCTTACGGTGCTTACGCATTGCACCGCGCCCACACCTTGGTCAAGAACGTTGACATTCTGGCGGGCCTGAGCCTCGAAGCGTTGCGCGGCAGCCTTTCGCCTTTCGACGCCCGCGTGCACGCCATTCGTCCGCACAAGGGTCAAGGAATCGTGGCCGCGAACGTGCGCGCTTTGATGCAAGACAGTCAGATTCTCGAGAGCCACCGCGATTGCGAGCGTGTACAGGATCCTTACTCTTTGCGCTGCGTGCCTCAGGTCCATGGCGCTGCGCGCGATGCGCTCACCTACGCAAGCGATGTGATCGAGGTCGAGCTGAACTCGGTCACCGACAATCCGCTCGTGTTCGAAGACGGCAGCATCGTGAGCGGCGGCAACTTTCACGGCGAGCCCTTGGCTTTTGCCATGGATTTTGCGGCGATTGCGCTGGCCGAGCTCGCCAGCATCTCCGAGCGGCGCATCTATCTGCTGCTGACCGGACATGACGGTTTGCCTACCTTACTGATGAAGGACACCGGTCTCAATTCCGGCTTCATGATTCCTCAGTACACGGCTGCGGCCCTCGTGTCGCAGAACAAGATCCTGTGTCATCCGGCCAGCGTCGATTCCATTCCGAGCTGCCTTGGCCAAGAGGATCACGTAAGCATGGGCAGTCTCTCGGCGCTGAAGTTGCTGGAGGTGCTCGATAACGTAGAGAAGGTGCTCGCGATCGAGGCGCTGACCGCGGCGCAGGCCCTCGACTACCGTAAGCCTCTGAACGCGGGCCGCGGCATTCAGGCAGCGCATACGCGGATTCGCGAAGCGGTAGCGCACAAAGAAGCCGATGCTTACTTTGGCGACGATATCGATCGCGCGCTCGAGATGCTGCGCGCAGGTCAGCTCGTCCATGCGGCAGAGCATGCGGTTGGACCGCTTGCGTAATGCCAACCCTTACCAACATCGGGAGGCTCGTAACCTGTAAGGCAGAGGGTCCGCAGCACGAGCTCCATACGATCGAGGCGGCGGCCTTGTGCTGGGAAGGCGACCGCATCACATGGCTAGGCAAGCAGAGCGAGCTTGCGCCCGAGAAACGGCAGGGGGCTTGGGATGCGCACGGTAAGCTCGTCATTCCTGGCCTTATCGACTGTCATACGCATCTCGCATTTGCGGGCGATCGCAGCAGCGAATTCGTGCGGCGCGTCAGAGGCGAGAGCTATCTCGAGATCGCGCGCAGCGGCGGCGGCATTCGTTCGACTGTGCGCTTGACGCGTGACGCCTCGAAACAGGAGCTGATCGACAAAGCGCTGCCCGTGTTGCGTGAGATGGCGATGCTGGGCGTGACCACGATCGAAGCCAAAAGCGGGTATGGCTTGACCTTCCACGATGAAGTCAAGCTGCTTGACGTGTATCGTTCGCTGTCGAGCCTGCAGCCCGTGCAAATCGTGCCGACGTTGTTGGCGGCTCACACGATTCCGCTCGAATATGCCGAGGATCGCGCTGCTTATGTGCAGCTCGTGATCCAGGAAATCATTCCGTATGTCGCAGAAGAGAAACTTGCGACCGCCTGCGACGTGTTCATCGAAAAGTCTGCGTTCAGCCTGGAGGAAGGCCGCCGCATCTTGCTCGCCGCCCAAGCGCATGGTCTTGCGCTGCGCATTCACGCCGACCAGTTGTCGCGCGGTGGCGGTGCTGCGCTTGCGGCCGAGCTTTCTGCGCTCAGTGCCGACCACATCGAGCACGCGAGCGATTCCGACCTTACTATGTTGGCAAAATCCGGCGTCGTCGGCGTGACCTTACCTTTGGCGTCGCTCTATACGTTCGAAACACCGCTCGATGCGCGACGGCTCCTGGCGCAAGGCGTGAGTGTGGCGGTGGCCAGCGATTACAATCCAGGTACGGCGCCCAGCTATCACTTGCCTTTGGCCTTGCTGCTGGCCTGTACGCTCAATCGACTTACCCCCGACGAGGCGCTCAAAGGCGCGACCATCGTGGCTGCTCGTGCGCTAGGGCGCGCGGATACGCTGGGGTCCTTGGAAATAGGCAAGCAAGCTGACTTTGTGCTGCTCGATGCCACGCGCGTCGACACCTGGCTTACTCAGTTCCGTCCTGGTTTTGCTCACCTTACCGTGAAGGCAGGTCAGATCATTCACGGGCAGATTGCCTCTCACTGAGCTTGCTTACCTTGACGCCATTGTGGGCTGTGCGAGCGGCCCCACCGAGACAGCAAGTAACCCTGCGGTAGGGGGCAATTGCGGTTGACGGAGGTGCTGGCAACTCGGCATGGTCATTGGATGGACATCACCGTACCAGTCCAACCGCCGTTGCTGATGCGCATCGTCTCGACCCTGTCCGACCCCGGCGCTGATGTGCCCGGGATGGCGCAATGCATGGCCGAGACGCCGGAGCTCAATCACGGGTTCATCAGGCTCGCGAATACGTTCGGTCGACGCGGGCGCGTGAGCAACGCGGGCGATGCGATCCATGAGCTCGGTCCGCGTGCGAGCAAGCAATTGGTGTTGTGCTTGGCCGCCAAAAAACATCTGAGTAGCACCAGCAGCCATGGCTTGGGGCTCGACGAATTCTGGCTGAGTTGCTTACGTCGCGCGTTTGCCTGTCACAGCATCGCCAGCACGCTTGGCATCACGCACGACCTGAGTATGTTCAGCGTGGGCTTTCATCAAGACATCGGCGTGCTGCTGCTCGCACAACATGACCGCGTGGCAGCAGAAGCCATGACCGAGCTGATGGATGCGCCTGCCTTGCGCAGACTGCGCTCCGAACGAAGGCGTGGCACGCCCCATGATGAGCTCGGCTTGGCGTTCTGCGGACGTTGGGGACTGCCTGCCGAGATTGGGATTCCGGTGCGTTATCACCACGAGCCCAATCAGGCGCCCGCAGCGCATGCGACCGCGGCCTGGGTAGCGAACGCCGCGGAGTCCGTCGCAGATTTGGCGACCGCTTCGGATGCTTCACCGGTGCTGGGCCTGGCCGAGCAAGCGCTATCGAACCTGAACATTACGGGCCTGTTGCCCAAGCTGTTCGATCGCGTCGCGGACTTTGTCGATGATACGGCGGAAGCTTTCGGCATCGATGCCGTGCCCGAGCCGCGTTTTGCCGAGATTCGCGAACGCTCGCAGGCGCGTATCGGAGAGCTTGAAACCGTAAGGTCCGGCTATCCGCCGAGTGGCGTGCTGGGCGTCGACGTCCCCAGCAGACGTCGCCAGGCGCGCTAGCCCACAAGCATGAGAGGTCGCACGCAAGGCACCGCGTGCGGCGTACAATCAATGGCCCCTCTTCGCCTCGTTAGGGTAGCCTGCGCGCCCCATGGCGATATTTCAGAGCCCCCCGAGCACTCCCCAAGACGTCGAACTAGGAAAGCCCCTTGACCTTCCTCCCGATCAAGTCCTGACCCTTACGGAAGAGGAATGGTATCAGCGTGTGTACCGCGGTGAAAACGCGGCCCAGCTCACGTGGCGTGCGGTTCTGATGGGATCGGCGCTGGGTTTCTTACTCGCGCTCACCAATCTGTATATTGGCCTGAAGACGGGCTGGCATTTGGGCGTGGCGATCACCGCCTGCATCCTGTCGTTCACGATCTGGAGCTTCTTCGTCAAGAGCGGGCTCGCCAAGACGCCCATGACGATCTTAGAAAACACCTGCATGCAGTCCACGGCCTCGTCGGCGGGCTACGCCACCGGCGGCACGTTGGTGAGTGCATTTCCCGCACTGTTGATGCTGTCCGCGACAGCGAGCAATCCGGGCGGCAACCATCTGCCGATCTGGGTGGTGGCGAGCTGGACCTTGCTTGTCGCCGTGCTCGGGGTGGTGCTCGCGATCCCCATGAAGCGCAACATGATCAATCACGAGCGCCTCAAGTTTCCCACTGGCACCGCCGCCGCCGTCACGCTGCAAAGCCTTTATAGCGAGGGCAGCGAATCGCTGGTCAAAGCACGCTCTTTGATGTGGGCAGGCGCCGTGGGCATGCTGTTTCCCCTGCTCAAGGATTTGAACATAGTCAAGTCGATTGACAATGCCGGCAAAGTCGTACGCGACACGTTGCTGCCCGCACAAAGTAAGATCTTCGACTGGCTGGGGAACGTCGCGGTGGGCAGCACGAGCTACAAGCTCAGCGACTTCAACGTCAAGCTCGACCATGGCGTGGCGCTGGTGGCCGCGGGCGCAATCGTAGGCATCCGCATGACATTCTGGATGCTGATCGGAGCTCTTATCCTCGCGTTCTACGTCACGCCTATCGCGCTCGGCGCCGAATGGACGAACCCTGCGGGCCAGCTCGTGCACGCAGCCTCCACGCCCGGCAAAGCTTGGAAAGAGATCGGCTTGTGGATCGGCGCTCCGATGTTGGTCGCCTCTGGATTGACGTCGTTTCTGCTGGGGTTCCGCACGATCTTGCGGGCTGTGCGCTCTCTTGGCGGCGGCGGTCAGGGCAGCGTCAGCATGGATCAAGCGCTCGCAGAAAAGGTGGCACGTACGGAGGTTCCCACCTCCTGGTTTGTGATCGGCACCGTGCTCGCCGGCGTGCCGCTTATCGTGATCGCCTATCTGGTGTTCGGCATTCCTCCGCATCTCGGTGTACTGGCGATTGGCATGACGTTCTTCCTGGGTCTGGTTGCGTGTCGCGCCACCGGGGAGAGCGACATCACGCCCACCGGTGCCATGGGTAAGATCATGCAGCTGACTTACGGCGTGCTCATGCCGCAATCGGTAAGTGCCAACTTGATGACCGCCTCCATGACGTCGGGTTCGGCCTCCGCCAGCGCCGATCTATTGAGCGATCTCAAGTCGGGTTACTTGCTTGGTGCCAATCCGCGCAGACAGTTCGTGGCGCAGGCCGCCGGCGTTCTCTCTGGCACGGTCGCTTCGGTGATCGGCTACTACTTGCTCGTACCCGACGCGACGGCATTCACGGGCGTAGACGGCAAGGACCCGGCCTTTGCCGCGCCGGCCGCGCAGCAATGGATGGCCGTGGCACAAGTCTTCAAGCTCGGGGTCGAGAACCTGCATCCCATGGCGCGCACCTGCATCGCGGCGGGTGTCGGGATTGGCATTGGGCTCGCGCTGCTGGAGCGCTACGCACCGGCCAACCTCAAGCGGTACTTGCCGAGCGCCACCGGCGTAGGCTTGGGCTTCATCTTACCGTTCTATTATCTACTCGCGATGTTCTTGGGCGCAGCGATCGCCACCGGCTTCGAAAAGCTCAACGCCAAGCTGGCCGAGCGATTCGTCATTCCGGTGTCTTCGGGCTTGATCGCGGGCGAGAGCATCGTGGGCGTGATCGTGGCGGGCTTGAACAACTTCGTCTTCATCTGAGCGCGCTGGCTAGTCGGCCGCGCAGCCTACGCGTGCCTCGGCTGAATGGTACGCATTCTCATGTTTGCGCGACACCCGGGGCGCAGGAGCACATCCTGTGGCGCTTCGGCTGTCGTGCGCAGGCGATTGCGCCCGATCTGCTTGGTATAAGACCACAACATTAAGGAGGCCCTGCGCTGAGCCTGGTAGGCTGGGTTTCTACAGGTCTGTATGGCCCACGATACCGAACCCGATATTCCAGGAAGTGAGCTCGCCCAGCCGAGTCCGCTGCGTCTGAACGTGCAAATCGCGACGCAGCGCTCGGTTGACAGTCAGGCGCGCATCACCTTGCCGCGGCCCAGTGGCACCCCGAATCCGCTCGAGCTCGTTGCGCCAGCGGCCGGCACGCGCGTGGCCCAGCAATATTGCGTAACGCGCACCTTGGGTGTGGGCGGAATGGGCGTCGTACTGCTTGCGAACGATGAGCTGTTGATGCGCGAGGTCGCGATCAAGCTCGTGCACCCTGAGCTGCTCGGTCGCGGCGATTCGAGTGGCCGCTTTTTGGACGAAGCGCGCGCCATGGCGCGCGTGCGCCACACGAACGTGGTCGAGATCTTCACGTTCGGCGAGCACGAAGGCACACCTTACTTTGTGATGGAGTACGTGCCCGGCATCACCGCAGACCAATGGTTTCGCGAGGGCATGTTGCGCTGTGGTACGCCACCCCCGGTCGATGAATCCCTGGGCGTGCTCGATCAATGCTGTCGTGGCGTGTCCGCGATTCATGCTTCCGGCACGATTCATGGCGACATCAAGCCTAGCAACGTGCTGCTTGGCCCCGGCTTTCGCGTGGCGCTCACGGACCTGGGCCTGGCGTTGATGCTGGAGCGCGGCGACTTCGATCAGATGGCGGGTACTCCCGCTTATATGGCGCCCGAATCCCTGGCTGGCATCGGCGATAGCGATCTCGCCAAACGCCGCGACGTGTATTCGCTGGGCGTGATGACCTACGAGTTCCTAACGGGAAAGCTCCCGTACAACGTGCACAACGCGACGGACCTTTTGGAAATCGGCAAAAAAGGCCCACCTTTGCCGCCAAGTCAGCTGCGCTCCGATCTACCGATCGCCTTCGATGCCTGTCTGATGCGCGCGCTCGCCTTCGATCCACGCGAGCGCACGCCAAGCGCGGACGCGCTGCGTCGCGATCTGATGCAAGCCCGGCGTAAGGCCAGCGAACGCAAATTCGCGGCCCGTTTTTTGGTGGTGGACGACGACCCAGATTTTCTCGCGCTCGTCGATAGGTCCCTGCGGGCATCGTTTCCTGGTGCGACCGTGGCCTGCGTATCGGACGGCGCCGAAGGCTTGGCACGCATTGATCAGCAACCGTTCGATCTCTTGATTCTCGACCTGAGGTTGCCCGACTACAATGGCGTCGAAATCGTGGCGACCATTCGCGCAAGTCATCCCAATCTAAAGATGCCGATCCTGATCGTGACCGCCTACGGAGGTGGTAAGGATTGGCAGCTCTTGAACAGCCTGGGAGCCAATGGTTTTCTCGTGAAACCGGTCGACCCGAACGCCTTGGCAGCCATGGTCGGCCGCATGCTGGAGACACCCCGCACGGCCCGCGCGGGATAGATCGCGCTTGCATGCTAAGGTCGCGCCCCTATGCGCATATTAGTGACTGGTGGAGCGGGTTTTATAGGCAGTCATATCGCGGACGCCGCCTTGGCCGCAGGCCATGAAGTGCTCGTCATTGATGACTTGAGCACCGGCCGTCGCAACAACGTGCCCAAAGCTGCACAATTTCTCGAGCTCGACATCCGAAGCACCAGCAAGGTGCAGGAGATGTTCGACGCCTTCAAACCTGAGGCGATAAGCCATCAGGCCGCGCAGACGAGCGTGGTCGTCAGCACGCGCGAGCCGTTGCGCGACGCTGAAGTCAACATCCTAGGCAGCCTCAATTTGATCCGCGAAAGCGCGCTGCGCGGTTTGTCGCGCTTCGTGTTCGCGAGCACCGGCGGGGCCATCTATGGCGAGGTCGAAGATGGCAGGCGCGCCAAAGAGAGCGACCCGCCGCTACCGCTGTCACCTTACGCTTGCTCCAAGTTTGCGGTCGAAGGGTATTTGCGCGCATTCATGCATTCGCACGGCTTGAGGCATACTGTGTTGCGCTACGCGAACGTGTACGGGCCACGCCAAGATCCGCATGGTGAGGCGGGCGTGGTCGCGATCTTTGCGCAGCGCCTGCGCGACAAGCAGCCGCTTCAAATCAACGCCAAGCAAGAGCTAGGCGACGATGGCTGCGTGCGTGACTACGTGTATGTCGGCGACGTAGTACGCGCCAACATCGCGGCGCTCGAAGGCCGCATCGCGGAGCCTGTCACCAACGTATGCACGGGCGAGGCGACGACCACACGCATGTTGATCGACAACCTTTCGCCACATCTCGGTCAGCCGGTGGAAGTACGACCTGGACCGCGCCGCGATGGCGATGTGGAGCGCTCGGTGCTCGACCCCACGCGCTGTAGCGCGTTGCTTGGTCAGGCGACTTCGCTGGCTGCTGGTCTAGGCGAAACAGCCAAGTGGTTCGCCGCGGCCGCTTCCGCCTGACCTTACGGTGGCGCGCGAGTGGACCTTACTATTGCGAGCCGCTAAACTGCCCCGGGGCGAGGCACGCTGCGTGTTGCGTACCAGAACCGTTCGATCGGGCCCACGCGATCGCGCACCATCGCGAGGTCCTTTTCGAGGCCCACGAGCAGGATGCCGATGCCTTCGTCGCGCCCCAAACGACCGCGTATTTTCATCAGCTGAAACACGTCGTGACGCCCGCTTGTGACGACGACGAGCACACGATCAGCAAGGCGTGCCGCGCGCCGTAAAGCTTGTGCCGGCACAGGCCCGGTCAGCGTCAGGATTTGCATGTTTGACGCCTCGCGCGAGGGCGGCGGCGGTGCGCTTGGATTGCCATCGCGCACAGCCAGACGATAGGCACCGTCCACGTCCGCTCCGGCACCAGAGGTCAGCAAACGCTGCTCATCGACCGAGCCGAATGGCTGACCGGTGTGGCCGTCCCATTCGGCCACGCGCCGGGCTAGATGCGCTTCTTCCACGGAGGCGCCCACGATCAAAGTCACGCCCACGCAGCGCGGCGCGTAGTCATCGAGGTCGTGCATCAGCGACGCCAGCATGTCGGGATCGCGCGGCCACGTACTCGCTCCGACGACTGGTAGGTTGCCCCAGAATGCGGCCTCTGCGGGCGTGCGCACATCGGCGCGACGCAGCGACCAGATCAACAATCCGATCGCCGCAAGCACGATGCTGCCGATTGGAAATACGAGGGCGACCTTTTTGCGACCTGACTGTGTTGCAAAGGCAGGCGGCTTGGCTCGCTCGACGACCCGAAACTCGTTCGGCGGTTTCTCTTTCTCGAGCGTGATCGCAGTCGACATGCCGCGCGCAGCTTCCAAGGCTTGTTGAGCAACCTTCTGCTCGCCCAAGAGCGCCACGGCACGACCTTCCACTGCCGAAAGCTTGCTCAAGCGCTGGCGCACTTGCTCGGCATACTCCTCGGCCGCGCGCTGCCGGCTTGCCGCCTGCGCTTCCTGGCGCTCCAGTGCTTCACGCTTGCGCGCGCCGCTCGAGGCCGAAGCATGCTCGCTCGAGCCCAAGCGCTTCTCGATCGACTCCACTTCAGCGGTCAACCGCAACACGTTGGGATGATCGGCCGAATACTGAACCTTGGCCGCCCCAAGCTCACGTCGTGCGGCCGCCAAACGCTGTTCGTCGCCCTGGATGCGCGCGCGATCCGCAGTCGCAAGACTCGATGTCTCCGCGGGCGCAGCGGGGGAGTCAGCGCCGCTAGCGCCATTCTTGAGGCGGTCGAGCTCGGCCCGCGCGTAGCTTGCCTGAGCGCGCGCATTGTCCGCGGCGGACGACAGCTCCGCCGCTTTCATGATGGCGGCCTGACGCTCCTGCGAGACATCGGAGATGCCGGACTCCGCGCGAAAGCGTTCGTACGCTTCAGACGCAGCGCGATACTGACGCTCGGCGCTTGCGACGGCTGTGCGCGCACGTTCGACTTCGGCGCGCCCGAGCTCTGCCATCTGTTTGCTGCGATTGGTCAGAAAAATATCGACAAGGCCATTGACCAAATCGGCCGCACCCTCGGGATCGGCCCACACCGCTTCGACCGCGATCGTGTTGCTCGTCGGCGTGGTGGTGATCTGCACGAAGTTACGCAGCGAGTCTGTGTCCATCGTGACCTTGAGGCGCTTGGCGAGCTGCTCGTAGTTGTCTCGTACGTTCATCGATTCGATGATGGTCTGTCGTTGCACGAGCGTGGCGTTGGGCCCGCCACCTTCCCAACTCACCACGCCACGCGCCGAAAAGTTTTGCTTCACGACTTTCTTGGCGATCGCCGCGCCGGCAAAGGCGCCGACCACGCCGGCCACCACCAGCACCTGCCAGCGGTTGCGGAAGATCAGCCACAGCCGGTAGGGATCGAGAGGTAAGCCGGGACGGCCTGCACCATCCGCCGACTCCGTACTTTGTGGCTCAAGCTCGCTCAATGGTCGCTCCCCGGGCGGAAATAGTCGCAAATTACGCGGTATCTCGCGCGCTGTAAGTGCGAAATGCTAGCAGGTACGAGGGCCTGCGCTCAAGGCAACCATCCTTACCCCCGCACGAAGAGTGTGGTCAGCACGTATCAGGAGGCGAAACAAAGCTCTGCGGCCGTGCTGACGCAGTTGTAATCCTTGGGCAGGCACGCCTTGAGCACGGCGGCTTCGAAGGAGCACATCTGACTCACGCAGGCTCCATCGTCGACGCAGCGTTCTAAAGAGCAGCACTGGAAGGACTCGAAGTCGATGCGGCAAGCCCCGCCCGGCCTCGCCGAGCAGGCGAGCGATTCCTGCCGGATGCATGCGTTGAAGCTCTGAATGCCGGGGCAGTTTGCTTCGTTGCGACAGGCATCATTTTGCCCGCATAGGTTCAGGCACTGCATGAACTGCTGCCGGGTGAAGTAGACCTGACCCTGATAGCCCGGCACCCTGCTGGGTAAACCTGCGCACATGGGCTTTGCACAGCCGCGTTCGTCTGATCCATCGCCGCAATCGATCACCCCATCACAGGCGGCGCTCAGCTGAATGCACTCGCCGTTCCCGCAACCGACCTGACCGCTTGGACAGCCCTGCCCGCAGCTCCGCTCATCACGCTTGTTCGGACAATCCACGACGCCATCGCAGAGCTTGTCCGGGCTGTAGCAGCTGCCGTCGCCACAGCTGAACTCGATGCTTACGTCGCACACGCGCGGTTCGGCTGTGGCGCCAGCGTCTGCTTCTTCGTCAGTTTGCTGGGTGGATGGATCGCCGCCGCAAGCACTCAGTATGAATAGACACGCAGCCCCTGCCCAAGCCGGAACCGCAAACCTTACCCTTCTTGGCTGATGCTGCTTCATGCACGCTCCTTCAACTTACGAGCCGCAAATCTTATAGTCGAAGGGAGTCGAGAGGAGCAGGCTTCACCCCTTGTTTGCTCACGCGAGCTTTGATTTCGGCCCTCGCGCGCATGCATGCCCAACGACGTGGACCAGCCGGCTCGGTCGCAAGGCCAAGGCGCTCAGCCGCGAGCTTGCTCCTCGTTTACTTCCAACTGTCCAAAGGCACCGCAAACGTACGGGTCAAGGTGTCAGGGCACGCCTGAGTCAGCGCCATCTGCGGGCAGCGAGTAGTCTTGAGAACGTAGCCCGATCCAGCGGGATACTTAGACATCGTAAACTTCTGCGTGACCGTCCAATAGTTCATTTCCTGAGGCGACATAATATACTGGCCACGATCTCGGCCCGTGGAAGTCTCCAGCGATGGGTTCATGAAATATTTCGATGCGGACCAGGCTGGACCCTCCACGCTGTTCGATGGAAAGACTTCCTTATCGACAGCATCCATGGAGGGATCGATATAACTCTTCCTGTGCCCATCGATCGTGTGTCCATGTTCGTGGGCCAGCGTATCGCGGCATGTGTTCGGTTCCGAACGGTTCCACCCGCAGTTGTTACACAGGGTGCCCGGCTGCATCAGATTGCAAGCGACTGCATCCTGGCCGGTGCACTTCGGGTAACGAAGGACCCAGTCTTCGGTCACAAGCGTGTCATCCGTTCCACCACCTCCGCTAGATTGAGGGGGTTGTACAGCAGGATGAATCCAGGCGTTTGGGCAGGCCGGATAGACGGAGAAGCGGGTTGGATGCGCACCGAGCATTGAGTTGACGAGGTCGGGCACGAGCACCTGACCTTGCGGCATATGTACCTTCTCAGCGAAGTATGCGACCTCCAGCAAAGCCGCATCCTGAGTCAACGCCTGCCCGACGACCGGAATCACCGAACGCACCCACTTGGTCCA
>JBKJIA010000474.1:0-5151 GCA_046598735.1 Polyangiales bacterium
CATGATGAAGAACTGCCGACTCAAGACCTCGTCGGGCAGCGACGCGCTTTCGCTTTACGTGCACGCTTCTGGCGGCTGAATTTGGGGCAACGGGCGCGTAACGGTTGTGTCGCAAAGTTCCGAGCGTGGCGACCTCCGGGTAGGCTGGCATGTCGCTCGAAAGATCATCGAAGCAAGTCCGCCTACCACCCCGCCGTCGTCTGCCGCGGTCTGATCGCGCAATACTTCGCCCCCCGTTTCCCTACGTGTGCCTCGGCCGGAGCAGCGTGAACCGGTCTTGACGGTGCCCTGGAAGTTGGCGATCGTGAGTGACGTCGAACGAGAACTTCGTTCGTACTCGAGGAGCTGGCTTGGTGAAACACGCGGCGCGCCACATGCTGGCGGTTCAGTGGCTGTTGCTCGTGAGCGGCCTGCTCCTCGTGGGTTGTGCGACGGAGTCGCCCACGCGCATCGTCGTTCAAATCAATGCGGACGACGATGTCATCACGAGCGCCAAGAACGTGCGGCTTGTGATCGCGGCTCGTGGAGCCGATGACGATGCCTTTAAGGTGGTCAAGGAGTTCACGGTGCCAGCGCCCGTGGATCAGTCGCTTTGGCCACTGCAGCACGTGATGGAGCCGCGCGGAGGCGATGCGACGCGCATCTACCGCGTGACTGCGCGAGCGCTCGATGCGGACGAGAAGATGGTGATTTCGCAGTCGGGAGCTAGCTCCGGGTACGTGGCGTCGCAAACGCGCACCTTGCGCATTCACCTGCCCGGCGGCAGTTGCTTGAACACCGAGTGCGCCCTCAGCGAGACCTGTATGCAGGGTGAGTGCGGGCCGATCCCTTTCGTCGAGCCGACTAAGCTACCGCGCCCAGGGAAGGAACCAGACCCTGGCGGCGGCGATGGATCAAAGGACGCCGCGGTCAATGCGGATGCCGCGGTCAATGCGGACGCCGCGGTCAATGCGGACGCTTCCGTCGACGCCGGAAAGGATGCGGCTGTCGATGCCGGCAAGCAGTGTTCACTGGACGAGTGCGATCTGCCGGGTGACGGCTGCTCAGTCGGGCACTGGGATTGCTCGGGAGTAACCCCGGTTTGCGTCGCCAATGACGTTCGCCCCATGGGTACGCTGTGCACCCTTGCGGGATGCGACGTCGGGCCAGCGTGCACGGGTATCTGCGACGACAAGGGGCAGTGCGGCGATGCGGGCTGCGGCGTCGCATGCACACCTCCGGACGGCAACCCATGCAAGATCTACCAGATCGCGTGCACGGTCAAAGGGAAGGCTTGCGTCGACGCGGGCAATCAGGGCGCCGGAGTGCCCTGCGGCGACAGCACCGACACTGAGTGCAACAAAGCCGACGCCTGCAATGACTCTGGGGTCTGCAAGACCAACTTGGTGGCCAAGGGTACGGCCTGCGGCGACCGTCTCTCCACGACGTGCACGCAGCCCGACGAATGTGATGGGAACGGCGCGTGCGACCCGTTGAATCTTCCCGACAACACGACCTGCGACAAGCTGCACTGCAAGACCGGCGAGAAGTGCACGGCCGGGCAGTGCGGCGGCGGAATCGATCTCTCCTGCCCCACGACTGAGAACTCGACGTGCCGCGTCGGCACGTGTAGCGAGGCTGCGGGCGCCTGCACCCACAGCACAAAAATGGGGTACTGCTATGGGTCGGCCACCAACGGTTGTTATACGTCGGGCCAAACTGTTTCTTGCCAAAAGTGCATTCCGCCCAACTGGGTCATTTCTTGTGTTGCAATGTGATGCCATGACGACATTGGTATTTCGGAGTCGAGGTGTGGTGGGCCGCTGGTGCAGTCGAGGGCTTTCTTGCGTGGCACTCGTGCTCACCATCGTCTGTTGTGCCGCGGACGTGTCCGCGCAGGCAGGGGCCACTGCCGGCGCTCAGCTGAGTGCCGACGAGCGCGATAGACTTGGAAAGGAGGAGTTCCAGAAAGGGTCTGATGCGTACGGCGAAGCGCGCTACCCCGATGCTCTCGCTCACTTCGAGCGGGCGTTCGAGCTCAGCGGCCGTCCAACCCTCCACTACAACATCGCGCTCGTTCACGACCGGTTGCGCCAAGACGAGGCTGCCCTCGAGCACTACGAGGCGTTTGTGAACACGGTCGGGGACTCGCCGATGCTCTCGCAAGTGCGCGCGCGCGCACAAGCCATCCGCCAGGCGCTCGAAGACCGGGCGAAGGACCAGGCGCTGGCGCGCAGCGAGGCGCGCGAACAGGCGCTGCAGGAGTCCCTCCGGTCTCAATCGTCTGCGCCCGCTACACAGGACCATGCCAAGCGCCGCTCGCCATGGTTCTGGGTGGGAATCGGCGTGGCAGTCGCCGCAGTTGGCGCTGGCGCGGCGGTGGGCATCGCTCTGTCGCGTGGAGACGAGAGCGCGCCGCGATCGGATTTCGGCGGCGTGACCCAGACACTGACGTTGGGGTATTGAAAGGCCTGCTCGGCTTCGGCGATCCTGGCGGGGCGGATGTTCGTGCAGTTTTCGCCGCATGGGCGACAAGCACTGGTGTCACTCCATTGCGACATCCTTACCTTTCGCGCCGTTTCAAGCGCGGGTAGGAAGAGTCAACAACGGTGGATGTGCTTGGACGTTACGATAGTAAGGTCAGGGTAATGCGCCCCGTGCTGATGCTCCCCAAAACGCGATCGCGCCGAATTGCCGCGAATTGCAGCCATTTCGCGAGCCGACTTTGCGCGCTTGGGCGGTGCGGCTTTTCGCCGCGACGTTCAGAACCATGGACGCGTCGCTGTCAAGAGAGGGGTGACGTGGCTGACTCCACCAACGCGGATAAGGTCGCAATGCGCGCACCATCGCGATATAAGCAATTCATGCAGCGCCAGTGTTATATGTTTCTCGGTCTTGCTCTGTGCACCTTGCTCGCGTTGACCGCGTGCGAGTCGAGCGGGTCCAAGGATAAGAAGTGCGACGCCACCGCGAGCTGTGATGACGCCGCAGCCGAGCCTGATAGTGGGCCCAACCAAAGCTCCGACGCGGGCATGGACTCAAGCATCGGTAGTCGTGACGCAGGCGGTGACGCAGGCGGGCCAGACGGTGCTCTGGATGCTGCGCGCGATGCATCCGTCGACTTCGGATCGTTCGCCTGCAACCCACTCACACAGGTGCCCTGTAATACCAACGAGCGGTGTGCCTGGAGTCAACCTGCGGTCGGAACAGGCACGCTCAATTGCGTCGCAAACAGTGCGGTCGCCGAGGGCGACGCGTGCACGACGGACAGCAATGGCCTGGGCAACTGCGGCCGCGGCTTGCACTGCCTAAGAGACAGGTGCACACGGACATGCTCGCTCGACGATCCCTCCACCTGTGCAGCGGATGACTCGTGCGTGAAGTACGCTGGCCTCTACGCGGACGGAGACGCAGTGCTCGCCGGCCTGTGCGCCCCTAGCTGCAGCCCGGTCACACAGCTCACCACAGACAACGAGTCCTGCGGCATGGATCAGGGCTGCTTTCTGAGCCTGTTCTCGAGCCCCGCTATTGGCATCTGTGCTCGGCTGCGGTCGCCGAGGCCGGGACTAGATGAAGTAATCACCGGCGTCGTCTCCATCAACTCGTGTAACCCTGGGTTTGGCCCCATTCCGGGCAACGATGGTAACTCTATCTGCGCCGCCTACTGCACGCCCGTGGAGAGCTGGAGCGGTGCGAGGACAAACTTGGGCGGCGAAGCTCCCCACGACTGCCAAGCACGCGGCGCAAGCGCCCAACACGAGTGCCGCTTCGCGTCGTCTTTCTTCGCCGCTGGCACCTCGGCCGACCCATTTTTGGACACCGTGGGTGTGTGCGTAAACCTCGCGGGGCGGCTCTACGATTCCAACAACAACGGCTCGCCAGAAACGCCGTGGCCGAGCTGTGCCGCGCTCGCCAACACCGACACGGACGGCGACGGGGTGCGCGATCACGAGAAGTGGGGCTGCGCGCCCGTGCTGAGGTAGTTGCGCACGGCGACCTTCCCCAACTTGTTGGACAGACAGGATGAGACAAGATGCGCGCTCGCCTGGCTGAGTGTGTCCAATACGACAACGCTTCGCGGCCGCACCAGGGTCAGGAACAGTACAGGCTCAGCAAAGAATGCGTGAGTAAGCGAAGTACGCCTGGCTGATGACACTTGACTCCACGGTCTGCAGCGGGGAAAAGTCCGCTGAGGGTTAGCGCGTCGTCGCTCGGCTCGGATTAGACACGAGCTCTCGCGTTGATCCGGTGAGGCGCCCACGTTGAGCCCAGCGTCCAACAGTAAGGGGATCGACATGAGCGGAACGTTCGTCAAAGAGCGTCTGTACAAGCTCGCACTGGGGTTTTCTGTGCTTGGGCTGAGCGCATGCAATGTGGCTCAGGTAGACGACGAGTTGGGAGTGGCCACTGCACCGGTCGTCGACGTGCCGCATACCGCCGTACAGCGGCAGTCGATCGGGAATTGCTGGATCTACTCCCACGCCACCTGGATCGAATCCATGCACCTCACCTCCACAGGAGATGAGATCAATTTGTCTCAGTCTTACTGGACGTACTGGCATTGGTTCGATCAGGTAAGCGGCACCCTGTCGCGCAGCGAAGGTACCGTGGAGGTCTCCACGGGGGGGACCTGGGAGACCGCCAACGGCATCGTGCGCCGCTACGGCTTGATGGAGGAGGTCGACTTTGTCCCTGAGGACATGGTCACCGAGATGTCCCAGCGACAGGCCTCCGCGCTGACGCGGATCAATCGCTCCCTTCAGACAGGGGCGCTTTCCACCCTTGCAGCGCGCAGAAATCGCGCGCTCGTGCGCGCCGAGCTCGACGCTGCCTGGCAACTTGACCCGGAGGTTGTGAGTGAGCTCGACGTCGTATTCGGAGCGACCGTGTCCCGCACCTTCGACGGCTCTGGCAGCGCCCGCGCGACCGCCAGCAACTCCCCCGTCGTGTCCGCCGCGAGCTTTCCCGTCGCCTATGTCTCGCGCCGCGCCCCCTCGCGGTCGCGGCCCGAGTCCTTTGTGCCGGTGAACACCGCGCTCACCACAGCCATGCGCGATTGGCGCGTGGCCAATTATACGCGAGGAAATCGCGGCTTTTTGCAACGGATGCAGCGCGCCCTTCACGAGCGCCAGCCCGTCATCTTGACCTGGGACGTGGACTTCAATGCCCAGG
>JBKJIA010000564.1:0-3917 GCA_046598735.1 Polyangiales bacterium
CTGACATTCCACCGCGCGTGATCCCGCGCGCTTGAGACCCTATTCCGCGTATGGAAGCACGGGCTGTGTGGGGGACTCGGCGTGCCTTGGTGCGTACTATGATCGTGAAGACTCATCAAAGCCGAGCAACGCCTGTTCCCGCGTCAAACCCAAAGCTGCCTGCGGGCACGGCCCGCCAGAACTCCGTGAACGCGCAAGTGGTTGAAGAGCTTCTAGCTGTCGTGAACGCGCACAAGTGCAGGCGCGATAGCGCACCGACGGGGAGCGGCGCGCGCCACCTTCTACGCAATTGGTGGACACGAGTCTATCTCTCCTTCGCGAGCATTGTTCTCGTCGCTGTCGTCTGGAGCGCGATGGACGACATACCCAAGTGGGCCGCCATCACCGGGTATGTCTCCTATCTAGCGTTCGTGGCCACGCTTCTCACCCGTAGCATACTCATCACGGTGCCCCCCATGACAAGAACCCTCCTCCGTCCTTGGGATAACGCCTTTCCCGAGGCGCAAACGAGGATCGTGCACGACGCCCAGCTCCTGCGCGAGCTCGTTCCTTATGACACCGAAGTCCTCGAGTTCGCCAAGCGGGGCCTGCTCCGCGAGGCTGAGGAGTTCGCGAATCGAACCCGCATTTTTTTCGGTGCGCTGGAGACCACGGGCATCGCGGTCTCCATTGTGGGGGCCTGGGCCGGCCTTGAAGGAATGATTGCAAATCGCGACCAGCGCTGGAACGCGCTGATGCTCCTCGCGGTGTTTCTCATGCTCGCCCTCACTGGTCTCCTCCATATTCGCGATGGGCTGAATCGGTACGCTGGGCTCCTAGAAGGAGAGATACAGAGGCGGAGTAGATCCTTGGAAAACGATGAGGGTGGGTAGTTGGCCCATCGCGACTTAGCTCCTGACATTCAGGGGCGCGCCGCAGTCTGTCGCAGTGCTTGAGCAGCTGCCGGCGTCGCGCACCCGGGAACGCGCCCCACGTTCTTTGCTCACACCAAACGCGCCACGCGATGGCGATCTCCCATATCAGTCGCGTCCAACGGTGGGAACGCGGAACGTTGCAGCGCCTCTCGCGCTTGATTGTTTGGGGGCGGCGCTCTTTACGCTGTGACCTAATATCAAGATTGGCGCCAAGCTCGTAGCGATCATGCTGGCTCCTGAGCGTAAACGCCGTTGATGGTTATCATGATACGGTGCAGCCGACTTCCGACTTCCTGAGCCATGTTCGCCCGGCGACCGATGGCGCGCTTGAAGGCTTCTCGCTGCTGACCCATCGGGCGGATTGCTCCTTCGTCGCCATCGGCGCCAACGTCAGAGATGGCGCGCCACAAGACCTGGTCCGACTCGCACGACATGAGCGAGACGCCCGCGGGCCTCATGGACTACTCGTTCCTAGAGCGCATGGCAATTTGCATGATCGAGGCTGGGTATCCGAGCGCCAAGCGATGCGCGTGGCGAGCACCGACTATCAGCAGGCTTTGAGTGACACACTCAGGAAGGCCCAGCCCAGCATGGGAAAGTACCCTGCTAATACCTACGCCCCCAGCTTACCTGTAGTCCAAACGAAATAAAAAAGGTCCCGAAGGACTATCCTCCGGGACCTCGACTCGTAACGACGGTCATTCTATCACATTAGTTGCGCGGACTAAAGAGCGCGCAGGTGACCCTTTGACCTCGTGGATGATTCCCAAGTCAGCGAGCCTGCCCCTACAATGGTGCGCGCCACCTCCGCAACCACTGGAGACGAGCTAAAACTACAAGACCATCTGCTAGCCAACCCAGCATTGGGTTCTATGCACGCGAAATGATCCGTCGAGGCATTCGTACGATTCGTGAGGTCGCTCGGAGTCGAGGTACTCTTGGTCGGGCAGGCAATAGTAGCAACGCAGATAGGTACGGTTGGTGGGTACGACGCAACGGTCGCCTTCATCTGGTTCGAACGCAGGGCATTCGCGCGGCGATTTCTGACTCCCCCCGCATAACTCGCCGTTGAGCCAGCACACGCGCTTTCGAGTCACGGCGTCTGGTCGCGTCCCGACAATCGGTTGCGCTGCATCGACCGGTTGCGCAGGAACCTCGCGGTCTTGGATCGAATGCGAATCGGCACATGCTGTGAGGCCAAGGAGCCGAAAAGCCCCAAACACACAAAGGGTCATGGCAACGATGCGGGGTAGATCAAGTCTGCGAACAACGACGGCACATGGTGACACACGCAGACGCATGAGTCGGCCTTTGCAACAGGCACGCCACCTCGACGGGGCAGTGATGCGATTGCAGCCAACGACGCCAGCCTTGGATAGAGCGCACGTCCTAGCTGGCGTCTATTTGCGGGTGCGGCCCAGTGACGCGCTGTATCTGGACTGGCGCGCCAGCCAGATCAACGGCTAACCCTTCTGCATGGACATGCATGTGAAGGAGGCGAAGAAGGCCGGCGAGACCGACGAGCGCCTGCATACCGTGGCGGGCTTTCGCGAGGCGCCCTGGTTCAGCGATGCCGAGCGCGCCGCGCTGGCACTGGCGGAGTTCGCCACGCGCCTGAGCGATCGTGAAGATCCCTGTGCCCGACGCCGTGCGGGAGCAAGCCTGCAAGTACTACGAGGAGCCCGCGCTCGCCGCCCTGGTGCTCAACATCGCGATGATCAATTTCTGGAATCGCTTCAAGTGACGACCAGGCAGTCGCCGGTGCGAGCTGGCGCTGAAGCGCACGTTTTGCGGAACCTGTCGAATCGACGTATGTCCAAAGCGCATGACTCGAGCGAGATCACATGAGTTGGGCTCGAGCGACGAGCTGGTGCGGTGCATCTGCCGTCACGCTGCCGCACGTGCCCTGCTGGCCGGGTCGCTGGCAGCCTGTTCACGTCCCGCACCAGCCAGCTTAGAGTCAACAAGCGACGTCGCCTCACTCGACGCGGTAGCGGCGCCAGCAACCGTCGAGGACGAGCAGCTGCCCCGAGGGTACGAGTCCTCTCGGCCGCGCCCCGTCGTGGAGGATCCGCAGGTGGCGCCGCCGTTGCGCGCGAGCGACACGCCCACCCTCACCTCCAGCCGCGCGTGGGCGCCGTTTCCCTGTGACTATCAGCCACCGCCTCACTTTGCCGAGGGCAACGACTACGTGCGCGCGCGCATGGCTGCCTGGGACCGCGGTCGCTTCAACAAGCCTGCGCGCGCCTTGCACGTGGCAAACGACGTGGACTTTCTGGAGATCCGGCAGGCGGTGATCAAGCACGGCAGCGGGCAGTTCATGGCCGATGCAGAGATCGAGCTCGCCATCTATGCGCGAGCGGGGACGCCGTGTTCGGGTGCTGCCGACAAGGCCAGCTGCGAGCACAGCCTGGAGCAGGCGCGGAAAGAGCTCGCGGGCAGCTTCCCGTGCTCGGGCTGGACATGTGGAGACAAGGACAGCACGTTCGCGTTCCTCACGCGCGGTGACCAGGTGGCGGTGCTGCGCACGCCTGCCCAGTTCCGAGACCTGCTCGGTGAGATCGACAGCCCTGTCGAGGCTTGGCTGTTGGTGATGGCAGAGCGTCTGACCCGCGGTTACCAGTGCGACTCGCCCGAGTACAGCCAGCAGCGCGCCATCCCGGGCGGCTTCGAGCTGCGCAGCCGTCAGCTTGTGCAGCTCTGCAAGGGTATGGAGGGCCAGCCAGGCCACCAACCCTACATCTACAAGGACTTCACCTATCGCGTGAGCGCGCAGGGCAAGGTGACGCGCAGCCGTGTCGGGCCGCCCATCCTGCAGCAGGGCTGTGTTGTGTCCGGACGCCGACCTCCAGGTCTGTTGCAACAGCCAGCAACAGGGGAAGGTGTCGGCCAGCTGCTGGCCAGCATGGCCGAGCTGGAGATGGCGTCCGTGGCTGCCTTCCGCAGGTTGGCGCGCGAGCTGAAGGCGCTTGGCGCTCCCGCCACGCTGTCTGTACGTGCCTG
>JBKJIA010000606.1:0-4043 GCA_046598735.1 Polyangiales bacterium
AGGCCTCGTGGCTGTTAACCGCACCAAAGTACTCGAAGCCGCGCAAAAGTTCCTCTCGAAGGGCCAGTACGATAAGGCGATCGCCGAGTACCAGAAGCTCGTCGTAGAGGATCCGCGAGACGTTCGTACGCTCTTGAAGATCGGTGATCTTCATACGAAGCGGAACAAACCCAAAGACGCCATCGACGTCTATCTGAAGGTCGCTGAGCTGTACGCAAAGCAAGGCTTCTTCTTGAAGGCGGTCGCGGTCTACAAGCAGATCTTGAAGCTCGATGCGACGCACATCGATTCGTCGCAGAAGCTCGCGAAGATGTACGAAGAGCTCGCGCTCACGAGCGACGCGCTGAACACGTACGAGCAAGTGGCCGATGCTTACCTTGCGCAGGGTCAGACGCAAAAGGCGCTTGAGACCATGGAGCGTATGGTCGAGCTCGACGGCCAAAACATCGCGGTGCGCATCAAGTATGCCGAGGCCCTGTCGAAAGCCGAGAAGACGAAAGAGGCTGCCAAGGCCTTTGCCGAGGGGGCCGCGCTGCTCAAGGAGCAGGGCCGCATGGACGACTATATTCGTGTGGTCGAACGGCAGCTCTATCACGATGCGGAGAATCTGGACCTGGCGCGCACTCTGTCGAGCTTGTACCTCGAGCGTCAGGATCCGAAGCGCGCGCTCGCCAAGCTGCAGATTTGCTTCAAAGCGGATCCGCGCGACGTACAAACGCTGGAGATGTTAGCGGAAGCGTTTCGTCAGCTCGGACAGATTCCGAAGACGATCAGCGTGCTTAAAGAGATCTCGCGTTTGCATGCTGAGTTCGGCGCTACCGAGGCGCGACGTCGCACGTTGAAGCGCGTGCTGGATCTGGATCCGAACGACGCAGAAGCGCGACAGGGATTGGGCACCGCAGCGGGCGCACCTGCGCAAGCGCAACGCACGGGAGCTGGTGCGGCGCCAGCGCAGCCCGCGGCTCAAGTCGCGCGTTCGACATCGGCAGATGCTCAGGTTCCGCGCAGCACGTCGGCGGGTACGCACGCAGCACGCACCACTTCCGCGGACCAACCAGGACGGCCGGCGCCAAATACTCAGGTCGCGCGCACGACTTCCGCAGGACAAGTGTCTCGCACTACGTCGGCAGCGCAGCCCGAACAGCGAACGGCGCCCATAGCGACCGAGCCGCTACGCGCGACGAAGGCCATGGCGCCCGCGCCACAGGCCGCGCCGGTTGCGAAACCAGCCCGGGCACCGTCGTCCTTTCCGCCCGTCGCCGAGTCCGAGGAAATGGAGCTCTCGGTCGACGACAGCAGCGAATTCGATCTACTCGACAGCAGCGACGATTCGAACCTCGATTCGGATCTACTGTCTGATGACGCCGATAGCGAAGAAGTGTTGATCGTCGACGATCGCACGGACAACCACACGGTCGCCCAGCCACCCCGCAAGAATGCAATCGCAACCTCGCGCCAGCCCGAGAGCAAACAAGATCGGATCGCGCGACTGTTGGCGGATGCGGACGCCCACGAAGGGTATGGGCTCTACGACAAGGTTGAAACGCTGCTCAAAGAAGTGCTCACGATCGAAAATGAGCACGTGCCCACGCACGAGCGTCTGAAGGATTTGTACATCGCCACGGATCGGCGCGTGGACGCCGCGCGCGAGCTATTGTGGCTTTCGGACTCATGGAATGATCGCAATCGGGATAGGGCGCTTCAGTACGCGCGTGAGGCTTACGATCTCGCACCGAACGCGGCGGCCACGAAGAACCGCCTGGCAGCGCTGGGTGTAACGCCCGGCGAAGAGCCGCCCGAAGACGTGATGTTCGTGGATGACAGCGCGGAAGACAGTAAGGTCGAGCCGCCGCCCTCCATCGCTCACACGATCGAGCACGAGCGCAAGCAGCGCAACGAGGCACCGCCGGCCCAGAAGCACAATGAAGCTTCGTTCGACGACCTCGACCATGAAGACCCGCTCGATATCCCGATCAGCCCCGATGAGTTCGACGCGCCACCGCCGATGCAAACGCGCGGTTTCCGCGGCGAAAATTACGCGGATCTCTTGGACGAAGAGGTGTCGCCGGAAGACTTCGATCGCGAGGGGCCCACCCGCGGCGCGCTCAATTCGACGTCTGACGACGAGATGGCCGACCTGCTCGATGCGCCGATTTCACCGGACGAGTTCGATGCCCCACCGCCGCGCCGCAGCATGGCGGCGCCGAGCGATGTCAGCGACCTATTGAACAAGCCGCAGCCCGAGGATGACTTCGGTCTCAGCGATGAACGCTTCGATCGCTCGGGTTTGATCGATGCAGATTCGACCGAAATCGGGGACGCGCTGGAGATTCGCGCGGCTGTGGCTAACAGCGTGCAAGGCTTTGCGCGAGCTACCCCCATTGCTGCGCAGGTACCTGACTACTACGACGAGCCAAACGTCGATTTCGTCGAAGTGGGAACGGGCGAGATCGATGTCGCCGAGCTCGAGGGGGCCGAAGCCGACAGCGGCACGCGCGCGCCGTCCGATGCGACACCGATTCCGGGACAGCGTAAGGTCTCGCTGCCCGATCTCCCTCCGCTGCCTCCGTTGGCGCCAGTCAAACCCTCCGGCGCCGTAGCGCCATTGCCCGCTTTTGGACGCGGCGCGCCACCTGCGGCGAAACCCGCAACGCCTGAGCCTTTGGCCGCCAAGGCTGCGGCAGGGCCCTTCGGCGTAAAGCCCGCCGTAACGGCGCCTTTCGTCGCACCTACCGCTGCCGTAAGGCCCGCGGTGGTCAGCAAACCGGGGGCAGTCAAGCCGCCACCACAGGCCACGCCGCCCGAACCTGACAGCGCCCAGGACGCTGACATCAGCTTTGCCGAGGTCGGCGCGGAGGTCGATGCGGAGCAGCGAAAACCTTACGGTGCACCCCCGGTCGCCGTGCAGCCCGCGATCAAGCCAGCCGCGGCGCCGCCCGCGGTGCAGCTGGCAGCCGAGCCCACCCCACACTCAAGCAGCGCGCGTGTGGGCGATGACCACGGGCCGCCGGCGAACGACCTCACGCCAGAGATCGAAGAGACGCTCGATGAGGCTGATTTCTTTGCTTCGCAAGGGATGATGGATGAGGCGACTGAGCTCATCCAAGAGGCCATTCTGATCCACCCTGGCAACAGGGCGCTCAAAGCCAAGATGCTGGAGTACGAAGCAGCGGCCGACGCACAAGAAGCCCGTGAAGAGGCTGAAGTCGAAGCCAAGAAGCTGCACGACGACAGCTTCGATATCGCCGAGCAGCTCGCTGACACGACGAACGGCCCAGGCGCAGAAGGCGCCGCGGACGAGATGGTCGACGTCGAGTCGGTGTTCGCCCAGTTCAAGAAGGGCGTGTCCGAGCAGATCGGGATCGACGACTCCGAGACGCATTTCGATTTGGGAATCGCCTATCGCGAAATGGGTCTGATCAACGACGCGATGCAAGAGTTTGAGATCGCCTCGCGCGGTGAAAAACGAGCCTGTGCAGCGCTGACTATGATCGGCACCTGCGCGCTAGAGCAAGGCGATGCGCAGCGCGCCGTGGACCAGTTCAATCGCGCGCTTGCGACCAAGCACAAGTCCGTAGGCGAAGAGCTCGCCCTGCAATACGAGATCGGCAACGCCTACGAACAACTAGGCCAGCTCGATCGTGCGATCAAAGCGTTCGAGGCGGCCGCTTCCAAGGACCGTACCTTTCGCGGCGTGGTGCAGCGCATCGAGCAACTCAAGAAAAGGCGCGGACCGATGGCATCGGATGACGCTGACGTGGACGCCGCGCTCGATGAGCTGCTGGGTGGCGAATAGCGCAAATAGTAAGGTTGCCGCGCGGTTGGCTCGCTTGCCCATGGCTGCGAAGCCTCGTCACTATCGCCGCAGGCCGTTTCCGGTGTTGACGGCTTAGGCACGCGCGCTAGGCTCGCGACGTTCGTGGCAAATAGCTGCGATGTGCGGGCATAGCTCAGATGGTAGAGCGCCAACTTCCCAAGCTGGATGTCGACGGTTCGAGTCCGTTTGCCCGCTCCAGACATAGTCAAAACATGATGAAGCGGAG
>JBKJIA010000661.1:0-26561 GCA_046598735.1 Polyangiales bacterium
GCGACGGGATCTGCGATTGCACGGGCTGCGGTCAACCCTTCGTGTGCGAAGGTGCAAAAGGCGCTGGATATCCCGACCGCACCGACTGCGGCTGGGTCCATGCGTACGATCCAAGCTATCCCGCTGGCGAATGGTTTGCGGGCGATTGCGCCACGCCGATGGGATACGTCTGCGAGTCACTACCGACCGATGTCAACTTCAACAAGACCTTGAATGACGTCGCCACGAACATTCGAGAGGATTTCCGCGCGGGCGCGCCAAGGGTAAGTCACGCTGACTTCACTACGAACTTGGACATTGATCGCCTATTTGCACGTGATCCGAAGCGCTTTGGCCTTACGCCGTGCAAAGACACCCTTGAGCGCACGTCTGAGGTGCGTAAGATTCGGTTCCTCAATCTTGAAGACGTGTACTACCGGCAGATGCATCAGGGGGTGCCAGTCGTCGGCCGCGGCTACGGGGTAAGGCGAGAGATCGGTAGTCGCAAGCTGCGGAGCCTCGCAGGTCGCACCGAGCCAGGTCTCAACGTAAACGTGCAAGCGCTGGTCACGGAAGCGACCGCGTTCGCGACCGCAGCGACTTCGATCGGTGCCCGCGCCACGGACTATCCGACACCACCCCATGGCGAGCTTGCGGTCTATCCGATCGCAGATGGCGAGCCGGCGGAGTGGGAGCTTTCATGGATGTTCACGCTCACAAAGCCAGGGCGCCCGAAGGATGTTCGCGTGGCCGTAATCTCCGCGCGCGACGGGCGTGTGATCCAAAGCGATTCGACAATTCGAACGCAGTGCCCGAGCGCATCTCTCACGGCACCCATCGTCCACACTCAGATCCAGGCCGACGCATTCCAGCAGCAACTATGGGGCGATCCGAACAACGTACGCGTCGCAGCTAACTCCGGAAACGCGCAACACCCTTACCTATTAGCGAGCTACGGATTGCTCGATCAGCAGGGAAACCCCCTCTCGCAGGGCCCGGTAGTGCTTGGATACTGCAACGAGGATGTGACCCGTGGCGTCGCGTCGGTAAACTCGGCGAGGATTGCCGTCACTGAAGCCTCGCCCCCGAACTATCAGGCTGCCGCGATGCTTGGCGCACTGCAGCGCTGCATGGAATCAGCGGCCGACGAGTTCGAGAGTGCGCCTGGCGTGCCATGGGTAGGCTACGACGGAGAGGGACGTTATGCGATCGACATGTTCCTGCTCGACTCTGACATTGGAGCGCATTTCCAACCCTCGGACTTCTCCCTTCACTTCATGCCTCATCCTTCCGTCACACTCGACCCATACGATGGCTCCTCCGTCGAATTAGCGTGTCACGAGTTCGCCCACGGTATGTTCCGGGCCATCCTCGCCCAGGGGGTGTGTGCGGGTGGAGCCAATGCTGCCACGCCGTGCAAGCGAGACGTGGAGTGCCCTGGCAGCACCTGCTCGATCGACGAGGAGCGCCTTGGGTTGCGTGATTCGCGAATTCTCGACGAGGGATTCGCGGACATCGTGGGCTCGTTTGCCGAGATGATGGTCCGCGGGCCGCGCCAAGGAGTACCCGGCGCCAGTGGTTTCTGCTTCATCGGTGACTCGGCGCGCAATGGAGACTGCATGCGAGACCTTGAGAATCCTAAGCTCTCGAGCATGGACACCTGTTTCAATCGAGACGCGGGCGGCAATCCTCGGCTGCCTGGCTGCCCCAGTGACTACCTATCACCAGAATACTGTCGTGCTGATCGGGACTGCGGCACGGTCGGCTGCTGCGGGCCCCATCGCAATTCCACCGTGTTTGGCCATTGGTTCTATCGAATCGCCATGGGCGACTCCGGGGTCAATAGCGACCAATGCACCTTTGCCGTGCCGCCACTCGATCCGACGCCGAGCGTCGCGGTTCGCAAGGCTATGCAGATCACCTTCGCCGCCATTCGCGACTACTTGGTCGATCCGGCGGGCGGGTACCCTGCGATCGCGAGCGCGACCATCGATGCCGCCAAGTCCTTGTACGGTCCAAACTCGACCGAGGCGCGCACTGTCGTGAACGCCTGGTACGCCTCGAACGTGCTCGAGAACTTTTTCGAAGAAGACAACACAAAGGTAAGGCCGGTCCGCGGCTCCGAGGGGATTCATCCGTGGCCCTGGTTCACATGGCCGCGCGTAGGCAACGAAACCAGCTGGGACTTCCAACTGTTCGTCCAAGAGGTGAACCCCGAGTTTCTTCAGTACGAAGCGAACAACGTCACGGGAGCCGTCGCAGACCCGAGTGGTAAGATCTTCGGCTACCTTCCCGTGGCGCTTACCGCAAACAGCAGCGCCCGATATTTTTGGCGCGTGCGACCCCACGAGACGGGTGCTTGGAAGGATTGCTACCCCGTCCACGGCTTTGAGAATACGGGGGCTCTTGCCACCTCGACGCAGATCGATATCACCGGGCTGGGCGCGGACGGTCGCGTCATTCCCGGCGATGTAAGGGTCAACTTGAAGCGCGTGGAGGGCGCCGTCGGATATAGGGTCCAGCTCGGTACGCGAGCCAACAATTGCGCCACGGCTTCCGACATCCCAGAGCTGTACTTGTCAGCGCTGCCGACCCCGGGAGACATCGTATCGATCTGGAGTGCGGCCTTCTCGAAGGTACTACCCGAAGAGTTCTACTACGCGCAGGTGCAAGCGGTCGGTCCCAAGGATAACGCGGGCATTACGCAACTCGGTGAATGCAACGTACTCGCCTTTCAAACTGGCAAGCTGCCGCCCCCCAATCTGACGAAACCAGCTGTCGGCGCTGAGTTCGGCTATCCAAGTCCGCACATTGACAGGGCGACGCGGCACCTACCCACACCAGAGAACCTTTCATGGAGCTGGTGGTCAGTCGGTGGAAGCACCTCCTTTGAGGTAAGGTTCTACAAGCGCGCTGCGAACGGTACCTGCGGCACGACGGTGGCGCGCACCGAGACTGTCAACAATCCCAGCTGCGCGAGCGCGCCAGGCGTGACGTGCACCACGAACTTGCTCGCAAACGTGTTCCCGACACCCTACCCCGGCGGGTACTGCTGGGACGTGGTCTCCATTTCCTCGAACAACAAGCGCAGCGATCCCTCCGAGAAGCGCACGTTCGGATACTACATCGGCCTGCCTCCGGGCATGGCGCCGGGCCTGAATGGCGTGGACGTGTATGAGACGCTCAAGCCTGCGGTCCTGCCGGGCGCTGATACGTACGGCAAGAGCGTGACCTTGTCGTGGCAACCTTACCCTCACGCCGTCGCCTACGACGTTCGCGTAGCGGCATGGCCCTGGCTTGCTCCCGGCAGCTGGACCAGTTGCCCGCCGACGCCTCCCTACAAGGGTTGCACCCTCGAAGAGGGAACCACTTATCGCAATACGAATGTCACTGGTACTTCCATCGTGGTCGACGAAGCGAAAGCCGGACGCGGGCGGTACTGCTGGCAAGTGATTCCTCGCTTGGAGGATATCGACGCTCCTGGCATGCCTGCCGCCGCGCAGCCCTCCTTCGACGCACTCACCGTGGAAGGCACGGCCTTCTGCTACACGACGGGACCCGCAAAACCTGTGATCGCGGTGGACAACCGACCGAATGCAGCCGTGTCCTTCGTCCCGGGTGCGATCACGGGCAAGGCTAAGTTTGCATACCTTCCGGACGCGCAAGTCAGCTTCGCCGCCACGCCGGGCCTTGAGTGGCTCACGCCCTGGTGCACGATGCAGAACGATCATTTCACGGACGCGTACGACTGCGAGCGCGGGTTCCGCATCGCAGCGCCGGTGCCCGAGACCACCTACAACGTGAAGGTCGACGTTTTCAACAGCACTGTGCCAGGCACGCCGGTCATGGACGCGAACTCGCTGAGTTTCTCTGTTACCGATCCGATTAAGACCGGCCTGTGTGGCAAGAAGAACGAAGCATGCTGCCCCAGTACCACCTGCGAAGATCCGCATTTGCGCTGTTTCGGCGTGACAGGCCCCACCCAAGCACAATGCCTTACGTGCGGCGAGGCGATAGGACAAAACTGCTGCCGAAGTGGCAGCACCGCGGTGTGCTTCAATGGTTTTCAGTGCGGCTCGGGCGACCTTTGCGAATGCAAGCCTAAGACTGTCCCAGAAGTATGCGCCGCGGGATCTTGCGGCGCACGTCCCAACGGATGCGGCGGAACGGTAACCTGCCCGTCCTGCGGCCCCGGCCAGGCATGCAACGGAGCAGGAATGTGCGAGTCCACTGGGCCGGCGTGCAACTCGATGCAGCAGGCAGGTGATGACCGCGCTGATTCCAAGCTCGTCGAGCTCGGTAAGAACAAAGGCATCACTCGATTTTCGTTCGATACCTTTACGGTGGGCGACATCATCCAGGTGTTTCATGCAAACAAGCAGCTGTTGAGCACCGGTTGCTGGACGAGCGCTACCGCAGTGAACGGCTGCGCTCTGAACGGCACCCAAGTCGCTGCCAACCATATGACATGTAACAAGACCGCCAATCCCTTGCCGTTGAACTGCGCGTGCTGCGACGGGGGAGGGCAGTGTTGGGTCGATGTTCGCTATGGCGGTCCAGGCAATACGCCTGCCTCGAGCGAAACCAAGTTGCGTGTTGACGTCACGCCCAACTGCACTGCGGGAGGTTCCACAACATGGAACTACACACTGAGTTGCCCGAACTAAAGGCTCGCTCGATCACAGGTCGCTGAGCTGTTCGACACGCGTTTGCAAGACGCCTTCGACCAGCATGCACAGCGCGCCCACCAACGGTTCGTCCAGATAGCGCAGCTCGCGGTCCTGATGTTGGAAGGCCAAGTGGCGCGCGGTCGCGAGGGCGTCGATGCAAGCGGGACCCCGCTCAGCATGGGGCGGTGACGTGCACGTGGCGAGCTCAGGCAGTTGGATGATCTGACTTTCCAGGGCCGCGAGCTCGTGGGCGCTTCGGTGCTCGCAGTCGGCGGCGTAGCGCACGACACGCATGCTCTCGGACGAGGAAAGGCTGACCGTCGTGACAAGCGCCGCAGGCGTTTGCGCGCTCACCGGGCAGCTTCGTTCCACGTCGTTCAGCCATGTTGCGAGCGATCCCGTCGCATCGACATGCGCTAGCCAGCTCGTGCCCTTCGCCGTGCGGAAGCGTCTCTCCGTGCGATGCGAGAGTGAACCCGTGGTGATCCACTTAGGCGCACGCTTGCGATACTGGTTCGCGAGCTGCTTCAGTCGAGTGAGCTTGTCCTCGACGGGTGTTCCCTCTAGGGAGAGCAAGACGAGTTCCTCGGCGAAACCAAGACGCGCATGCCAGAAAGCGGGTTTACCGATGCGAAGGCCACCCTGGAGCCCGAAAGGGACCACGCCCGAGGGTCGATAGGAAGCGCTCGTCGAGACGGGTTGGCACCCGACATAGGTCGCGCTTGCAGGCATGAATACCGGCTCGCCGAGGCATCGACATTCGCTCTCACTCACCCCCGGGTAGGAGAAGAACAGGCGCGCGTACGTCGGGCATTGGTCTGCACAGGTCAGCCTGAGCTCCAGTGGCCGTCCGTTGCTCTGCGTTCTGACACGTGCAGGAAGGCAGTCGCGCGCTGCCCACTGAGCGGCCTTACTATCGCCCAAGCAGGCGCCGGCGCGACGCAGCAGGGGCTCTGCGTTGCGTACGTTGAACGCAGCCGGCAACGTGGCGGCGAGACAGGTGCGCACACGCTTGCAATCGGCAGCCTGCGACGAATGGCGGACGGGCCCGGCGTTCGCTTGCGCCGTGCCTCGTTGCGGTAGTGCGCGATCCGCTGTCCACGTCGCGAGCAGCGCCAGCAGAGCGCACCGCCCCAGTCTGCTTGGCGCTTTATTACCCACCGAGGACTTCGCGCGCGCCATCCACTCTATTGGCTCGCGATTACACGCGGTGTCAAGCGGGGGCTGTCTTCACCGCTCGGCAAAAGTGACCCACTCCTGCTCTTGAGAAAGGACGCGGCTGACGATCCCAATTTCGTCGGTGTCGGGCGCCGGCTTGGGCCCGCTGTCTGATCGGTGCCGAGGCTCCTTCACCGCTTGGCAAGAGGGACCCACTTCTGCTCGCCAGAAGTTCCGCCTTCGACGATCGCACTTTCGTCGATTGACGGGTGCGCGAGGACGGTGTCCGCACGGGCGATGGGTTGCTCTTGTAGCGCCGCCTGCCTGACCTGGTGCTCCGCCCACGCGCGAGGGCTCAGGGGTTAGCTCCCTGGCTCTTCATCTTTTCGCGGCTCCGCAATATCTGTACGTGAACCCACCAGCCCGCGCCGATTCACGGCCGGACACCTGCCAGCCACCCAAGACGCGCAGATTTCTCCGGATCGCGGCGGTCGTTAACAGTAAGGGAGTGAACGGGATGAAAATCGTCGTCGATTGGGACCCATGTCAGGGTCACGCCAACTGCATGGGCGACGCCCCCGAAGTCTTCCGCGTGGACGACCAAGGGATGGTTACCATTCTGCTTGAGGAGCCGCCCGAAGCCATGCGACAACTGGTGGAATTAGCGGCCCGTTACTGTCCAACGCAGGCGATTCGGATCGAAGATTGAGCGTTTACGCACGTAGGATGCGATTCGCGCCGAAGGGTGTGAGCATTCCCCTATTGCTCCTCATGCAGTTCGCGAACATGCCGTCTTGGAGGCGTGCATGAAACGACTACTTTGGCTTGGAATTGCGCTTGCTATGGCAGGGGCTGGCTGTTCTGCCGGTGGCGGAGGCAGTCGCAACTTGAGCAGCAGCGACCCCATCGACGAGCAAGATGCGGGCGGGGCCAGCGGCGGCGCGAGCAGTGGGGCTACGGGAGCAGCGAACGGCGCGGCTTCGGGTGGAAGTAACGGCGCGTCCACGGCGGCGACGACCGCAGGCGGCAGTAGCGGTCCAGAGATCTGCGAGAAGGTCACCGTGCGCGCCGATAAGGTCATTCCAGATATCCTGATCGTGCTCGATAAGAGTAACAGCATGGTCTGGCCGGGTTGCGCCGCACTGGTCAATGACCCGTCGTATACGGATTACGGTTGCCCAAACCCGAAGCCCCCTCTGGACATGGCCTACAACCGTTGGGTTCCGAGCGTGGCCGCCCTAAAGACCACGACCGCAGCCCTCGAAACCCGCGTCCGTTTCGGGCTCATGATTTTTCCTAGCGCCGACATTCCGCCTCCCCTTGTTTTCGGCCTTCCTTTTGGCCCGCCGACTCGGTGTCAGGCTGGTGCCATAAGTGTGATGCCCGCTCTCGGCAACGCCGCGGCGATAGCCGCTCGGCTCAATGAGAACGCTCCGGACGGTTCACGTACACCTATCCCTGGCACCCTCAAAGCAGCGCACACGGCGTTGGGCTCGGGAATCGTCGGCCCAGATAAGATGCCCACTCCCAAGTACGTCCTGCTTGTTACCGATGGCGCGCCCACCTGCACCTTAGCAGGCGCGGAGCTTGGTTCGGTCGCCGACGAGACCAAGGCTAAGAACGAGTCCTACGCCGAGATTGATTCGCTCACGAAGGACGGAATCAAGACATACGTGATCGGCTATGACACCAGCAAGACAGCAAACCTTGCAACTACGCTTAACGAGATGGCCAAGCGCGGCGGTACTGGCGAAACCACGCACCGTGAAGTTACGGACGAGAACTCGTTGCTAGCTGCTATTGATGCGATCGCGGGGCAGGTCACCAGCTGCACCTTCCAACTCGACCAAGCGCCCCCAGACGTCAACAAGGTTCGTGTGACGATCGACGGCATCGACCGCGCCAACGGTGACGGCTGGGAGCTGTCAGGCGACCGCACCATCGAGCTGCGCGGCCAGGCATGCGCCGAAGTCCAGAACATCGCCATCCAGCATACGGTGTCCATCAACGTCGAATGCAAGGACGTCATCATTCAGTAAGGTTCGCGCGCACCCATTGGGAAGTTGGCGGTGGGTCTTCGTGACTCGCCGCTTTTGCTTTTAAGCGCTCTCCCCTGCGTGCGCAGTCGATGTGCACTTTGTGCGCGTGGGCGTCACCGGGGCGACCGACTGCGGCTCCCGCGCACGCGAGGCAGAACAAGCAGCGTTGCGCGCGTCACGAACATTTGGACGAAAGCCGGCTTGCGGCTCTGTTTAGTTACGCCTGTCTACCAACGCCTTGTGACCAGGATCTTACGCTTGTCATACACGCGCTGCTTGCCTCAGAATTGGGCGATGCCGTTGCTCAGGATGATTTACATCAGCAAAGTTGTGCGCCAAATAAGATTCGCGGACGTGGAGGCCATCGCCGACAAGGCCTCGGAGCTCAATCGCCGCGCCGACCTTACCGGTCTCCTCGTGTATACGCCCTCGCATTTCATTCAGGTGTTGGAAGGTCCCCCTGAGAATCTGACGGCTACCTTCGAACGCATCAAGCGCGACGAGCGGCACACCCGTGTGCGGGTGCTCGATCGGACCGAAGTCGAACAACGCCAGTTCGGCAGTTGGGGGATGCGAGCCACCATGCTCCCAGCCGGCATCTCCGCGCTGGAGCTCGAGCTCGAGAGTCTCGATGGCAAACGCGCGCTCGACCTGCTCCTAAGCTGCGCGAGGGCGTGAGCCCGCGAAGGAGGCTTACGCGTGCTTATGCGGCAAGAATGCGCGTGACACCGTGCTGTGCCTCCGCCAACCAGGACTCGATCCGCGCAGACCACACGTCCGCAATCGAATCGCTGCATGAGGCGAGGAACAGCGGTACGCCGTCAAAGCTCACGGCACGCACGTGCACAAAGCCGCTGTCAAAGCGCGACCCGCGTGGCACGTGCTGTTGTCGCGCCGCAATCGGAGCAAGCGCCGCAAGCTCCGAGCAGACTTGTAAGTCACCCGAGGCCGCCAATGGTAAGCCCGCCTCATCTGCCAACACGAGAGCCTCGAGCGATGCTTCGTGCCGTACGCGATCGAGCTGGTAACCGAGCGCCGTGCGCGTGTCTTCCGAGCGCCGGGTTCTTCGCTCCGCTTTGATCGCTGCTCTGATTTCAACCATCGAGTGCCTCCGGTCGAAATGGTCGGGGTCAAGACCCGGCAGCGCAAGAAACCGACACTTGCCGCCCCGAAATAGCCGGGTTTACAGCGTTGAATCAAGTAGTTACATGCCCGGCTCGTGGCTCAACTCACCAGTTTGTGAAACTGTATTCACTTGTCGGTTAGTTCATGCGAAGCTCTAAAAGTAGCGGCCGCATGCAGCGCGGCCCAGGAGGTTCAGGGTGGACGTCGATCGAATGCTCGAGAAGTGTAAGCGCGATCAATGGACGCCTGAAGACCTGGACTGGAGTGTTCCGCCACGCGAGATGTCGCGCAGCGAAGAGGAGGGCATCGTTCAATACTTCGTGAACATGGCGGCGATCGAACGGTTTGCAAAAGCGCTGTTCGAAGAGCAACGCGGTCGCGTGGGCGACGCACGGCTCAAGAAAATCTACAGCACGTTCGTGGCCGATGAAGAGCGCCACGCCATCGTCGCCGAACGACTCGCCGCGCACTACGACGTGCACAAGTACAAGCTCTACCGAGTCAGTCCCCAGATCGACGACTTCAAGCCGCACTTTCTGCGCGCCATCAAGTACCTCTCAGACGAAGTTGCGAACGCATACATTACGGGCGGCGAGTTGATGCTTGACGTCGCGCTCTTACGGTCTATCGATGACTACGTAGATGATGAGATGTCGCATCAAGCGATGGAGCTCATCAACCGCGACGAATCACGCCACATCGCAGTCGACTATCACATGGTCGAGTACTACACGGGCGACGACTACTGGCAGACCAAGAAGAACGCGCCGCGCAAACCGCTGTCGCACTATGCACTCGCAGGCTGGTCATTCCTGAACTTGATCCGCACCGGTGGGCCGTTTTTCATGGAGATGTTCTTCAAACCGATGAAGACCGTCGATCCGAGCGGTCGCCGCTTAATGGAAGCCTTCAAGCGCATCCAGCTCTTGCAAAACATGCCGGGTATCGAACGCAGTCCGTTGGCGCGCTTTAGTCTGTTTTTGCGCGATACCTACAATCATCCGCTGTACGGCCAGATCTTTGGCGGCCTCGTGCAACGTATCGCAGGCCTACCGCCGGAGCTTATCGGCCTCTTGTATTCTCGCGAGGAAGGGGAGGCGGCACGCAAACGCGGCTTTAGTTGGCTCGCAGAAGAAGCGCTGTCGGCCAAGCTCGCGGCTTAGACCTTACGGTTTGCCGCCGTCATGGTCGCATCATCACTTGCATCACCACCGGCACGATGCGTGTCGCCGCGGCCATATCCGGCCGATAGTGCAAGAACAGACCTGAGAGTGTTCCGATCACCCGGCCCAGCATCACGAACTCAGCGGGCAAGCGCGAAATAGGATCATCTTCGATCGCCCGCGCCATCAGCGTCATTTGCGCCAGCACATCGGCCTGGGTCGGCCAACCACCGCCTTTGGCCTTGGCCTTGACGAGCTCATCGAGCACCAACTGCGCATATTGCTCTAGACCTGCGAGTGAACCGCTATCGGTCTCGAAATCGAGGTCGCGCATCGCGAGCGCCATGGCTGCGCAGTCTTGGCCCACAAAAGCACGCACCAATGCCAGCAACGCGCGCCGCTTTTGGATCGTGATCTCACGCGAGCAGCCAAAGTCGAGCACGACCAGATTGCCATCTTCAGTCGCAAGTAAGTTGCCAGGGTGCGGATCCGCTTGAAAGAAACCAAGCTCAAGCACCATGCGGGCATAAGCTTCCATCACGTTGCCGAGTAAGGTCGTGATCTTACCTTGTGCAGCGGTGTCGCCAGCATCACGCGCGTCGCGCAAGCGATCGAGCACGTTCGTTATCTTCTCGCCCGGCATGAACGCGGTTACGATTACGCGCTTGCCGCAATGCTCCCTTACGATCTCAGGCGCATGGATGGCGAGGTCATTTGCAAAGAATGCCGCCACGCGTGCCGTCGAATCCGCTTCGCGCGCGTAGTCGAGCTCGGCTGCGATCATCTCGCGCACTTCACGCACGATCGTATCGAAATCAAGTGGCGGCAGACCTTCCGCCAGGCTGCGCACGAACAGCTCGAGCAATTCCATATCGAGCGCGACTAACTCAGCGATTTGCGGGCGCTGCACTTTCACTGCGACTTCGCGCCCATCGTGCAGTTGCGCGCGGTGCACTTGTCCGATGCTGGCGGCCGCGACCGGTACCTCGTCAAATCGCAAGAACGTCTGCTCGAGCGGCCCGTTCAGCTCGCGTTCGAGCACGTGCTTGATATCTGCGAAAGCCACTTGCGGTGCCTGATCTTGCAGGCGCGAAAGCTCCACAATCCAAGGGGCTGGCAACAGATCAGGCCGTGCCGACAGCATCTGGCCCACCTTCAAGAACGCGCCGCCCTGACGAACACTCAGGTCGTAGAAGCGCTGCGCATTGGCTGCATGCAACGCCTCGAGCGCGCGCTCAGCGCGTGCTTTCGAAAGAAACGCAGCCTTGGTGGTGTGCAAGCGATAGCTCGCCGCGATCCGTGTCAGCGCCAAGCCCGTGATCGTCAGCCGCTTCAAGCGCTCGGGCCAATTCGAAAGCTCATAGGCAAACGCGCGCCCACCGGCGACCATGCGCCCGAAGTTGCCCTGCGCGCCCTGCACCGCCTCGCGCGTTCGTGCGCCAATTTCGCGCACCTGCCAAGCCGTGCGCTCCACCGCGACTAGCACGGCATCGATCACTTTGAGCCAAGCCTTCAGCTGCTCCCGTGGGTCGATGGCGCCCGATGCTTCGGACTGGTTCGCACGCTGATTCGGCCGCTGGGCTCGATAGTTCCGATCTTGGCTACGTGCAGTGCTGGGCATTCGCGACCTCCGCTTGTATTACACGTTATGTAATACAAGGCATGACGCGTCACAACACTTATCGCGAAAGCTAGTCGGACTCGTCCGCGTCGTCCTGGTCTTCGTCGAACGCATCCAGGCAGCTCTGACACAGCCAAACCTTCGGCATATCGCGGACTTCGGTCAAGCCCAGATGCCCCCGTTCGCCTCGCGCCAACGTGACCTGGCAACGCGCGCATTGGGCTGGCCGATTGAGCGTGAGCTCCTGCCAAGCGTAGACATGCGCAAGCGGGCCGCTCGCCAAACGGTCAAGCGCTTCCGAATCAAAGCGCGCTTCCTTAGGCGCTTCGGGCGCGGGCTCAGGCGCATTGACGACTTCCTCCGGCTGCGTCACCGGCGCCGGAGGCGTCTCACGATGGGCGGTCTCGCCGCGTGCAGTCGCCGCCAAACGCTGGGCATCGCGCTGCAGCGTCTTGGCCATTTCGACCGAGTCGGAGACCACGCGATCAACCTCCAGCACCACGTTATCCACGAGATTGAAGGTATCTTCGAGCACGTTGCGGATCAGATGCGAGACCGACAGCCTGCGCTTGCGCGCTTCGTCCTTGAGCGTGCTTTCCAGATCCTGGGGCACGCGAGTTTGGATCAATCGGTCTTTGCGCGGGCGATCGTTCATGGGCGACGGGCATTCATTTGGCGGAGCGCCATTAAACACGAAAAGCCCGCGCGATGCGCGAGCCGTGTGACCGAAATCAACCGTAAGCTCCGAAAGCACAGGGAACGGGCGCGTGAGCACCAGAACCCGATGCCTTAGGCGTTGCGGGGCTCGAGAGCCTTACGCGCGCGCTTACGGCGATTGCGCTCAGCCTCAGCCTGCTTCTTACGACGCTTGACCGAGGGTTTCATGTAACTGCGACGCTTCTTCAGCTCTCGCATGATCCCTTCCGAAGCCATCATGCGCTTGAGCTGCTTGATTGCACGCTCGACGCCGCGCTCACCAACTTCGACTTCGACGGGTTTGCACTGAACTGGATCGCCAGCCATGGGAGTCCTTTCCAAGGGCGGCACTTGTGGCCCGGCTCGCCGGGTTTTTCAAGCCGACAAGGCCAAAAAAAGGCCGTCGCCGAAAGGTTGGGTTCGTTAGGCGGGCTGGCTAGACTGCGATCCGTGGCCCGCCGTCGCTCCGTTCGCCGCAGGTTTCGTCGTCTCAAGGCGGGCTTAAAACGCCCCGCTGTCCCGCTCATCTGCCTGGTTTGTGGGGTAATTCTCGCGATCAATGGCGCGGTGCGCACGCTGGGCGGTGACGTGCGCTGGTGGAGCGTCGAGCGCTTGGAGGAGCGTGCCGGCGCGCTGTCGCTCCTTGTCGAACATCGCCTCCGGGCGATCTGGCAGCCCGCCGGGCTCGAGCCCGAGGCAGCCCTACGCGCGGCAGCGCGCAAGCACGGTGTCTCCCCGCGACTCCTGTTGGAGGTCGCCCGCGCCGAGTCCGACTTCGTCACGACGCGCATCAGCGGCACCGGGGCCATGGGCATGATGCAGCTCATGCCAGACACGGCCGAAGAGCTCGGCGTGATCGACCCCTTCGACTCGGAACAAAGTGCAGACGGCGGCGCGCTCTACTTGAAGCGCTTGCTCAAGGCCTATCGCGGCGACGTGCGACGGGCGCTTGCCGCGTACAACGCGGGACCATCGCGCATCCCCAGCTCGGGCCCGATCCAAATGCCGGCTGAGACGCGCGGTTACGTCGCCAAGATTACGGGTGGCCTCTAGGACGTTTCGACAGCCATGCACCTGACGGTCTCGCGGCCGAGCTAGGCAAGCCGCCTGCGATGCGGTCGTTCGGGATGGAGTGCGAGGAACGCTGCAGTACGTTGCTCACGGAGTGAAACTGAGAAGGTAGTAATTGGTAGGGAAGACTAAGCTCCGCGAGGCAGACCGAGTTTTTCACGGCGTTCAGAGTGGGTGACGTAAGTTTTTGATCCCCGCTGACACGCGCTTGCCGCACAATCGACGCAGAAAACTCGATGTAAGTCGTCGCGGCAGTTCAAAATGTAGAACTGTTGCCGTTGAGTGGCCTGGAGGATGTTTATGTACGCTCGTGCTCGTTTGCGCGCGGTGGTGTCGTGTTTAGTGACCACGGCTCTAACAATCTGTTTGTTACCATCTGTATCGTTGGGTGAAGGTCTCGTCGCGCGCGGCCCGGGTTCGGCTCCCATCAAAAAATCGACCGACGGCACATTCGTCGATCGCATGGAAAGGGAAGGTCAGAGCGCACGCGGCCTCTACATTACCTATCCGCATATCGAACGCTTCAAAGCAAGCGGTGTCGCGCGCCTGTTGCATAGGGCGCGGCTCAATGCGGCGGTGATCGATCTGAAGGATGACCAGGGACGCATTAGCTACGAGACGAAGATCGAGGCTTACAAACCTCAGGTCGTGAGCGAGCCCATCGACTTCAAGTCCGAAGTGCAAGTGCTCAAGAAAGCAGGCATCTACACGATCGCGCGCATCGTGTGCTTCAACGATCCGCGTCTGCCCAAGCGCGAACCGGACCGCGCGATCTTGGATGGACGCGAACAGTACAAAGGTAAGAACAAGCCGTGGGTGTCATGGGGTACGGGCGACACATGGCTCAACCCTTACGATAAGCGCAATCACGACTTGTTCGTGGCCATGGCCAAGGAAGCCGCGGACATGGGCTTTGACGAAGTGCAGCTCGATTACATCCGCTTTCCCGTGGATGCGGGTACGACTTACGCGCAATATCCCGGTGCCACTGAGACGCTGCGACGCTTTGTAATTCTCGACATGCTGCGGCGAATCGACGCGGAAATCCCCATTCCGCTTAGCGTCGATGTCTTCGGCTTGTCAGCGATCCGTAAGGGTGATCCCACTGGCCTCGGCCAATCGCTCACGGATTGGACGGTTCACGTCGAGGGCTTTTCGCCCATGCTTTACGTGAACGCGATGCCCGGTTGGCGCACGGACGTTCCCGATCGCGGTCACGTGCTCGTAAAGGCGCCTTCGTACATCCTGCGGCAGCGCGTGGGCCCCGGACCTATCATTCGTCCCTTCATGCAGGCGTTCGAAAATGGCCTCAAAGACAAGTGGAATGAGGACTTCATCAAGCAAGAGATCACCGGCGCTCGCCTTGGGAGCGCGGACGGTTTCCTGTTTTGGAATCCTGGCTCGAGCTACGGCATGGTCTCACGGGGCATCGCATTGCTTGAAGCCGGCTTGATGCCGTTTCCGCTCGCCGGTCGCGACAAGTTCCGCGAAGGCCTATGGGCACGCGGTGAGCACGAGCTGAGCCCCGAATCCGAGCGCAACGACAAGTTCGGCAGGTAGCCGCCTAGAAAACGATCTTGCCGCCTCCGGGTGCGCCGCCGCCTGGAAAGCCACCGCCGCCGGGCAAACCGCCGCCGCCCTGACCGGGGACGACGATGCGCGACATCGATTGACGCTGCATCTCGCGCGCCTGCTCGATCAGCTTTTCCACGGCGCCCTGCACGGCCTCAGGAAACTTGTCCATGGCCTCGTTGAGATCTTTGGCTTCGATCGGGCACTGGATCGGCAACGGACCGCGGTCGCTCATCAGCGTGGTTTCGCCCGTAAAAAGGAAGGGCCGCGATGCATCTGCGGAGCCGTCTTCTTTGACCGGCGACAGGCGACGGATGGTCGCCACCTTGAGGTCCGTGAAAGACTCCTCGCGATAGAGGTTGGCGCGGTCGACCTTGATGTCACTGAATGGGTTGCTCTCGTTTGCCATGGTCCCAGACATGCCAAAAAGCGAGCCAGGAATCAAACCGAGTGGGACACTCGTTTCATCGAAAACGCCCGACATGTGGGTGCGGCCACTTCGGATTTCTCCATTTCGTGTTAGTGTGGCTCGGTAAGTTTCCGGGAATTCCTGCAGCTCGCCAGCAGGGTCCAAGGCCGTGGTTGCCTCGCTTTCGGGGAGACCACGGTCGCCGCGGCCGTAACTCGCGTTGCATGGTTGATGCTTGGGATCGTTGCGTAGCAGTTGGGAGAGTCGCGTTGAGATCTACGGGAGTCGCGGATGGTCAGTAAGGGTGCCATCGCTTCGGGCGATCGCCGAGGTGCGGTGTGGATCGCTCGCATCGTCGATTCGTTCGTCATTACCTTCGCGCATTGGCTTGCCGCGTTCGTGCGCGAGGAGAAGTTCGCCACCTCGCACATCCTGGTCGCGACCGTGTTGGCTGTCGGTGTGTTCAACGTGGTGGCCGATGCAAACGGCCTCTACCGCGACAGCCTGCGCTCGGCGCCACGCAAGGTAGAGCTCGGTCGCTTCTGGTTGAGTTGGGGCTTTACGCCGCCTGTGCTGTTGTTGCTCGCCTTCGCGACCAAGACGTCTGAGGAATACTCGCGCGTCGTCACGCTCTTGTGGTTCGGCCTCGCGCCGCTGTTCATCACCGTCGTCCGTTACGCCTCGCGCCGCATCTCGGGCGAGCTGTACAAGCGCGGCGTCAATACGCGCACGGTGCATGTGGTCGGTGCTACCAAAATGGGCGCGCTGATCGCTCAACGCGTGATGGACGATCCGGCGAGCGGCTTCACGGTCGAAGGCTACTTCGATGACCGCGATCCTGAGCGTTTGCATGCGATGCCTGAGCGTCTGGGGCCACCGCTTGGCCACCTCGATAAATTGCTCGAGCTCGCCCACAAGGGCTTGGTCGACATCGTCTACATCACGCTGCCTTTGCGCGCCGAGTCACGCATCAGCGAGATGGTGCGCAAGCTCGCCGATACGACCGCGTCGGTGTACGTCGTGGCGGATTTCTTAGTGTTCGATCTCGTGCATGCGCAGTGGTCGAACGTTCAAGGCCTGCCGGTCGTCAGTGTGTTCGAGAGCCCGTTCTATGGCGTCAATGGCTGGCTCAAACGCTTTGAAGACATCGTGGTCGGCAGTGCGATCATGCTGATTATCGCGTTGCCGATGGCGCTGATCGCGCTGGGCGTCAAGCTCACCTCTGCGGGCCCCGTGTTCTTTAGACAGCGTCGTTATGGACTCCACGGCGAAGAGATTCGCGTGCTCAAGTTCCGCACCATGACGGTCTGCGAAGACGGTCCGAGTGTGCAGCAGGCTACGAAAAACGACGTGCGTGTCACCGCGTTTGGCGCGTTCTTGCGGCGTACATCACTCGATGAGCTGCCGCAGTTCATCAACGTGTTGCGCGGTGATATGTCGATTGTTGGCCCCCGCCCGCATGCGGTGTCCCACAACGAAATGTATCGCCGCATGATTCACGGCTACATGCTGCGTCACAAAGTAAAGCCTGGCATCACCGGCTGGGCGCAGGTCAACGGCTGGCGAGGCGAGACCGATACCCTGGAAAAGATGGAACAGCGCGTGCACCACGACCTGCACTACATCCAGAACTGGGGTTTGATCTTCGACCTGAGGATCATCTTGCGCACAGTTTTCGGCTCGGGCACGCGGCAGAACGCCTATTAGAGTCAACCCGCAGTTTCGGCGCTGATTTCTTGGTAAAGGAGGCTCTGTGAAAGTTCGCGATAGGATCGGCGTGATCACGGATCTGCTCTTGGGTGCGGTCTACGCGGATGGGCAATTTTTGGCTTCCGAGCAACAGGCAGTGCGTCGCATGTTGTGCGACCTGACGGTCCGCCCCACGCTCGAACCCGAAGTGGAAGCGCGCATCATGTTGTTCGATCCGCGCGCCTTCGACATCAGCGCGAGCGCTCAGGATTTTGTGGCCGACCCACCCATGAACAAGCGTCGTTTGCTCGAGCTCGTGGCGCAGCTGTGCCTGGCTGATGGCGAGATGGATTTGGCGGAAGACGACTACCTGCACAGCCTGGCCAATGCCCTGGGCATGCGTCCCACGGAGTACCAGGACATCGTGCTCGACTACGAGATCCATACCCTTCGCGAGAGCTTCCAGCTGATTCGCATGTCGAGAGTCAGCGACTTTCAGGTCAGCACCGCGCCATAAGGTGCGGGGAGCGCCCCCGCTCCAGCCGGATCGAGTTTTGCGGCTTTTGCGCGAGTGGCCGTGGGTGCGTGCTTCTGCCAAAGTCGCGCCATGCGTTCACGTCCCTACGATGTCGTGATTTACGGTGCGACCGGCTTCACGGGCGGTCTCGTCGCCGAGTATTTCGCGCGCCACGTGACCTCGGATCGCACGCCCTGGGCCTTGGCCGGACGCAATCGCGAAAAGCTTGTGCGCGTGCGCGACCGCTTGGCCAAGATTCAACCTTCCTGTGCCCAGATTCCGATCATCGAAGCTGCCTCGGAGGATGCGAGCGCTCTTGCCTCGATGGTGAAGTCCACGCGCGTGTTGATCACTACGGTCGGTCCGTTTGCTCGCTTTGGGGAGCCGGTGTTTGCTGCGTGTGCGGAACACGGCACCGATTACGTCGACTCGACGGGCGAGCCTGCATTCGTCGACAACATGCTCGCTCGTCACGGCGCGCGCGCGCTGAGCACGGGAGCTATCCTGGTCTCTTGTTGCGGCGTCGACAGCATTCCGACGGACCTCGGCGTCTACTTCACGATGCGCGAGCTTGCGCCGAGTGGCCCCGTTGCATTGAGCGGACAGTTTTCATTTCGCGGCCGCGCCTCGGGTGGCACCTGGCATTCCGTGCTCGAAGCCATGCGCGATGCGCGCGCCACGATGAAGAACCAATCCAAACCGATCGCAGCCAAGAACGGACGCAGAGTCGCGCGCAAACAGCCCAGGCTTGAGCGCGTGTCTGACGTCGGTTGGCTCGTGCCCTTTCCTACGATCGATCCCGAGGTGGCGCTGCGCAGTGCTGCGGTCTTACCAATGTACGGGCCTGACTTTTCGTACTCGCATTCGCTCGTGCTCTCAAGCTTCTTCAGCGTGCTCGGCCTAGGTGCAGGCGCTGCTTTGCTCTACATGCTGGCGCAGCTCGACCTTACGCGTGGCTGGCTCGGCGCGCTGCTGACTCCTGGAGAAGGTCCCAGCGAAGAAGAGCGCGCACGCAGTTGGTTTCGCATTCGCTTCACTGCGGAACATGCCGGCGACGAGCTCGTGACGGAAGTGAGCGGCGGGGACCCCGGCTACGACGAGACCGCAAAGATGTTGTCGGAGTCGGCGCTGTGTCTCGCGCAAGACCGCGACAAGCTGCCGTCGCGCGCGGGTGTGCTGACTCCCGCGGTCGCGTTCGGAGATGTATTGATCGCGCGCCTCGTGCGCGCTGGCATGGTCTTTCGCGTGGTGAGTGGTTGATATGCATCGTCTGAATTTGTGGTTCGCTTTGCTCATGCTTGCGCTCTCGGCGTGCCTGCACGCAGCGCCTCCCAAGACGCCGCACCAACGCAGCAATGTTCCATCCAGCGCGGGCAAGCAGGTCGCTTCGCGTCCGAGCAGCATCGAAGTGCGCGTGCTTGTCGTAGGATTTGCCGGCGCACCCCTGGCCGACGAACGTGAAAAGCGCACCAAAGAACAGGCGTTCGAACGCGCCAGCATGATCGCGCGCATGGCCCGCAGCGGAGATCGCTTTGCCGAGCTCGTACGCAACTACAGCGATTACGCGGGCGCATCAGAAGACTTCGGCCTCTTTCGCGTGAAGACCGATGCGCCTGGCGTGCTTGGCCCCGTGGTTGTGAACGCAGCCCTTACCATTAAAGCCGGCGCCATCAGCGATCCCATCGAAGCGCTCGGTGGGTACACCGTGATCGAGCGACGCCCGGATCCCGACATGGGCCCCACCTCAGTCGGCGCGCGCCATATTCTGATCAGTTACAAAGGTGCACCCCAGGCGATCGCAGGCGCCACGCGCAGCGAAGCCGAAGCGCGTTCCTTGGCCGAGCAGATCGCGCGTCGCGCCAAGTCCGGCGAAGATTGGGGCAAGCTTGCCGCCCAATACACGGATGAGCCCGGTTCCAAAGAAACGGGCGGCGATCTCGGTCGCTTCGGTCACGGTCAGATGGTGCCATCGTTCGAAAAGGCTGCATTTGCCCTCGAAGTTGGTGCGGTCAGCGACGCAGTCGCCTCACCCTTCGGCTTTCACGTCATTCAGCGCTACGAGTAAGCTCGAGGATCGCGCTGCCGTATTTTTCAGCGCGCGTCGGGCCGAGAATCTCGCGTAGCTCGGCTTCCGAACGCGGTGGCTTGTCGGTGAGCCGCGATAGGTCCACGTTCTTGAAGACTTGGTAGGCCTTGATGCGCCTTCGCTTGGCTTCGTCACGTCGCAGTTGTTTGAGCGCTCGCTCGAGCGCGTTGGCTGCGACCTTACCATTGGACCGTACGCGGGGCGTGCCGGCGGCTTCTTTGGTGCGCACGGGCTTGTTGGCAATCCACAAAGTTGGATACTTCTTGCCCTTCGGCGCGAGCTTACCTTCGGCCAAAAGTCGATCGATACGACGAAAGATCGCATCCTCCGGTGCAGTGCGTAGCGCACCAAATGCCGGGTTTTTCAACAGACCCTTACGCTTTACATCGCGCGCAAGACTGCCGCGCAACGCTTTGACGATGAAGCGACGACCGAGCGGTTTGCGAAAGGCAGCCACGCACTGTGTCACCACGTCGAGCTCTTCGGGCGTAAGCTCGATGCCACTTTCGAGCACGCGTTTTTTCGTGCGCTCTGCTGCGCGTTCGCGGCCCACTTTTTTCAGCGCTTCCTGGCTGGCGGTCACGGCATCGAGGTTCGTACACACGTCACATTGACCGCACGCGTGCGGCGCATCACCGCCGAAATGCTGTACAACCTGTTGCGCCCGACAATGCGTGCTGAGCACGTAAGCCTGCAGTGCCCGAAAACCTTCTACCGAGCCCGGCGTAGGATTAGCGCCGCGCAGTCGCTCGTGAATGCGCTCGTCTGCAAACGAAAACGCGAGCCAGCATTGGGCGGGCTCGCCATCGCGTCCCGCGCGCCCTGCTTGCTGCACATAAGCTTCGAATGTGCCGGGCGCTTCCACATGCAGCACCAAGCGCACGTCCGGCTGATCGATGCCCATACCGAACGCGCTGGTTGCGACCAAGACCGGCGTGGTGCCATCCGCAAAGTAGTTTTGCGCGCGTTGCTTGGCGCTGTCTTTACGACCCGCGTGATAGTACCCCGCACGAATGCCGGCCTTGCGCAGCGCACGTTGCACGGTCTGCGCACGACCGCGCGTCGCCGCGTACAGGATGGCGCGACCGCTCGGCTTCTTGGCAGCAAAACCCGCCGCCGTAAGCTGCTCCACGGCCCATTTTGTACGGGTCTTTTGCGGTGTCTCCAGATGCACACGGAACGACAAGTTGGCGCGCTCGAATGAACCCACCACACGCACCGGATCCGTAAGACCCAGTTGCTTTTCGATCTCGGCGCGCACGCGTGGCGTGGCAGTCGCGGTCAATGCCATCACCGGCAGTAGAAGCTCCTGTTTGAGCATGCCAAGTGCTGCGTAGTCCGGACGAAAGTCATGTCCCCATTCACTGATGCAATGGGCTTCGTCGACGACGGCGCGCGCAAAGCGCTGACTGATGATGCGCGGGCGCGTGCGAGCAGACAGCAAACGCTCAGGGCTCATGTACACGAGCGCGTGCTCGCCCAGCGTATCGAGCGTTTTTTTCTGTTGCGCCCACGGGATGCCGGAATGCAGCGCCGCGGCGCGTATACCGCGCGCCACGAGCGCGCCGACCTGATCATCCATCAATGCCAACAGCGGACTGATGACCAGCGTCGGACCCTTACCGTCTGCGAACAAGGCGACGGCGGGAGCCTGGTAGCACAAGGACTTGCCGCCACCGGTGGCCAAGACCACCAGCGCGTCGCGTCCTGCTAGGCTCGCTTCAGCCGCCTCGCGCTGTCCCGGCCGAAAGGCACGAAGACCAAAGGTATGCGCAAGAACGGCAGCGAGATCGACCTTCACGCGTGGTCAGATCTGAACGTGCCGGCGCATCTTACCGAGCGCCTGCTCTTGCAGCTGACGAATTCGCTCGCGCGAAAGGTTGTACTTATCGCCGATTTCCTTGAGCGTAAGCTCGTCCTCGTTGTCGAGGCCAAAGCGCCAACGCACGATGCGTGCCTCCATGGGCGTGAGCGTCTTCATCAGCTCCTGCAGCTGCTCACTCCAGGTTTTGGTCTCGAGATCTTCGTGCGGTGAAGGCGTGTCTTCGGCCGGAATGAAGTCGATGAAGCGGCGGCCATCTTCGTCGCCCACGTTGCGATCGAGCGAAAACGGCGCGACAGGCGTGCTCTGCTGAAGCTGCTTGAGCTTGTCTGCACTGACGCCGGTTTCCTTTTCGATCTCTTCGGGGGTGGCTTCGCGACCGGTCTGCGCCTCGATGGCGCGCGCCACGCGAGCGACGCGCTGATAGGTGTCGAGCATGTGCACGGGCACGCGCACCACGCGCGCCTTGTCGGCGAGCGCGCGGTTGATCGCATGACGAATCCACCACGAAGCGTACGTGCTGAAGCGATAACCACGCGTGTGGTCGAAGCGCTCCACGCCCTTGAGCAGACCAAAGTTGCCCTCTTGGATCAGGTCGATGAGCGGCATGCGGCCGTGGTTGTAGCGACGTGCAATCGACACCACGAGACGGAGGTTAGCCGTCACGAAGCGGTTCTTGGCGTGCTGCTGCGCGCGCTGCGCAGCGCGTACATCGGCCAGGTACTTCCTGAAGATGGCGGTGACCAGGAACTCGTCCACGACCATGTCGCGCTCGGAGGTGTGCGTGCCCGCGAGGCGCTCCACGGCCTTCTGCGACTCCGCCACAAAGATGCGATCCGCATCGAGCTCGCGCAGCTTGATCGACAAGGCGTGCGCCGCCTCGTCCCACTGCTGTTGCTCTTTCTTACTCATCGACTTCTTGGCAGTGCGCGCAAGCTTGCGCAGATTGCCAACTTCGACGGGCAGCTCTTGCAGGTGCGTTTCGAGCACACGCACTACGGCCTCAACCGCGGGCGGATGCGAGAACAAGGCACGCCAGAAACCGACCTCGAGCTCATGGATCTTACGGGCTGCTTCGAGCTCCTCGTCCGGGGCGAGCACGCGGTGATTGGCCATCTCGCGGAAGTAGCGGCCCAGCATCGAGCGATCGTTGCGCTCAACATCGGCAACCGCCTTGACGGTTTCGCGCTCCACCTCTTCGAGATCGTCCGAACTGGGCTCTTCCGCAGGCTCGCGGGCCTCCGTGCTCTCTTCGTCGGTGGCCGCTTGAGGCGCCGCAGCAACGGCGGCAGCGGGCTTGGCGGCGTCTACCTTCGCGGTGTCTGCCTTCGCGGCGACGGCCTTACCATTCGCTTTAGCAGGCTTGACGACGACAGCCGTCACGCCACTCGCGGGGGCAAGCTTCTTCTCGGGGCTTACGGAAGCCTTGGCCGTTGCCGCCGGCTTCGCCACCTTCTGAGGGGCCGCTTTCTCGCTAGCCAACTGAGGACGCGAAACCGGCTTTCCGCTGGTCTTCGCCTTTCGCGCGCGCATTTCCATGGGTCTTGTGCTCCTCCGCGCCGGGGCGCAGGTAACTTTCGCTAAGCAACTACAGGCCCTTCCGAAGGGCCGTTTTCTAGGGCCGTTTTCAGGGCCCTCTGTCAGTTTGGTCAGCAGCCAGCTCGTTCCCGCGTCGCGCAGCGTCCATGCTCAGTGGCAGGTTCGGTGCTGGACAGTACCCGGTCTTGTCCGGGTGAACGGGTTGAAGCTCGCTTGGTAAAGTCCCCTTCAGGGTCCGTGACTCGGGCTCGCCGGGCCCTGATGACGCGTGAGGATGCGGGAGGTAGGCCCCCCCTGGGCAAGCAAAATCATCCTCGAGTGCCATTTTCCTTAAGGCATACCGCCATCAAAGGCCAGTCTGAACCCGCATTTTTTTCAAAATTGACGATCCTGAGGCGCAAGCATCCTCCTCTTGCACGAAAGCGGGGCTCCCCGTAACAGTCAGGAACCGCTCAAAAGCCCCTTAACCACCGCGCTAAGTACCTGTCCATCCACACCGGCCAGGCGTGCCTTGGCCGCCTGCATGACCTTGCTCATGTCCTTGATCGAGGACGCACCGAGCTCGGCGATGACCGCTCGCACGGCCGCATCGACGGCCGCGGCATCTGGTGCCGTAGGCAAATACGCTTCGAGCAGGGCCTTTTCTTGCTGCTCACGCTCGGCCAAATCGGCGCGTCCACCGGCCTGATACTGCTCGAACGCTTCTACGCGTTGCTTGCGCAAGGTCCGCACGATGTCCGCAATTGCAGCGTCATCGAGCTCTGTTTGTGTGTCGACTTCGCGCTGCGTGACGGCCGCACGGACCGAGCGAATGGTATCGAGACGCACTGTGTCTTTTGCCCGCATCGCATCTTTGAGATCTGCCGATAGCTTCGCTTTGAGGTCCATGAGGCTTCTTTCCTGCGGCTAAACACCGCTTCTTACCAAGTCATTCCACAGCATGTGCGCGCCGCGTGCGATCACGTGCTCGCCAAGCAAACGTGCGTGCACGCGCTCGTGGCCGAGCTCGCCACGATAGCTCATCAGCCTGCGGGTGAAGCGATGCAGCCGATGCTCAAGCGTAAAGCCCATGGCCCCATGAATGGCGTGACCTACGGCAACGCCGAGCTCCGCGAGCTTGCCTGCCTCTAGTTTGGCCACAGAGATTTGGAGCTTGGTCTGAGTATCGAGCGGACCAAAAGCGCATGCGTCGACGGCGAGCGATGCTGATTGCACCGCGCAATCTGCGGCGGCGACCTGACAGGCGAGCGTGGCGAGCTGATGTTGCACCGCCTGAAAACGAGCGATCGGCTGGCCGAACTGAATGCGTGTGCGCGCGTGTTCTAAAGACATGTCGAGTACGGCGCGGCCGAGCCTTACCATTTGGATGGAACGCGCCAGCGCTGCGATGAAGAACAGCGGTCCAGGGCGATCGGTAAGGTGAGTCAGCACGATGGCGGGCGCGTTCTCGATCAGCAGCTCGTCGCGCGGCTCGCCGGCTACGTTCTCTCCGCTGAGCGCCTCGACGCCGCGCATTTCCAGGCATGCGAGCACGCGCTTATCTGCCGCCTGAGCTTCACACAGCACGTGCGAGCTCACGGCGGCGTGAGGCACGAGCTTGGCGTGGCCGGAAACCTTACCGGCAGCGAGCGTAAGGTTGCTGGCTGTCGGATCCGCCCAGGTGATGCGGCGTGCATCGATCGAGACTGCGTGCGCGCGCAGGAAGTAGCTCGCCACGATGTTCTCTGCGAGCGGCACACCGGGCGCGAATGCGCTGGCGAGCTCAAGAATCAGCGCACCTGAGGACCAACATTCTGCGCCGGATTGAAACGGCTGCACCAGACCGTGCTCGCGCAGCGCATCCCAGCGATCGGCACGGCCATCGTCGAGGTCTCCTTTGGCAAAGAGCGCTTGCAATGTGCGTTCGATGGAGGCGCGCTCGCTCATCGCAACAACTCCTTGGCGATGATGCCTCGCAAGATTTCGCGGGTCCCGCCGCGCAGCGAAAACGACGGCGCAAGCTGCGAGATCACGCCCTGCACGCGCATGAGCGTGTCGCCGCCTTCTCGCATGGGTACGATACCCAGTAAGGCATGGGCAGCTTGCGGCAAGAGCTGCTCGAAGCTTGTGCCGAGCTCTTTGACGATCGCTGCTTGCACACCGACGTCTTCACCGCGATCCAGGCGCGAAGCCACGCTCAGCGACATTTGACGCAAGGTCAATAAACTTGACCATAGCTTGCCAAGGCCCTCTGTGAGGACCGGATCTGTGTCGATGGCCGCGCGCGCCACCAGCTCGCGTAGCAGGCTAAAGCTACTCAGGTAACGCTCAGGTCCGCTGCGCTCGAAGGAAAGCTCCGCCATGACCTGTTGCCAGCCGGCACCTTCTTCACCAATCAAACGCGTGTCAGACACGAAGGCATCTTCGAATCTAACTTCGCCGAAATGCTCGTGGCCGGCCATGTCGCGAATCGGGCGCACTTCGATGCCCGGTCCGTCCAAGTCGATCAGCAGTTGCGACAGACCCTCATGCTTGTGTGAAGGCTTGGCCGTGGTGCGTACGAGCGCGACCATGTGCGGGCAACGCGTGACATGCGTGCCCCACAGCTTGGTGCCGTTGACGAGATAGCCGCCCTCGACGCGTTCGGCGAACGTGCGTACGGACGCCAGATCGGAGCCGGCATCGGGCTCGCTCATGCCGATGCAAAAGTAAGCTTCTCCGCGCACGATGCGTGGCACGAACTCTTGCTTCAGGGCTTCACTGCCGTATCGCAACAGTAAGGGGCCGCTTTGTCGATCGGCAATCCAGTGTGCCGCCACGGGAGCGCCAGCTGCCAATACTTCTTCGAGCACCACATAACGTTCTAGCTGGCTACCTGCGCGGCCGCCGTAAAGGGTAGGGTAGGTGAGGCCGATGAAACCTGCGGCGCCCAGAGCGCGACTGAAATCAGCGTCGAATGCCGTCCAGCTCAGGGCACGTTGCTCGGCTGAGCGCGGCTCGAGGTGCTCCGCCAAAAATCCACGAATCTCGCGGCGCAAAGCCTCCGTTTGCGCATGCAAGCCCTGCGCATGCAAGCCATGCGCAGGCAAAAGCGGCTCGAAACGCAGAAGTCCCACGTCTTCCCTATAACAGCGTGGGACGCAGACGGCTATGGCGAAGCGGAAACAGAACCGCGCGACACCCGACCCTTACTGTGTGAGGCAGCGAATCTCGCCGCACCGCAGCGCGCCGTTTTCCGCAACCTTGCCCAAGGCTGCATGTTCGATCGTCCCTAGGGCGGCACGTTGTGGCACACTGCAAGCCTGAAAGAAGCTGGCACTCATTAGGTATTTGCAGGCGGCTTTGTTGGCGCAGCCCTTGCAGCGTTCGAGCCCAAAGGTAAGGTAAAGGTGGCTCGCTCTCCCATAGTCTTGTCGCTGATGCTCG
>JBKJIA010000680.1:0-36389 GCA_046598735.1 Polyangiales bacterium
GCCGAAATCGAGACGCTTCTGCAGAGGCGTCGTCAGTTGATCGACATGCGCACGATGGAAACCAATCGCAAGCAACTCGCATCTGCGTCGATCCGAACTCGCATCGAAAAGTCCGTAAGGTTCCTGAACGAGCAAATCGCCGAGATCGATCAGGAGCTTGATGACCGCATCAAGAAGAGTCCGCGCTGGCGCGAGCACGAAGAGTTGCTTACCTCCGCGCCCGGAGTTGGTTCGATCACCGCGCGTACCCTCACCGCCATGCTTCCGGAACTTGGTAAGCTCGGCCGCAAGCAGATCGCTGCGCTGGTGGGCGTAGCCCCTTTCAACTGCGACAGCGGCGAGAGCACTGGTAAGCGACGCATTCGTGGCGGGCGCGCAGCGGTGCGCTCCGTGCTGTACATGGCCGCCGTGAGCGCCTCCCAGCATAACCCTATGATTAAGGCATTTTACGAACGACTGCTCCTCAAGGGTAAGGCGCCCAAGGTCGCCCTCACGGCTTGCATGCGCAAACTCCTCGTCACCCTCAACGCCATGGTTCGGAGCAACAGGTCATGGGAACTCGCCGCACAAAATGCTTGACCGGAAACACACCTGCTCTCCCACGGGTGGGAGAGGGCTGGGGTGAGGGCGCGTTGGAGGCCCGCGCTAGATCGAAGGGCAGGCTCAGATCGAGGGTAGCGGCATGGCGTCGGCTTTGGCGCGCGCGATGAACAGTAAGTATTCCATGCGCTCCAGCAACGGCCCCAGGGACTTGCGATCGAGGGCGCTCACCGCGATGCCGTCGCGCTCTTTCGCGAGGTCTTCGGCCTCTCCTGGCGGCAAGCAATCTGCTTTGTTGTACACGGCCAGGCGCGGCACCTTACTGAGCTCGAGCTCGTCTAGTAGCTTGTCGGTCGTGGCGATTTGAGCTTCTAGATTCGGATCGCCAGCGTCGAGCACATGCAGCAACAGGTCGGCATCTTGCGCCTCTTCGAACGTGGCGCGAAACGCCGCGAACAGCTCGAGCGGCAGATCGCGAATGAAACCCACCGTGTCCGTAATCACGATCTCGCGTTCGCGCGGAAAGCGTAGGCGACGGGAGCGCGTGTCGAGCGTGGCAAACAGCTTGTCTTCGACGATCACGTCCGAATTGGTGAGCGCATTGAGCAGCGTGCTCTTGCCCGCGTTCGTGTAACCGACGATGGCGACGATCGGTACTTCGTTGCGAGCGCGCCTGCGCCTGCGTTCCTTACGTTGCTTGGCCAGCTGCTTGAGCTGCGTTTCGAGCTGATTGATGCGCTCGCGCGCACGTCGCCGGCCAATTTCGAGCTTGGTTTCGCCGGGACCACGGCCGCCGATGCCGCCCGTCAAACGTGAGAGCGCGTCGTCTTTTTGTCCGAGCCGCGGCAACAGATAACGCATCTGCGCAAGCTCGACTTGAAGCTTACCGTCTCGACTCTCGGCACGTTGCGCAAAGATATCGAGGATCAACTGCGTGCGATCCAAGACCTTCAGGTCCGTCATCTGCGCGATGGCCGTGGCTTGGGCGGGCGACAGATCGCGATCGAAGATCAACACTTCCACGTCGAGCTGCATGGCGCGCAGCACTACATCTTCGAGCTTGCCGCGGCCGAGCACGAACTTGGGATCGACCTGATCGCGCACCTGCAAAATCGTATCGGCCACCTCTACGCCCGCCGTACGCGATAGCTCCTTGAGCTCGAACAACGAGGCATTGGCTTTGCTTGAGCTGCGTTTGTCGCACACGTGCACGAGGATCGCGCGGCCATCTTTGGCTTCGACTTTGTGAACGCGTCGCGCGCGCGCGAATTCTTCTTCGAGCGCGTGCACCAAGGCGGCCGGATTCAGGTCGCACTTGGCAAACGGCATCGGCCCGACCTGACGGTAAGGTGGATCGCTCGAGCCGGGCGGCACAGGCACGCAATGCGCGTAATGAATCTGCTGCGGCGTGCCATCGGGCGCGAGCATGATCGCCGCGATCAAATCCAAACGCAGGCGCGTGAGATCGACGATGTCATCGCGCGTGAGCAACTCGCGTCGCAAATGCGTATGGACCAAGCGCACGCCACGAAAGCGGCCTTCCGCTGCGCGCACGCGACCGAGGTCGGGCAGCATCAGCTTGGTCGCATCCCCTACGATCACGAACTGCACCTGCCCGGTGCGATCGATGATCACACCGACTTGGCGGCCGGTGGTATGCGAGACATCCGAGAGCGCGCGCGCCAGCTCAGGCGTGGTCAGCTGATCGGACGGGACGCGCCGTCGGTACAGACGCTCGAGTGCTTGCGTCTCCGAGGGGCTCAGGCCCTGCGTGTGTCCGAAAAGGATCAACTCCCTTCAGCCTAGCAAGTGCACCGTCCGCTCACCAATCGCTTTCTTCGTGTGGGTGCTAGGGCACTAATACCAAAGGCCAACGCCGACGCCCCAGTCGAAGTAACGCGGTGCCAGATCCAGCGTAAGCCCTGACCGAATCGAGAAGCCCCACAGGTCGAACATGCGCACATCCGCGCCTAGCGTGCCGTGCGGACGGTAGTAGCTGCGATTGGTGCGGCTGGGCTCGAGGTAGCTGCCCGCCCGCAGCTTCAATCGATCGCGCAACAGCTCGCTCTCGGCACCCACGCGAAAGCCGTACGAACGCTTGCGACCGGACGGTTCCGCTTGCTGCACGAGGAAAGCTTCCACGCTTTGACCTTGGTCAGTCGCCCCGTACACGATGAAGTCCGCGCTCAAAAGCACGTAGCGACGCGGCTGCGCGCGTAGATAACGGCGCTCGGCTTCGCGATCATTTTCGACGGCCACCTCCAGCGCGGCCTCGTCGTTCTTGGGCAGCAGAGGGTAAGGTGGGCCGTCAAAGGTTTGCGGTGGGACGTACGCGTTATTGCGAATGCGTCCCTGCAGCGTGCGCCGGACGCTGCGGGTGTGGCGCCACGGCACGTTGGCGCGACGCTCGCCCAGCAAATAGGCGAAGCCGGCCTGCAGCTCCCAGGGCACGTGCACACGGTTAGGTAAGACCAAGCCTTGCGCGCGCATCACGCCGCCTTCGCTGGTCTGCATGCCGCCCGCCGCGGGCTTGGAATCGACCGCACTCCGAAAGGCCACGCCCACGCGATAGCGCTCGAGCGCGGGCCGAATCAGCAACCCGACCTCCAAGCCCTAGCCCTCGAAGCTCACGACGGTTTTACTTGATTTCGGATCGTCGACAGTCAGGGTGCTGTTACGCAGCGCGACGCCCGCCACCAAATCGCCCTTGAAAAAGGCGTAGGCCGTTCCGATGCGCGTCGTGGTGAATGAGATTTCGGCCGAGCGGCCTTGGTCGTCTGACAACGTGTAGTTCTGCGCCGTCAGATTTACGCCCGCGCCGGCTTGCGCAAATTGCATGCGTCCGCCGACCGTAAGGCGAATGGCATCGGCCGTGGCCAAGGCGCTCGTGCCATTGTTGTCGAAGTCATTGCGCGTGAACAAGCCACCGAGCGAGAGGCCGCCCGTGAGCTCCCACTCCCACCAATCGATTTCGTGCTCAGAGCGTTCGGCATAACCGGCCGGATTCCACTGCGCGCCGTCGATGCCCGTGGCGATCGCGCTGTAGGCGCCGGCCATGCCCACGATGCGACCGGGACCGATCACGGGACCTGTGAACAGATCGATACCGTAATCGTTCGTGGTCAGCGCCTTACCTTGTGCTTGCGCGCGCATCGGCAGTAAAAGGCCCAGCACGCACACCACGAACAAAGTAAGGGGCACGTTCAGACCTGCGTGATGCGACGGGCGATTTCGGCGGACAGCGCACTCGCTTCGTCGATCAACAAGGCGCGTTCGAGCTCGTCTCGATCGCACACGGGCTTGGGCGGTCGTGCTCGGCGCAATGTCAATGCGCGACTGGCAGCGTCCGCCAGGCGTGCGCGAAATACGGGATCTGCGTCGGCACGCGCAGCCAACGCGGCTTGTGCACGCAATGCCCAATCGACGCGCGAGCATACGAGCAAGACGTCGCATCCGGCCTCAATCGCCAGGCACGCCGCTTGCTCGATGCCGATGTGATCGGCGATCGCCTTCATCTCCAGATCGTCGCTGATCACCACGCCGTCGTAGCCGAGCTCCCCGCGCAAGAGATCCGTCACCACTTCCCGTGCCAGGGTGGCGGGCTTGCCCGGGGCGAGCGCCTCGAACACCACGTGCGCGGTCATCAACGCTGCGATCTGGCCTCGCGCGGCCCGAAACGGCGCAAGCTCCGCCCGATCCAAGCGCGCACGATCGTGGCTGAGGCGCGGCAACGCCAGATGCGAATCGAGGTCGGTGTCGCCATGGCCCGGGAAGTGCTTACCGCAGGCATGCACGCCGCCTTGGGCCAGGCCACGCGCAAACGCCAGTCCGTGGCGCACCACACGATCGGCATCGGAGCCAAAGGCGCGATCGCCGATCACGGGATTGAGCGGATTCGTGTTCACGTCTAGCACGGGCGCAAAATCCATGTTGAAGCCCAAGGCTTGGAGCTGTTGACCGAGCAGCCGCGCCGCCCGCTCGGTGAGCGCCAGATCGTCGAGCTCCCCGAGCTTGTGCATGGGAGGCAGCCCGAGCACCGGCGGCCCCAAACGCGCCACCCGGCCCCCCTCTTGATCGACGGCCACGAGCAGGGGCCGGTCGGGTGGGGCGGCCGCCACGAAACGGCCGATGAGCGAAGCCACTTCGTGCATTGTCCCAAGATTTCGCTTAAATAGAATGATGCCGCCGAGCTCACCTCTCGCGCATGGACCGAGAAGCTCGTCCGGGGCATCCTTGCCCGCGAAACCGACGACCAGGACCTGTCCAGCCAGTACGCGCGCGTCGCTTTCGATCGTGATCAAGATGGCGCGCAGCTTACGTTGAAGCCTTAGGCTTGCCCAACCGATTGCCTTGAAGCCCTTGCCGACCCAAACCGTGGACTCTTCGCACCCTCAGCTAAATAAGAACCTGCCGCGAACGCGCGCGCCTAAGAACGGCGCGAGCGTTGCCAGCGTTAGGAGCGCAAATGGGCCGGAGCCCTCGCGCTTCACCGGCCTCATCGATCGCGACAAGGTCGATGCGGACGCGGCCAAGGTACTCAAACGTCTCGTGCGCAGCGGGCACGCCGCGTATCTCGTGGGCGGCGGCGTGCGCGATCTGTTGCTCGGCCATAAGCCGAAAGATTTCGACATCGCCACCAGCGCCAGGCCCCACGACGTCCGTGCGCTATTTCGCAACTGTCGCGTGATCGGCCGGCGTTTTCGCTTGGCCCACGTGTTGTTCGCGGGCGGCAAAATCATCGAAGTTGCGACCTTTCGTCGCGATCCCCGCGATTCAGACGATGGCGGCCCCAGCATCGATATGGTCGAGGACGGCGATGGCATGCGCATCGTGCCGTCCAAGCGCGCCGTCGACGAAGATCAAGATTTGTTGATCCGCCACGACAACGTGTTCGGCGAACCTTACGAAGATGCGCTGCGCCGTGATTTCACGATCAACGGCTTGTTCTACGATCTCGAACGCGACGAAGTGATCGATTACGTAGGCGGCGTGCGCGATGTACGTGCCCGTGTGGTGCGCACGATCGGCGACCCTGCGATTCGCTTTCGCGAGGATCCGATCCGCATCTTGCGGGCGATCAAATTCTGCGCGCGTCTCGACCTCGGTATCGACCCTGAGCTTTACGACGCGATGATCGATCAACGTCAGGGCTTGTCGCGCGCAGCCCCGCCGCGGACGTTCGAAGAAGTCTTACGCTTGCTGCGCGGCGGCGCGTCACATCGTTCGTTCTACTTGATGTGGGACACGGGTTTGCTCGCGCAAATGGTGCCGGAGCTTGCCGCGTACATCGACGATGCCGGTGATGCGGCAGAGATCGTATGGAAGCGCTTGCTCGCGGTCGATCGTCTGACACGCGCGGGCCGTCTGCCCAACGATGCCATCTTACTGAGCACGCTGCTGCTATCACCGGCCGAAGAGTACATGGAAGGCGAGCGCGATCCGTTGTCTGCCTTCGATACGTTCATCGAAGATCTCGCGCAGCGCTTCACGATTCCCCGCCGCATCCGCGAGCGCATGCGCTTGCTCGTGGCCATGCAAAAGCGCTTTCGCGATGCACGTGTGGGCAACCTCGCCAAACGCGAGTTCTTTGCCGATGCGGCCATGTTGTACGGGGTGGACTGCGAAGCACGCGGCTTACCGTTGCCGAACTGGGCCTACGATGTATCGCGCTATCCAAGCGTGGAGCCCAGCAAACCCAAGAAGAAGCGCAACACGTAGTCAGGGCGTGAGGCAGGCCTGCGGGGTTGCTCCTACCCGATAGTTTTACGCTGTCGGCATAGGTCGCGTTTGGGCCCGCGTTGCGTTTGGACGCGCGTGCGCCTTAGATGCTGGTCCTACGGGGCGTGGCGAGGAAGTTGAACGCTCGAAATGGATACAGGTGTGCTGCCTGGAACTCGTGCCGACTCAACGCCGAGCCACCTACCGCAAACATCTCCGGCACATGCAACTGATAGTCGTGGGCACTCAGCAGTTCGAACATCTCGTCGGGGGTCGCGCCACTGGCGTTGAGTCCGTCGGCTGTAGATTCGAAGACCAACGACGGGCGGCCGCGCGTGAGTAGACGCTCTGCACCCTTGAGCACGAACAGTTCCCAACCCTCGACGTCGATCTTGATGAAATCGACGCGCTGCGCCTCGTCGAGTAGCGCGTCGAGCGAGGTCTGTTGGACCGTAATCTGCTCGATTTTCTCGCCGCTTTCGAGCTGTTGGCCCAGGCTGCTGTAGCCAGTGCGCGAGGTGTGGATCGAGAAGGTTACCTGCCCCGAGCGATCGCTCAGTGCGACCTCGTGGATGGCCACCTCAGGGAACTTCTGCTGCAGCCACTTGGCCTTGTAGGGCACAGGCTCGACTGCGATGTGCTTACCCCGCGGAGCAAGGGCGACAAACGTGCTGAGCTGCGAGCCCAAATGCGCCCCGATGTCGATGCAGTTGGAGTCGGCTCGTAGCAAGCGTTTGAGCGACTGCGCGAGATGCCGGCCTTCTTGGAGTAGACCCGAAAGCTCAGGGTGACTCAGTCCTCGGGCGAGCCTGATTTGGTACTTCAACCAATGAGCGGCCGGCTCCACAGGAGTGCGAATCAGCATATGCTTCAGATATTCCGTCACCATATCAGGCTCCGCGGCGGTTTATTCAGCCGCAATACGCAAGCCTTACTCCGGCTTTCCCCTTAAATCAGCGTCCAAAAGGAGTGCTCTGCTTCAACGAGCGCGTTTGGAAATGGATAAGGCTTCATGCTTGGGCGGGTTGATGCCGTTCACGATCAGGCTCGCCATTACTTCGGCGTAACGCGCAACGCTCAAGCCGCTGCGCACCTGTTGGTTCATCAACATACCCGCGAAATACACCAGACCCGCCACCACCGCCGCGCGCTCGTCGAGCTGCTGTTTTGAGAAGTCGTGGGGTTGTGCGGCTTCGTCCACAAGCTCGCGCGCAAAGCTCAGAGTCATCTGATCGCTCTGCGCGCGCACATCGGGCGGCAGTTCTTCCAGCGCGGCGAGGATTTCATGATCGCCGCTCAATATCTTGCCGGTCAGCGGCATCTCGGTGCCGAGCATGAGCGCGGTGGATAGCCATTTTTCCAAGCGTGCGCGCGGCGTAAGCGAGCCATTGAACACGGGTTCGAGCCGCGCCATGTGCTGCTTCTCTTCCATCGCGATGGCGGCCATCAAAATCTCAGCCTTGTTCTCGAAGTAGAGATAGACCGTGCCCTTAGCCACCGCCGAGCGTGCTGCGATGTCGTCCACGCTCGTCTTGCGGTAGCCGTGCAAAATGAACAAATCGGTCGCGCATTCCAGGATCTTGAGCTTCTTGCGCACCTTGGGATCGGAGGTGTCCGTGCTGCCCAAGAACTTTTCGATCAGCTTCTCGACTTGCTCAATCCGCCCATTGGCCATGGCGACCGTGTAAGCGCAATCGCCAGCGATCGCAATCCATGCGTTCGCCGGGCCCCATAAAATAGGGCCATTAATCGCCTAGCCGCAAAATCCCCAGAACGGGAAGGTATCGTCGGCGGCGCAGGCGCTCTTCTTGGCAGGACAGTCCTTGTCCGTGTGACAGAGCTGCCAGACGCCGATAAGGCCGCTGACTTTGTCGCAGCTGTCCTGGCAGCTGTTGGTGGCGCCGGTCGGGTTGACCGCGACACAGCAGACTTTGGCGCCCATGCAGTCTTCAGGCCCATCGCAGACGGTGGGCGCCGCGGGAATCAAGCCGCCGCTGGGACACTTCTTGCCCTCGATACACATGGCATCGCCCACGCCGCTGACGCAGCAGGTCTGGGTGCCGTAGCTGCAGGCCGTGGTGCCCTTGCACGCGGTGGCGGTGGGCGAGTCGTTACCCGGCGTGCTGGCGATGTCGCCGCTGGTACCGCCCATGGTCATACCGCCATCGACCGTTGTGCCTGCGGTCGTGCCTGCGCTTGCTCCTGCGCTGCTGCCCGCATTCGTGCCGCCAGTGCTGCCCGAGGTGGTGCCGCCGGTCGTACCGCCGCCAGAAGCTGCGCCGGCGTCCTCCGCGTCCATCGAGGTGCCGCCCGTGGTCGCGCCGGTACTCGTGCCGTCGCTGGCGGCGCCTGTCGTGTCGCTCGTGTCGGCAGCGGTATTGCTGCAGCCGCTCGAAATCGCCAGGGCTCCTGCCAAAGCCAAGAATGCGCGCGAAAATCCGTAGCTACGAACCCAACCAACAGTAAGCAAAGTCGACGTCATCGCACAGCTCCTATGTTCAAGATCGCTCGGGCGGGGCAACAGGGGCCTTGCTGCGCACGAGCGATATGACCAGATAGGCTCATTTGGTCATATCGTCAAGACAATCTCGCAGCCCGGCGTTGCGGTGCGCGGGCAGGGCTTGGTCGCGGCCGTGTGTCGGGCCAAGCTCGCGCCAATGTCAGACGAACGCGCGAGTCGCGAAGCGCTGTTGCGCGCTCAACATCAAGCGCGGATGGCGTTCATGCCGTGGCTGTATTTCTCGGCGCCGCCCCACATTCGCGCTTGGGCCGAAGCCTGGCAGCATGCCGTGCACGAAAGCCTACGCGCGCTTGAGCAAGTCGAGATCGAGCCAGGCGCCTTCATCGCGCCCAATGCTCAGGTGTTTGCGGAACCACACCGTAAGGTCAGCGTGGCCGAGGGTGCGAGCATCGCTGCGTTTGCCTTCGTGCACGGTCCCGTGACGCTGCACGCCCATGCCAGCATCAACGCCCACGCCATGCTCGATGGCGGCACGCGCGGCATCGTGATTGGCGAGGGCACACGTATCGCTTCTCACGCCTCGCTTTACGCTTTCGATCACGGTTTGGCGGCCGAGGCCGCGATTCGCAGCCAGCCCGTGCGCTCGCGCGGCATTGCGATCGGTGCGGACGTGTGGGTCGGCACGCGTGCAGTCGTCACTGACGGTGTGAGCATTGCGGATCACGCTGTCATCGGCGCGGGCGCGGTCGTTACGCACGATGTGCCGGCGTACGCGATCATGGGCGGTGTACCCGCGCGCGTAATCGGCGATCGACGCACGCAAGCGGGCGATTGATGGCGCCTGATCGCGACGGATGTCTGCTTACGTGGCCGCGTGACTGCGCCGCATTCAGCGGTCGAGCATGAATGCGATGCTGCGGATATCGTCGCCGCGCACGCTGTCCGCATCGGGCACGCCGTCCGATACGTTGCTGGCCGCGATCAATACGCTGGCACAACGTGCTTCCAACTCGATGACAAGAAAGCCATCCGGATTGTTGCGCGTGGGCGTAGACACGCGGCTGATCTCGCGTCCATCGGCGTCGAGCTGGGCTGCGATCAATGCCCAACGCACGCCGAACTCGCCGCGCGACCACACGCGCAAGCGCTCGCCTGGAGCATGACCGGCGGTGCGCACCAACACGTAGGCGCTACCCAAGGGCTCGATTGCAGGATCGGCCGGCGCGATGTGCTCCGGCAAGTCGCGCCACGCCACGTCCGCTAGCAACAGCGCATGGCGGGGATCCTGGTTTGTTGTGCCGATCGGACCCTCGGCCAGGCCGACAAAACCCGTGACCGAAAGCTCGGCCGCGATTTCTTCGAAGGATTCCTTACGCAGCTGCTTGGCCTTGACGATCGTTTCGAACAGGTCCGGACTGCCGCGCAAACCCGCGCCTTCCCAGGTGCTCTGGCGGGCAAACTGCCACATTTCGCGCAGAAAAACCCCGGTATGTCGGTCCTCGCGGCCGCCTAACAGCGAGAGCCAACGTGCGCCGCGTGCATCGGATGTGGTGCTCAGTGCTGCGCGCGCCGGCTCTTCGGCTGCGCGTTCCGCGTCGTCATCGCAGCCGAGCCGACCGGTGACGAGAAACGCAAGATACGCCGCGCTGCTCTTGCGCACGCTGGCCGCTTCCGCCGGATCGAGCTCGAGGAACAACATTTCTGCCAAGGCTTGCGCCGCACACGCCTCCAGATTGGCGCTCGGTACGCGTGCATCGATCAAACCGTAAGCTCGCGTGGCGTCGAGACCGGACACTGGAATCGTGGCGTCGACACGCGCGTCGGCGCCGTATTCGAGCGCATCCACCAGATAGACATCGTGATCGCCTGTGCCGCCTTGGCCGCCATCGCCGAACGAGCTCGTGAAGCCCGTGACGGCAAACAGCATGTAAGCCGACTCGAGTGCGGCCAGCGTGGCTTGCGCGCGGGCGAGCGAACCTTCTTGCACAGTCGTCCGGGCGCTGTTTTTGCGGTGGGGCGCAAGCGCGGGGCTTGGCTTGAAATGTACGGTCAGCGGCCACTCTAACGAGCGCAGGCTGAACGGCGCTACCGGGCGCGGCTTCGGATCTGGAAACGGGACACGTTGTCCTGCCCATTTCGACTGACCCGACTCGATCGTCGATTCGGCCCATTCCTCGATGCCAGGAATCAGCTGCGCCTGCGCAGGTACGGCACACCATGCAGGCAGGGTGCTGGCGAAAGCTGCGCACAGCCGTGCAAACCGCCGAGGCAGCATGCGCGTTAATGGGCTCAGACCGGGCTGCGCGGGGCTAACCATGTCCGCAGGATTTGACATTTTTCTCAGATGCCTTCTACATCGAAGCGATGACAGCGAGCGAGGCCCGGGGTTTTGACCCCGAGAAATTCTACGCGTTCGATTTGGCGCGTGGTTCCGTGTCCACCCGGCATGGAGAGCGCGTGTTGGTGATGGCAAGCGAAGCGGTCGCCACGCTGGTGGCCTCGGCCGTGAAGCACGGTGACCTTACGGGTGTGCGCGCACTCGGCAAACGCATCGGCGAAGAAGCTGCAAGCTCGCTCGCCACGGACGTGCGTGGGGCGACGCCTGAAGCGGTCGTCACGCATGCCGCAGGTGTACTTGCCTTGTGGGGCTGGGGTGCGCTTCATCTCGAACGTTGGGGCAATGCGCTCGTGCTCGTGCTCGAGGGCGCACCCGATCTCGACCCGGGCAAGCTCGGTCATGCATCGCTGCTCGGAGGCATGCTGACATCGCTCTCCGGTCGCGACATCGCGTGTGTGCCAGTCTCGTCGGGGCGCTTCGTGGTGGTGCATCCGAGCGTGGCTGAACAGGTCTTTTCCTGGTCTCAAGAGGGCAGCGATCTGTCGCAAATCATCGCCAAGCTGCACGCTGAGGGACAATCATGAGCGCCACGCTTCAACGACTCGAGCAACTGCTCTCGCGCGTGCAAGCACGACGCAACATGCCGCGCGCCTCCGCTGCGCCCGCGCTGCGTGCCGCTGCCGAACCTACCCATACTCAGGCGCCGACATCCCCGTTTTCGAGCCCGCCGCCCGGCACAGGCCGCGTGTCGAAAGTGCCGGTGTCCACGCCGCTCGAAGAGTCGATGGAGCAGGTCGTTCCCATCCAACGTGCGCGCGAGACGCAGCCCAATCCGTTCGCGGCCAAACCTGCACCTGCGCCTGCGCCGGATAGCGAAGACCTGTTCCTCGATGACTTCGAGGCGCCGCCCACCATCGTACCCGCCGCGTTTTCCCCCAAGCCTGCACCGGTCGCGATGCCTCCGGCTGCGCCAGTGCCCGCGGCGCCTCGCGCGCCTGCATTTGAGCCCGAGCCTGCCACCGGGCGCGGTCCTGTCGTGGCGTCAGCGCCGATCACGGCTGCCACGGCACGCATTGCCGCCGCGCCGATGTCCGCGGCTTCGCCCGTTGCAGCAGTCTCGAAAGCGCGCAGCATCGAGCCCAAGAACTTTGGCGAGCTGCTTGACCTGTCGCTGGCGCTGCGCCCTGCCCAGTAAGCGTCGCCGACGCTTCGGCGAAGCACGATGGCCATGTGCCGCGGAGCGCGAGCTGCGCTAGAACCGCCGCCATGCTGCTCGTCGTCGACGTCGGAAACACCAACACGGTGCTCGGCCTGTACGAAGGCGAAGAGCTCCTCCACAACTTTCGCATCGAGTCGTCCAAAGGGCGCACGGTAGACGAATATCACGTGCTGATCTTGAGCCTCGTGCAGCTCACAGGCATTTCGGCCGACCGCATCACCGCCAGCATCGTGGCGTCCGTCGTGCCGGCGCTCAGTGAACCTATCGGCAGTGCCTTGCGGCGCGCGTTTGGTCATCGTGCGCTCGTCGTCGGGCCCGGCATCAAGACGGGCATGCCGATTTTGTACGAGAACCCGCGTGAGGTCGGCGCCGATCGCATCGTCAATGCCATCGCAGCCTACGAACAAGTGTCCGAGGGCCAAGGCTGCATCGTGGTCGACTTCGGCACGGCCACGACCTTCGATTGCGTATCGAACAAGGGCGAATACCTAGGCGGCGTGATTGCGCCTGGTATGCAGATCAGCGCCGAGGCGTTGTTCTCACGCGCCGCAAAGCTGCCGCGCGCGGAGATCTCGAAACCACCGCGCGCGATCGGCCGCAATACCGTGCACTCGATGCAATCGGGCATCGTGTTCGGTTACGTGGGCTTGGTCGACGGCCTGGTCACGCGACTTAAATCCGAGCTCGCTTATCCATGCCGCGTGATCGCAACCGGCGGCCTGGCCGGGCTGATTGCGCCCGAATCGGAAACGATCGAAGAGAACGATCCGGACCTTACTCTCGAAGGGCTTCGCATCCTCTACGAGCGCAACATCTGAGTTTCGCGACGCTCAGGCAACCGTAAGGTCTAGGCGAATAGCCAGATCAAACCAGCCAAGCTCGCAGCCAGCAAAAATGCCGACATCACGTATACGGCCGTGTCGATGGGCGAGCGTTCGCTCGCTTCGCTGCTCACGGCTGGGGCCCCGGCAACGTCTGCTTTCGCTTCGGCAATGGGTGCAACCGAGGCTTTGGCCACGCGTGTTCGTGTGATCGTCAAATCCGACTGGCCTTCGAGTGCTTTGATGGCCTGCTCTGCGGGATCCTCGTACACGACCAGGTTCTGTCCGATGGTCAGCGTGTCGCCGTGCTTGAGGCGTCGCTCGCGCATGGCCTTACCATTGACGACGACACCATTTTTGCTGCTCAGGTCGCGTGCCGTGGCGCCATCTGCGTCGCGGGTGATTTCCACGTGACTGCGCGAAGCGTCCGCGTCGGTCAGTAGCAGCCCGGCATCTTCACCGCGTCCTACGACCAAGCAAGCGGGCGGCTCCGCTAAGCGTACCGACAGCCCTTGATCCGGACCTTGCACCACGACCACCCTCGGCGGCAGCGAGGCGGGATGCGCAGGTCCCAGCAAATCGCGCAGCATGCGCCGAGCGAGCGAAGCCGTGCGCTCCGGAGGCGTGACGCCGCCGCGTACAGAGCCGAGCTCGAAGCTGAGCTCGAACGGACCTACCTCGATCACGTCACCGGCCGTCAGCAAGCGTGGACGAGCCGGCACGAGCGCGACTTCGCCCACGCGCGTGCCGTTCGTCGAGCCTTCGTCGCGCAAAGCGTAGCCCTGACCTGAGTGTTCGAGGGTGGCGTGATGCTCGCTGACACTGAGCTCAGGCAAGCGCACGTCGGCGCCCGAGCTGCGGCCGATTGCGATCCGCGCCTGCTCGAATTCGTACGTCCATGCATGTTGCTGCTGCTGCTGCTGCGGTCCATCGCCCTCAGCACCGGCTGCATGCACACTGCGCCGGACCACGAGCCTGACTGCCATCGCCTCGACACTGCGCGCAGCCGTGCGCACACGTCAAGAGAACGCCCGAACCGGCATTTTCCGGCCGAAAACTGGACAGCGCTACGCCAGTTCTGGGATCACTCATGGGTGGTGAAGTCTCGCGCGACCAGCGAGGCGGAGCATACGGGTCGCAGGCATGCGATTCACGAGGAGACGTATGGACTTGCAGGCGAGCGGACGCGGGCGACGTGAGGAGCGAGTGCCCCTCGATGCGTTGATCGAGCTGCGTAGCGATGAAAGTGATGAAGTGCTCGAAGCCGACGGACTCGATCTCGGCTCGGGTGGCTTGTCGATGCGCGCATCCTTCGTGCCGCCGGTCGGCGCGCGTCTCGAGTGTCAGTTTCGTTGCCCGCCCGATGGCGATCCAGTGCGTGCGCATGGCGAAGTCGTCTGGGCCGAAGCTGTGGGGCCACGCAGCGGTGCGTTCGGCATGCGCTTTCTCGAGCTCGATACCAAAAGTGCCACGGCCATACGTCGTGTCGTCGATCCGATCGAAGTCGAGCTACCAGTCCCGGAACTGCCCACAGTTGCGATGATGCGTATCGATGGTTTGGGCGCGCCGATCGAAACCGATGTGCGTTTGGCCGAGCCCGATCGCATCGTGCTCGAGCAAGAGCTGAGCTTTTTGCGGCTCGGTCGCGGCGTCGAAGTGGAGGTGCCCGGTCGCGGTAAAGAGCGAGGTCGCATCGCTTCAGTAGAGTTACGGCAAGGCCCGCTCAACGTGCCCACGTTGGTATTCGGTGTGTTGCTCGATGAGGTGCGCGCAACCAAGGTCGAGCCTGTACCCCCGCCGTTTTCCGTCGTGGTAGCGCCTGCACGCGCCGTCGTAGCAGTTGCGCTCAGCGCGCTGGAAGCGCCCATTTCGGGTGAGCAAGCGGTGGTCGAGGATGCCAGGGTGGAGGACGCTTCACCGTATCCCAACCTTACGGACACCTGGCCTGAGCGTCCGCTATTCGTGGAAGCAACGGAGCCTGCCAAGGCGAAGAAGGCCGTGAAACCCGGCCCGCGTGAAGCGGATTGCACGCGTGTGATCGTCACGCACGACGAAGAGCACGACGGCGCTCGTTTGTCCGAAGAAGAGCACGCGGATCTGCTGGGCATGACCGGCACGCCAGCGTTCGTGATCGCGCTGCGTCGCACCTGGCTTACTTTGCAAATCTTTCTGCAAGCGCGTCTTAAGCCGTTGCTCGAGGACCTGCGCGGCTCGGCTTCGGCTTGGTTGGGTGAGACGCTGCCCAAAGCCCAACGTTTGCTCGCGCAAATGAACGCTTTTCTGGCCATTCAGCTCGGTCGGCTGCGTGCGCTCAGTCAGGCGCGCGCGGCAGAAAAGCGTCGCACCACGGCGCCTGCACCACGTCCGCAGCAACGCACCGCGCAGAGCGTGTTGCGCGACGCCAAGCGCATTCCAGACGAGCGACCCGCACCGCGCAATCGTCGCGTGCTGGCGTCTGCGCTCGCAATCGTCGGCGTGGGTCTCGGCATCTACGCACTGGCGCCGCGTTCTGAAGCGGATCGCATGCCCGTGCGCCGTAGACCGGTGAGCGCAAGCAGCACGTCCAGCGCGCTCGCCCTCAACGGCCTGAACACGACGCCTGCGCCTGGGCAGGGGCAAGCGAATGTGGTGAGTGCTGCCGCTCCGTCTGCCGCGACGCCGGTTGCAACGCCCGCTGCCATCATCGATCCGACTGCTCCTGCGCCCAGCGCAGCCGGGCGTGTGTTCGGCTCGCCCGAAGTGCCCAACGGACGTGTCTTCGCCATCCGCATGAGCGGTCCGGTGGAAGGCGTCGAAGGGGATAAGCGCGAAGACGGTTTCACCGTACGCGTTCCGGGACGTCTCGCCCTCGATCGCGCAAGCCCCATCGCCACCTCTCACCGCGCCGTCGCACGGGCGATGATTCTCAATCGTGGCGACTACGCCGAGCTGACCGTCGACTTCCTGCCCGGCTTGCGACCCAAGTATCAGGTCGCAGCCAAAGACAACAGCATCGAGGTCACGCTGGAGCGCTTGTAGCTGGAAGGGTCAGTTGCCGCCGAAGACCGCAAAGAACGTGCCGCCCCGACGGTGCAGCTTGAGCAGCGTCCGGCCTTTGCGGAGGCCGTCCATGACTTGCTTGGGCGTCTGCACCGCCTGACGGTTGACCTCTTCGATCAGGTCGCCGCGCATGAGTCCTGCGCGATCCGCCATGGAGCCTGGCGCCACGGACGCTATCACCACACCCGCCGACCCGGCGTACGAGAGACGGCGCGCGATGTCCGGCGTGAGCGGCACCACGTTCAAACCGCCTTGAAGGGCCGGTTGCTGGGCGTTGGGCTGCTTGATGCCATGGCGGCCGGGGTTGTCTGTGTTGGGCCGCTCGACGGTCACGAGGTTGAGCTTTTGCGGTTGGCCATCGCGCTGCACAGTGACGATGACCTTCGCACCCACCGGATGCTGCAAGACTGCGCGCAACAAGTCGCGCCCCTCGCGCACCTCGCGCCCGCCGATGTCCAGTATGATGTCGCCGGTTTTGATGCCCGAACGTTCGGCGGGCCCACCTGGCACTAGATCATTGACGAGCGCCCCGCGCGTACGCTGCATGCCAAAGCTGCTCGCAAGCTCCGGGGTGAGCTCTTGATAAGTAATGCCGATCCAAGCGCGTTTGACGTCGCCCGTTGCCAGCAGCTCGCTCGACACGCGTCGCGCCAAGTTCGATGGAATCGCAAAGCCGATGCCGCTGGCACGACCCACGATCATGGTGTTGATGCCGAGCACTTCGCCGTGCAGGTTCACGAGTGGCCCGCCCGAGTTGCCAGGATTGATGCTGGCGTCGGTCTGCAAGTAGTCTTCGATTTCGTTGGCACCCAAACCGCCGCGACCCTTGGCGCTGAGCACGCCTGCAGTCACCGTGTAATCGAGGCCAAACGGCGAGCCTATCGCCACCACCCATTGACCGACTTCGGATTGATCGGAGTCTGCAAACCTTACTGCGGGCAGATTCTTGGCTTCGATGCGCAGCACCGCGAGATCCGTCGCGCCATCTACGCCCACCACGCGCGCAGGAAAGTGTCGACCGTCTTGCAACGTGACCTCGATGCGCGACGCATTTTCAATCACGTGATTGTTGGTGAGCACGGCGCCATCGCTCGACAAGATCATGCCGGAGCCGCTGCCACGCTGAACGCCTTCGTCTTGCTCACCAAACGGAAAGAAGAAGCCATTGGACTGGCCCTTACGCTTGGCTTCGACTTGAATGCTCACCACGCTGGGGGAGGTTTGCTCGGCCACCCGCGAAAAGGCCATGCCGAGCTGGGTGGCGGTCGCGATCGGACTGTGTTCGGCCGGACTCGGCGGCGAGGCCAACGCGGGCGCTGCAGCCAAAGGAAGTGAAAGCACGATACCGAGCGCTGCTGCGCGCACGTCAGTCCTGAGGATTGTGGAAGTTCGGTTCATGATGTCGCAAGCAACCGCTGGCGACGCTCTTTCATTCCGCCTCATCGCGACTGCGCGGAGCTCCTGATTGGCCATTGGTGCGGGCCGGAAAGCGCAAAACGAACGTCGTGCCCTCGCCGAGCTCGCTCTCAATCTCGATCGACCCGCTATGCAGCTCCACGATATTGCGCACGATTGGCAACCCCAAGCCCGTGCCGTGACCTTCACCTTTAGTAGAGAAGAATGGCTCGAAAATGCGGGCCAAATGGTCAGGCGAGATGCCCGAGCCGTTGTCCGTGATGCGCAGCTCGACTTCGTGATTGCCGTTGAGCTCGGTGGAAATCAAAAGCTCGCCCGCGCCCTCCGGCATGGCGTGACACGCATTGGTGATCAAGTTCACCAGGACTTGCTGCAGCTGACTTGCCACCCCGAGCAGCGGCGGCAAGCCGTCCGAGCTTTGCAGCGTCACGTGTACGCCGCACTCGGTGACCAAGTGATCACAAAGCTCAAGGGAGCGATCCACCACCCGAGAAGCGTCGAGTAGCGTCGGTTCTTCCGGCGTGGGGCGCGCATAGGCCAAGAGCTCGCGCGAGAACCGTAAGATACGATCGGCGCTGTCGTGGATGCGCCGTAGCTTGAGGGTGTCGCTGGGCTTGGCGCCTTGCTTCTCAGCCTGCTTCAACAAGTAGTCGCTGTAGACCGAGATACTGGTCAGCGGATTGTTCAGCTCATGCACGACGCCTGCTGCGAGTTGCCCGACGGTGGCGAGTTTCTCCGCGTGGATGATGCGTCGTTCGAGCTCGCGAATCTCCGTCAGGTCGCGACCGATCGCGATCACGCCTTCGACTTCGCCATCTGCACTGAGCACCGACGCCGTGTTCATCAACAAGCGCACGTGACCACCGCGCTTGCTTGGAATGCGTACCTCGACGCCGGTGGCAGATTGTCCACGCAAGGCGCCGACCAACACGGGCAACAGACGTGAGCGTTCTTCCTCGTCGAGCCAATTCGCAAAATCACGGCCCATCAATTCGTCGCGTCGAAAGCCCGTCAGCGTAAGCAGCGCGCGGTTGACCACGCGAATCTCGCGCCGCCGACCGATCACGAGAATCGGAGCGTTGGCGTGCTCGACGAGCTTGCCCAAATAGTCGCGTAGGTAGATCGATTCGCGCAGCAAGCGGGCGTTGCGCAACGAGGCGGACAGCGAGAGCGCGATCGGCACCAAACGCGCGGGATCATCGCGGCTCGCTTCCGAACGCGGCGGGTACTCGACGGCAAGCACACCGATCACGTTGCGCCCGTCGCTCATCGCGACATCAAAACCTTCTGCGCTTTCGGAAAACAACGATACGTATTCTTCCGTTACTTCGAAGGGCGGCGCGAGCAAGGGGCCTTGGAGGCCTTGCTCTTCGAGCGCACGCGTCGTGATAAGCAAGCGCTCGCGCCGGTCGCCGCGCAAGCGCCCGGTCGCATACACCAGCGAAAGCTCCGTGGTCTCGACATCGAGCAAGCGCAGAGCAAACAAACGCCCGGGAAACAACCGTAAGAGTGAGCTCACGTAGGCGTGCACGATCTCTTCATCGTGCATTTCGAGACTGACGGTGCGACTTAGCCCAAGCAACTCTTCGAGCACCGAGCTCAGTCCTGGACTCGTCAGTGCAGGCGTAGGCCCGATCGCTGTCAGGGCGGGATCACTTGGCTTACTGCGTGGTCGCATGCTCAGACGTGTCTCCAATCAGCCAAGGCCCATACAGGTTTTGCGGCCTAGTGCCCGCCGTCGTCGGGGTCTTCGCTCGCACGATCGAGGTCGAGAATGCGTTGGTCGCCCACGTAGGATTTGGTCTCATAGCGCGTGATCTTGCCGATCTTGCGCACCAGATTCGCCATGCGTTCGGCTTCTTGCATGATGACCTGCGCGGCATTGCGCTCCGGTGTACCGGGTGCGAGCCGCCTCATCAACAGCTCGCCGTAGCCCATCACGCTAGTGAGCGGCTGATTGAGCTCGTGGGCCGCCGTTCCTGCAAGCTCTGCGAGCAAAGCCTGTTTCTCGCTCACTTCGAGCTTTTGTTGCACTTGCAACAGTCGTTCTTCGGCCTGCAGCTTTTCACGCAAATCCGTGAAGATTCCGACCGTAGCCTTGGGTACCCCGTGTTCGTAGATCATGGCCGCGGACAGCGAAATCGGGATCACGGTGCCATCGCGATCGACCGCGGCGCTGTGCATGCTCTCGAGTCGTCCGGCGCCTCCATCCTCAGACGAGCGAATGCGCCGCATCACTTCGCTCGCTACGCCACTCGGATACAGCTTCGAGACGTGCAGCTTGCCCACAACCTCAGGTGGCTTGTAGCCGTAGATGCGCTCCGCACCCTTGTTGTACAGGATGATCGTACCCGTCAGGTCCGCCGCCACGATCGCATCGACGCTGGCATCGATCAGGGACTCTAAGAACTCCTTGGTCTTACGCAGTTCCGCGGCCACGCCGCGTTCGTTTTGCGCGCGTACTTCGGCCTGTTCGTGGGCGGCCTGAGCTTCTTTGTGGTCCTCGCGCAGCTGATGCAAGAACAGCGCGTTTCTTAGGGCAGGGCTCGTGGCATTCGCGATGATCGCACAGACTTCGAGCTCACCCGGCGAGAGCGCGCGGCGCGGTTCCATCGTGCGCAGGAACAACACGCCAATCACGCGGTCTTCGCTGCAGATCGGCAAAAGTGACAGCGCACTCAGCTGATGCATGCTCGCCCGCACACCATCGAGCACCGGGTGCGTGGCGACGTCGTTGATCGTGAGTGTTTCCTTGGTGCGCACCACTTGCGCAATCTCGGGATACTTACTCAGGTTGAGCCGCAGATTCGTGACTTGCTGATCATCGCTCGCAGCGATCACGTAGCCCACGCCCGGCTCATCATCCGGAATCAGCACGATCGACACGCGATCGATCTTCACGACTTCGGCGATGCGGCGCACCACGGTAAACAAAATTTCGCGAAACTCGAGCGACGATGCGAGCGTACGCGTCAGCTCGAGCGCGAGCTTGGCGTCGCGCTCCTTGCGCGCGAGATCGCGGCGGGTACGCGCCCCACGTAACAGACTTTCGAGATGCGCGGTGAGCTCCGCATCGCTCACGTCGAAGTTCGCAAAACCGGTGGCTGCCAAGCTGTGCACGCGCTCATAACGTTGCGGGTCGCAGGCCTCGATCAGCACGAACAATGGCGTTTCGTCCGAGCGCGCTTGGATGCCGAGCTCCTCGAGTTTTTCTTCCGACATGCCGGGCGACAAGTCCGCAATCCAAGCGGACATGTGCTTGCGCTCAGGGTGCTCGGCGGCGCGCACGACCTCCACGCCGAGGGTACCGGCACAGCGCGTGATGCGTTCGACCCGTTCGGGGTCGTCCGAGAAAAGCAGGATGGGTTGAGCGTCTTGCATCAATGGCAGAGCCAGCATATCAGCGCGCGAGCCTCAGGGCGCGAATCTACCGAGACATTGCGTCGTGGTCCGCGCTGGGTAGGCTGGCTCGCCAAGTGGACACACAAGCGCCGATCGGTATCTTCGACTCCGGGCTCGGCGGGCTGACCGTCACCCGCGCCATCGCCGCCCGCATGCCGTCCGAGCATTTGCTGTATTTGGGCGACACGGCGCGTGTTCCCTACGGCACGCGCAGTCCCGCCACCGTGCTGCGTTATGCGCGTAGTTGCGCCGCCCAGCTCGAGCGCCGGGGGATCAAACTGCTAGTCGTGGCGTGCAATACCGTCAGCGCCGTGGCGCTCGACATGTTGCGGGTGGAGCTCGATATCCCGGTCGTCGGCGTGATCGAGCCGGGCGCGCGCGCGGTTGTGCGAGCTAGCCAACAACATCGCGTGGGCGTGCTCGCGACCACGGGCACGGTCGCCTCGGGCGCGTATCCGCGTGCAGTGGCCGCCGTCGACTCACGCAGCGAGGTGTTCGCGCGGCCCGCCCCGTTGCTCGTGCCCCTCGCCGAAGAAGGCTGGATCGAGGGCGAAGTTCCCACGCTGGTGATCGATCGCTATCTCTCCGAGCTTGCCGTGTACGGCGTCGATTCAATCGTGCTTGGTTGCACGCACTATCCCTTGTTTCGACCGCTGCTCGATGAGCGCGCCCGCGCCTTGTGTGGCCCGCAAACACTCGTCGTGGACAGTGCCGAAGCTACGGCGGAAGAGTTGCACGAGCTGCTCGAAACGCGCGGCCTGGCTCGAAGTGCCCAGGAAACGGGCAGCCTTCGCATGTTCGTCACGGACATGCCGGGTCGCTTCAGCGAGGTGGCGTCGCGCTTTTTGGGGCGCTCGGTAGAGGGCTTGGCGATCGAGCAGATCGATCTGTAAGCACCTTGAGCACCAAAGGCGAAGTCTCGCGCGTGCGTTGCAGCGCCAATGCTTCTCGCGCTGTCTTACGGTCGAAGCGTTGCAGGGCGAGCACGGCGGCGCGCCGCACCTGAGCATCCCGGTGTTGCAGTGCACGGGTCAGATCGAGCTCGATCCGCGCCACGTGACGCGCCGCTGTTTCCGTAGAAAGCCCCGCGATAGCCCGACGCACCACGAGCGTGGAACGACTCGGATGCAACGGATCGGCAACGTCTACCGGCGCAGCTTCCAGCCCGTCGTGCAAAAGTCGCGCAAATAGCTGCATCACGCGCGTTTGTTGGTAGTGGGCGAGCAAGCCGAGCGCGCGCAAACGAACGTAACGCGCTTCGCTGGGGCGCTCGAAGATCGCGAGTAGGGCATCCGGCAGCGCGGGCCCCAGCTTTGCCAGCATCTGCGGCGTGACGCTCTGCTCGACGCCACTGGCGAGCAATTCCCTGGCACGCGCTTCGACTGCCGGCTCCTCTGCTTTCACAGGCTGCGCACGCGCAGAGGTCCACGACAAGCCACCGATCAGGATCAGGCCCACGGACACAGCATTCGCAAGGCCCCGCATCCTCTCAGCATAACAGCTCGAAAAGCGCGCTGCTCAAGGCACTTGCGGAGTCCAAGCCTGCTACATTCGTTAGGTGATCCTCCAAACGGAGATCGTTGAGCAGGCCATCGAGGGCGCAGAGCGAGGACGTTTCGTCAAAGACGTGATCGCCTCTCGTGAAGGGCCGCATCCCATCGCCATGGTGCGCAAGCGCCGACACGACCTCAGCGAGACCTTGGGCGCCGTGCTGCTCGTGCACGGTTTCGGCCAAAATCGCTACACCTGGCACAGCTCGCGTCGCTCGTTTTCGAACTATCTCGCCTGGCAAGGCTGGGACGTGTTCAACGTGGATTTGCGCGGCCGAGGTCGCTCCCGTCAGTACGGCGCTCGCGAAGATTCCTCGCTAGACGACTACATCCGCGAGGACATCCCCGGCTGCGTACGCAGCGTCGTGCGGCTATCCGGTCACTCGCGCGCGTTCATGATCGGCCACTCCATGGGCGGGCTCATCACGTACAGCGTCGCCGGCAGCGTTGCGCGCGATCAAGTGAAGGGTGTGATCACGCTCGGCTCGCCCTATCGCTTTGGCCTCGGCTCCATGTTCCTGCGCGTGGCGGCACCGCTTTTTTACGGTGCACGGCTCACCGGCGCCTTCGACATGAACCCGGCGGTCCCTGTCGGCATCATCGGCCGCCATCTGCACAGGCGCCGGCGTTTTTGGGACAATCGTTTCATCCCGCTGCCCGTGCGGCCGTGGTTGCCCGGCAGCATCGAACCGGAAGTGCTGGAAGAAAATCTAGGCGCCGCTTTCGAGCATACGCGCATGGCCGTGGCGCTCAGCATCGTGCGCGCCGGTGCGGAGTCGTCGCTGCTCAGCCACGATGGTCTGCTCGACTACGGCATAGCCTTTGAGCTTTCACCGCGTCCGCTGCTAGTCGTCGCAGGTACACACGACACGCTCGCGCCGCCAGAGTCGGTCATCCCGGTCATTGAGCGCAGTCGTTCTAACGACAAGACCTATCGCGAGTTTCCCCACGGTCACATCGACATGGTGCTGGGCCGCAATGCGCCATGCACCGTCTGGCCGCTGGTGCGCACGTGGTTGGCCGCCCGCGCGTAGCGCGAAGCTACGCGCGATCGACCTGAGTGTCTAACGCAGCGCGCCGAGAAATACTCAGGCTTCGGCCTTGTTGCCCGACGTCTTCTTGAGCTCGCGCTCGAGCTTGCGAATCGTGCGCTTGAGCTCGCGAACTTCGGCCTTGGTGGCAAGGTTCAACGTGTTGGCCATCGACTCGACTTTGGCGTCCACCGTCTGCTGGACCTTACCTTTGACCTCGAAGCCCTTGGCCATCGCTTTCATTACACGCGGGTCCTGCATCATTTTCATGAAGCGGGGGTCCTGCATCATCTTCATGCCATGGCTCATCAGGTTCTTCTTCAGGCTCATCGCGGTCTCTCCTGTGCGGGGGCGGGACGATACGATTGGCCTACACAGGTGTCAAACGTGGCCCTGACGCGCTGCGTTGCTTGACCGCCCCAGCCTGCGGTGATAGCCCGCATCTCTAACGACTGAACCACCATTCATTTGGAGTGCGACCCATGGCCGAAGCGAAAGACTTTTTCGACAGCTACCTGCCCGGCAAAATCTCAAAGGACCTGGACACGGCCAAGGCTGTGGACGCGATCTTCTTGTTCACCATCGTGGGCGATGGCGGCGGCCAGTGGACGGTCAATCTCAAGGACAACGTGGGCGTGACGGCTGGCGACGCAGGCAACTCCGAGTGCACGATCGAGTGCGCCACGGATGATTGGCAGGCGATCCAGGCCAATCCCCAGAGCGCCATGCAGCTCTACTTCGAAGGCAAGCTCAAGGTCGGCGGCAACGTCATGCTCGCGACCAAGCTCCAGCAAGTCCTGGGCTAGGTCGCTTAGGAGTCGCCGTCGTCAGTAGCGAGGTAGCTCAAGATGACTTCGTCGAGGCTCTTCTCCGTGAGGAGGTCGCCGCCGAAGATCGACACAGGTGCTTTGGCTTGAGAAGGTGAGGGCGGCGGCGGCCCTGCGACTTCGCTCGCGGCGCGCGTGCCTTGATAGAGCGACGGTCGCTCCGCGACGGGTTCCTTGGCGGGCACGGGGGCGCCGGGTTTTGCGCCCGCCGCGAGCAGCGCAGCATCGGCTTTCGATACGGGCATCAGGCCCGTGTCGCGCGCGGCATCGTTGGGGCCGTCGTCGTCATACACGCCGTCGCGTAGGGCGATGAACATCGCCTTGTGCTGCCCTTGCATCAGCTTCTTGACGGTGTCTTGCAGGCCCTCGTTGCCTACTTGCTCGCCGTAGCTCGTCTTGCGCGAGGCCACGATGCGCCCGCCGTCCGCGAACAGGTGCGTGATGACGTGCGGATGGCTGAGGCCGGAGTCCTCGGTCTGAATGTGGTACAGCTTGCCCTTGTGACGGACGTTCGTGTTGTAACCGAGTAGTGGCGCGCGGAAAGCCATGGCAGTCGAGCTTTCCAAATTACCACGTCGCGCCCTGCGATTGCACGTTTAGCCGCACCGACGCAACGACTCTTGCCGCCACGTGCTCAGGCTGCGCGAGGCGCGCGCGTGATCCCGCTTTACGCGCTGTGACGCGTCGTGTAGAGCAGGCGACGTGCCTGTCGATTCGACGCCTACTTCGCGCACGTCACGCTCTTCAGCCCGCAAGTCGCTGGCGCGCACGTCCGGAGTGCCACGCTCGCGCCCGTTGTTGGTGCGCGTAGGCGCCCGCTTTGACTGCTTTGGCGATGGGCTGTGTTGCACCGATATCCATGCACTAGGGCCGGTTACGCGCGCAGAAAAGCAGCATTTGGATTTGCTCGCGCCGGGCTCGCTCGTGCGCAGCAAGGACCTGCTTGCACCCGTATTTCGTACCCAAGCAAGCGGCGCCTGTGTGTTGCGCAGCGCCCGGGGCTGCGAGTTGCACGCAGTGCACGGCGCCGAAGCCAAGCCCACGGGCTGTACGCGTTTCCCGTTCAATCTCGTCGCTACGCCCGAGGGTGGGCGCATCACCACGGAGCATCGCTGCCCCTGTCGCACGCTCGGCCCGCGACCTTTGCTGACCGCCGAAATGGCGGAAGCCTCACTTCGCGACCCGGCCGGCCGCTTGTCTACGAACGGTAAAGTCGGGCCGCGCGTGACACTCGAGCCGGGCAAGCGCGTAGCGTTTCATCGCTTTCGCGCGCTCGAGAGCGAGATCATCGATGACTTGCTCGCGCTCAAAGATCCGTTGCTCGCCTTGCGCGCCAAACCTTTCGGCAAGCTGCACGCCGAGCGCTGGGCGAACGTGGCCGATAAAGCGTTAGGCGAACGCGATGGCACGCAATACGGCGTGGCTCTGGCGTGGCTCGGGAACACGATCCACGTGTGCGCCGGCACCGTGAAGAAGCTCGACGTATCCGAGCGGCCATGGGCTGCATCTTACGATCGCGCAGAAGCGCGCGGCGGCAAGCAAAGCGCCCAGGTCGTGTTGGCAGACTTCCTCGCCGACTTGGTATGGTCGCTCGACTGGGCGTTTTCCGTGGGCTCGTTTTCCGCGGGCAGGCGCGAGCTTGCTTCGCTTTACGCAATCGCACTGCAGATCACGGGCGCGCTGATCAAAGCCGGCGTGCGCGAAGATAGAGCCGCGGCCGAGGCGATCACAGTGGTTGAGCTCGCGCGCCAATCAGAGGCCTGGGAAGCCGTCCAACAAGCACTCTAATGGCCACGCACACCGCACGGAATCTGGATCGCGCGGTATGGACGGTATTGCTGTGTACGGCGCTGGCCGTGCTCGTGACTGCGCGCTTGCTTACGCCGGCCGCAAGTGGCGTGGGTACCCATGAGCAACTCGGACTTCCCCCGTGCGGCATCTTGGCGTGGACCGGCTGGCCATGCCCGGCTTGCGGCCTCACCACGGCTTTTGCGTATCTTGCGCACTTCGATCCGCTCGCTTCAGTGCACGCAAACCCAATGGGCGTGCCGCTGTTTCTGGCCACCTTACTGTTTGTACCTGCTGCAATGCGCGCGCTGTGGCGTGGTCAAACGGTGATGGCGTTCATCGACGCGATCGAGGCCGACAAATGGGCCTTACGGTTCGTGGTCGCGGCGCTCGCCGTCTGGGGCATGCGTCTTATTGCCCATGCCACGTAGCGCGCCGGTCTGAGTATCCTGGCTCGACCGCTACTCGACGGCGTCGAGATCTTCCTGGCCGCTCAGGCCAAGCGCTTGCAGCTTACGAATCAGGTTGCGACGGCTGACGCCCAGGGCCAAGGCCGCGCGCGTACGGTTGTTTTGGGCGCGCTCGAGCGCTCGTTCGATCACTCCGCGTTCGAAGCGTTCGAGGGCAACTGACAGCGTTTCGCCCTCGGGCACGAGCTCGGTTTCATGGCTGGGCGCCGTGCTGGCCGGTGCTGCCGCGACCGTACATGCGTTGTAGATGGCGCGACTCAAATGCTCAGGTGTGATCTCGCTCTCGGGCCCAGACAACACCCACAGGCGCTCGATTTCGTTCTGTAGCTCGCGCACGTTACCCGGCCAACGATGGGCGCGCAGCTTGCGCAATGTCGCCTCCGACAAGGTCTTTTTTGCGGCATGCCGTGCGGAAAGACGCTGCATGAAATGCGCGATCAGCACATCGATGTCCGCGCCGCGATCGCGCAACGGCGGAGTGCGAAGCGCCACCACATGCAAACGGTAATACAGATCCTCGCGGAACGTGCCCGCCTTGACCATTGCGCCGAGGTCTTTGTTCGTGGCCGCGACGATGCGTACGTCGACCTTCTTGGTTTGCGTGCCGCCTACGGGCAAAAACGTGCCTTCCTGCAGCACGCGCAACAGCTTGACCTGTAGCGCAGGCGTCATGTCGCCCACTTCGTCGAGCAAGAACGTGCCCGTGTCTGCCTCTTCGAATAGGCCGCGCTTGTCGCCGTGCGCGCCCGTGAACGAGCCGCGGCGATGACCGAATAGCTCGCTTTCGAGCAGGTTGTCGTTGAAGGCGCTGCAGTTCGCGGCCACGAATGGCTTGTGCGCCCGCGGTGACGCGCGATGGATGGCTTGAGCGACCAGCTCCTTGCCCGTGCCGTTTTCGCCGGTGATCAAGACGGTGCAGCCAGTTGGCGCAACCTTTTCGATCATGCGCATGATCTGCTGCATGGGTGCGCTTTCCCCGATCAGAGCGGGCGCTACTTTGCGCGGATGGACCGGCTCCTGGCCACGTTCATGATCACGCTCGACCTGCGCCCGTGCAAGCTCCAGGGCGGCCGACAAATCAGGCGCCTCGCGCGCATTGTCCCGCTTCTCGCTCGCGTGCCACGTCAGGTCCAGACGGCTTCCGTCGCTCAGGATCGTAGTCGCGCGTACGTTGGCAGAGGGCGTGGTCATGGTGGGGTCTCATGGCAAGCTAGCACATCAGTTTCGACGGCTATGGCGCTGAGCCGATGGCGGGCGAGCGGGTCGAGGCCATGCGCTGCGCAGTGCCGGGCATTCACCAGCGCAAGCAATTGATCGATGCGCTCCGCGTCCAGCGTATCCGCCGCTGACGGCATTTCTGCCGTGAAATTGAGCACGCAAGCGCTGACTTCGCCGCCCGCGATTCGTTTGCGGATGGCGCTCGCTGGAATCACACCCGCTGGATAACGCAAGGCATGCCCCTGCGTGCGACACACGAGCGGTCGCGCGTCATACACGGCGCAGCGGCCGTCCTCGTCCAACATCGCGCAGCGTGGCGGTGTTTCTCCGTGTTGCTCACGAGCGAGCTCGCGCTGTCCGCGTGCCGCGATTTGTGCGCGCGTAGCAGCCTGCAAGCGCGAAAGCGCGCTGCGGATCGCATCCGCCTCGACTTCGCAAGGCGCAAGCCACACGTGACAACAACCATCGCAGCCAGCCCGACAGGCCATCTCGTGCTCGCGGCGTGCGCGAACCGGCTCTGTAAAGCCGGCCACTTTTGCCAGGAGCGCCTGATACTCGCTGTTCATCGCAGCTTCGGTAGCGCTCGGCCTGCACCCGCGCCAGCTGCTACGGTGCGCCCCAGCGCCATGGATCTCGTCTATTTCATCGTGCTCGTGGGCGTGCTCATCTTCGTGCACGAGTCGGGTCACTTCATGTGGGCCAAGCTGTTCGGCGTGCGCGTGCTGCGCTTCAGCCTCGGCTTTGGGCCGCGTATCGCAGGCTTCACGCGATCAGGCACCGAGTACGTGATCGCTGCCCTGCCCCTGGGTGGGTACGTGCGCATGCTGGGTGAGAATCCCCACGATGAGGTGCCGAGCGAAGAGGTCGGCACATCGTTCAACGCGCAACCACTGTGGCGTCGCATCATCATCGTATGCGCCGGGCCGTTGATGAACCTTACCTTTCCCGTGCTGCTCTATTTCGTGGTGTTTTTGGGCACCACAACGCTCGCGCCCGCGATCGTGGGCGAAGTCATGCCGGGCGAGCCCGCCGACGGAAAGCTCATCGAAGGAGACCGCATCACGGCCATCGATGGTCAGACGGTCGACACTTTCCAAGACGTATTGCGTGTGCTGTCTCCCCAGCCGGGTCGCACCTTACGGTTCACGATCGAGCGCAATGGCGAGGTGATCGAGCGTGCGATCACGCCCACGCGCAAGCATAAAGAACGCCCGCTCGACCTGTCGGAAGACGTGGGCCGCATCGGTGTTTCTGCGGATCAGCCCCTTTCCGTGATCGGTGTCAGTGACCCGGTCGGACCTGCCTCCGCTGCGGAGCTACGGACGTTCGATTGGATCATCTCGGCCAGCGGCAAGCCCACCGAGCGCTTCGGCGATCTTGCCCACGTGCTCAATCAGAATCGCGGCTCACTCGTGCCCCTTACGGTCTTACGGCCTGAGCGTGTAGGGGGCGCCCTCGGCAGTGTGCTGGGCTTATCGGTCTATGCGCCGCGGGTGGCGACGCTTACGCCCGAACCCGGCGATGCCCCAGGCACGCAACGCGCTGGCATCGAGCTTGCCGATCTATATGTAAGCCACGTACTGAGCCATTCGCCCGAAGCGCGCGCGGGCATGCTAGTGGGCGATCGCATCCTGACGCTCGACGGCGAGCCCGTGCGTCATTTCTACCAATTTCTCGAGCAACTCGAGGCTGGCCGCGGTGCCGAGCACGAGGTCGTAGTGCGAAGGCAAGGCAAGCTCGTGACCCTGCGCTATCGGCTCGACCATCAGCGCGGCGTGAATGAGTATGGTCAAACGTACGATCGCTATGCCGTGGGCGCGCTGCGTTGGTCCCCGCGCTTGCCCCACGCGAACATCGACAATCCGAGCCCCGTTTCCTATGCCGTACGCGAGGCCTTTCGCGCCACGGGTGAAGTGATGGAGCTGACCGCGACCTCCATCCTGCGCCTGTTTCAAGGCCGTTTGAGCATGAAGTCGATCGGTGGCCCCCTTACTATCTTTGACGCTGCTGGTGAGGCCGCACGCCGCGGCCCTTTGGACTACCTATTTCTGATGGGCTTCATCAGCATCAATCTCGGCCTGATCAATCTGTTGCCGATCCCGATGCTCGATGGCGGTCATCTGCTCTTTTTCATCGTGGAGCTACTGTCGCGCAGACCGTTGTCTGTGCGCTTTCGTGAATACGCATCTATCGCGGGGTTGACGATTCTCATCATGCTGATGGTCTTTGCATTCAAGAACGATATCGAGCGCCAGTGGCCCCAGATCATGCAGCGCGTGTCAGGCGAATAAGTCATGGCTGAATCTCAACGTCCCTCACACCGCCGCAGCGATGCGCGCGGCGTCGCTACCATCACGCTCGCCCGCGTGTTCCACGATCAAGCGTTCGCCTCGCGCGCGCTCGATGCGGAGCTTGCGCAAGCCCAACTGTCCGAACGCGATGCACGCCTTGCCACCGAAATCGTGTACGGCACGCTGCGCACGCTGCCCGATCTCGACGCCGTACTCGATCGCTATCTTACGCGCGGCAGACCTGACGCTTTCACGCACACGGCCTTGCGCGCAGCCACGTATCAGGCCTTGTTTCTAGGGCGCGTGCCACCGTTCGCGATCGTGCAAGAGACCGTCAACTTGGTGAAGGCCAAACGCGGCGATAGGCTCGGTAAGCTCGTGAACGCGGTGTTGCGTCGTGTGGTCAGCGAACGTCCGGAAGACCCCAAGCCGCCCACGTCGTTGCGTATGGCGCCATGGATCGAAAGCGCGCTCGTGAATGGCATCGGTGCAGAACGCGCGCAACGCACGCTCGCGCTCGATGAACGTCCGCCGCCGCTCGGTTTGCGTGTGCCGCGCGGGCTCGATCTCGAAGCTGTACGCGCCGCGATCGAAGCCGAAATACCGCGCGCACAAGTGCTGGTCAGCGACGTGGTGCCGAACGCGCTGTGTGCTTGGGGCGTCGGCGATCCGCGCAAGCTTGCAAGCTACGCACACGGTCAGTTTGCATCGCAAGACGAAGGCGCCCAGCTCGTCGGTCTCTTGGCGGACGCGCAACCCGGCGAACGCGTGCTCGACGCCTGTGCCGGTCGCGGCGGCAAAACCGCCCAGCTGGTCGAAGCGGTGGGACCGAGCGGCCACGTCACCGCCGTAGACATTCACGAAGCCAAGCTCGGTCAGATCGCCCAGGAGCTCACCCGCCTGAGACTATCGAACACTCAGGTCGCCTGCGAGAGCATCGATTTCTCGGTCGGCGACGGCGGCCTTACACCAGGTTTCGATCGCATCCTCGTGGACGCGCCCTGCACGGGCCTGGGCACCTTGCGCAGGCGGCCAGAGATTGCGCTGCGCCTCACCCATGCCGATCCGGCACGCATGGCCGCATTGCAGCTTGCAGTGCTGCGCAACGCCCTGCTGCTACTGCGTAAGGGGGGCATTTTGGTTTTTGCCGTTTGCTCGGGGACTCGTGAGGAAGGACTCGGAGTCGCTGAAAAACTGGAAGCCCGTGAACCAGGAATTCGACGTCTTCGAAAACCGGTTTCCGGTGCCAACGTAACTGCTGATGATGACGGAGTTTTTCGCATTGGACCCTGGCTCAGTAACCAGGGGGGAGCGCCGGACGTGTACCAGGTTGTGCGTTGGGAGAAGCTTGACAGCCACTCGGGCCCCGTCTAGATTCCGCCCTGCCTGAACAAAGCACGGGGCGTAGCGCAGCCTGGTAGCGCGCACGGTTCGGGACCGTGAAGTCGGAGGTTCAAATCCTCTCGCCCCGACCACCTTCAAACCCTCCGGGCCCGCCGTCATGAAGATGCCGGGCCGGAGGATGAATACGGAAAGGACCTCCCCCAATGTCCAAGCCGCTCGCGCCCATTCGTGTACTGGTTGTCGATGATGACAAGGCAATCTGCGAATACATGGAAACGTTCCTGAGTAAGGACGGTTTCGAGGTCAAGACGCTGAATGACCCATCGCAGGCTCCTGACGAGGTCAAAACCGGGGGCTACCACCTGGTGGTACTCGACTTGATGATGCCAAAGATGGACGGTCTGTCCGTCCTCGAGCGAATCCGTAAGGTCGACAACGACGTCGCGGTCGTGATCTTCACCGGCTACCCGTCGCTCGAGACGGCCGTGCAGTCGATGAAGCTCGACGCGGTCGATTACCTCAAGAAGCCGTTCAACCCCGAAGAGTTCCGCGTCGTCGTCGACCGAGTGATGCGCAAAAAGGGTTTGCTGCGCACGCCCGAAGAGAGCTTGCACCGCGTGATCGGCGAGACGATCCGCAACCTGCGCAAGGATCGTAACCTTACGCTTAAGCAGATGGCGCGTCGCACCGGTCTTTCGGTGTCTTTGCTGTCGCAGATCGAGCGCGCCGAATCGAGCGCGTCGATTAGCTCGCTCTACAAGATCGCGGTCGCTCTCGACTCGCGCATTCGCGACCTATTCGGCGACTACTGAGCTCTTCGCGCGTTCGTTCAGTGCTGCTTCCTGGACGTCTGGCTCGAGCTCCTGGGCGAGGCCGGTCAGGCCGACCTGGCGCATCAGCGTGACGAGCAGCGCGCGCGCGTCGTTTGCATATTCGCCGCCCTCGAGCTGGGCGAGGTCCTCGAGCGCGCCTGCGGTGTCGCCGAGTGCCGCGCGAGCCCGGGCGCGTACCAAGAACAGACGCGGGGAGGGTAAGGTCGCGAGGGCTACGCTCGCTTCGATTTCGGCGCGTTCGAACAAATGGGCCGCGATCAACAGCTCGGCTGCCTGAGCCGGGCCTGCCAGCGCCTCCGTGCCCGTCAGGGCCAGCTTTCCCTGGGCACAAGTTATGTCTCCGCGCGCCAGACAGACGCGCGCTGCGAGTGCAGGAGATACCGCCGGCTTGGCGTGTTCGATCAGCCGGGCGGCAAGCAGCGGTCGGTCGAGAGTCAGTGCTTGTTCGATGGCCGCGGTCAGCGTTTCGCTGCGCGGTGCGCCGACGGTCAACAAGCCTTCGAGTGCCGCACCGACGGCCACCGAGTCTTCCCGCGAGAGCGCCAGCGCCAACGCTGCTTCGTAGGAGGCGGGCTTGTCTACGCGTGCCGCAAACGCTTCGAGCACGCCCTGTGCGCGTTCGCGTTCACCTAGCGCGACGAGCGTGCGCGCAAGTCCGATCGGGCCGAGTGCGGAATGGGGCGCGCAGTGCACGGCTTCCGCGTACGCATCCCCTGCGCGAGGCAGATCTCGTGCGCGCTCGGCCAGCTTGGCGCGCGTAGTCCACACGGCTTCCGAGCATGCATCGACCTGCGCGGCGTGGCTCAACGTGCGCTCCGAAGCCTTACCATCGCCCGACAACGCCTGCGCCCAAGCGAGCCGGCTGAGTAAGTACGCATCTTCGTCGGGGGCCGCCGTCGCAAGCTCGAATTGAGCGACGGCATCGTTCGTGTCGCTGCGGGCCAAGGCGAGCTCGCCACGAACATACGCTTCGTACGCGAAAGGCGGAACGAAGCGACCAAGCCGCGTTTCACCCCCGAGCGTGCGCGGGATTTCTGCGTCGCTTGCGATCGTCGTACAGCCCAGAAGCATGACCGCAAACAGCAGACCGTATGCAGGGCGGGCGCGCAAAAAGGCAGGTCCCGGACGCGGCCAGCTGTCAGACGCGTGTTGCGGTTGTTGAATCACGGAGGGCCCGCGCCTATCATGCGCGCCACGGCCTTCACGGACAACGGCCGCGGCCAACTTAGGCCGGCCTCTCGTGGCGCTGTAGCGCTGGGCTCAAGGCAGTGGACGAGCGCAAATGCGCGGTTGGAGGAACGATGAGCGACAACGAAGTGAAGTACCTCGACGCGTTTGGTGCATGGCTACGAACCTTGGGTGAAGACGCCCAACAGTTAGGGGCGGTCCTCGCATCACCAGACGCAGCGAGCGGTGCGCGCCAAGCAGCGGCGGGTGGTTTGAATTATCTGTTCAAATCCCTCGACCTCATTCCGGACGGCATCGACGACATCGGCTATTTGGACGATGCGTTCGTGTTACGTGTGGCCGCCGCCCAAGCCGAACGCGAGGGTGCTCTCCAAGGTCAGGCGGGCGCCAAGCGCTTGGCCGAAGAGGACGAGATCGTGCGCGACTTTCTGGGCGACTCCTACGCTCGCCTCGACAAGTACGTGGCCGGTCTGCGAACGGGCGCCGCGCGCGGTCGCACGGTCCAGGAGATCCTCGGCAACGAGACCATGCTCGAAGAATTCGTGGCCGACGTGAAGGGCTTCGCCGCCAACTATCAGGCGCCAAGCTTTTCCCGCAATCCCAAGAACCTGATCAAGTTGCGTGCCTTCTTTGATGCCAAATTGCCGCGCTAATACACTTTGGCGACAATTGACTTTGACCTAGGCGGATTGAATAACTTCAGCGCCCCGGAGACTTGAGACTCACCCCGTTGTGGGGGGGCCTCTGTGTAGGAGAGCCTGGAGGAACGATGCAACCTATCGCGATGACTGTGGTCCTCGTCGTCACGCTGTCCATCTTTGCATGGTCTGCTTATCGACGTTTTCAGCTGATCAAAGCTGCGAGCCCGGACCCGGAGTTCAAGCTGAGCACGGTCGACGACCTCGTGCGGCGTATCGAGCAAACGCTCATTTACGCATTTGGCCAAAAGAAGATGCCGAAGAACGAGCGGTATCGTGCCGCCGGCATCGCGCACGTCTTCATCTTCGTCGCATTCCAAGTGCTCACGATCAACAGCGTGCTGCTGTGGGTACGCGGCTTCGATGCCAGCTTCGATGTCTGGGGTGTGATGGCTCGTGGCTCGCTGGTCGGCGATGGCTACACGATCCTGAAAGAGATCTCCGCGCTGCTCGCGTTTCTCGGCTCGCTCGTGTTCATTTACTACCGCGTCGTGACGCGCGAAAAGCGCATGACGTTGGGCATCGAAGGCCTGATCATCCTCGGCATCATCAGCACCATGATGTTGGCGGAGTTCTTATACTCAGGTTCCTGGTACGCGCTGGAGTCGCAGGCCGAGGGCGTGGCTCCCCATTGGTACTGGGCCGAGCCCGTGAGCTCCGTGCTGGCGGTTTCGCTGCAGAATGCGGACGAAGGTCTGTTGCGCGCGCTCGCCCATCTCGGCTTCTGGTGGCACTCGGCGTTCGTGTTGATCTTTCTCAACCTGCTGCCGTACTCGAAGCACTTCCACATCATCACCTCGCTGCCGAACGTGTTTGCTACGCGTCTTGAGCCCGCGGGTAAGTTGCCCAAGGTCATCGATCTCGAAGGTAAGGTCGAGCGCGAAGAAGCCGTGGGCATTGGTAAGATCACGGACTTGTCGTGGAAGCAGGTACTCGACCTCTACACGTGTACTGAGTGCGGGCGCTGCAGCGACAACTGTCCGGCTTACACCACGGGCAAGAAGCTCTCGCCCAAGCACCTTACGCTTGCGCTGCGCGATCATTTGTATGCCAGCGAAGGCCGCTTGATCAGCGCAAGCAGCGTCGTCGATCCGCTCGCTGTCGCCAAGCAGGCAAACGAGCACGGTGAAGTCGAAAAGGAAGTACTGCACACGACGCCTCCTGCGCCTGCGGGTGGTTACTTCGTGACCGGTGCCGATGTCGATCTCGTACCGAACATCATCGATCCCGACGTGATTTGGGCGTGTACCAGCTGTCGCGCTTGCGAAGAGCAGTGTCCGGTCATGATCACGTATGTCGACAAGATCGTGCAGATGCGTCGCGACCAGGTGATGATCAAAAACGAGTTCCCGCCCCAGCTCACGAAGCCTTTCAACGGCATCGAGACCAACGGCAACCCCTGGAACTATCCGTCGATGGATCGCGCCAACTGGGCGGACGGTCTCGACATTCCCACCTGCGACACGCGCGCCGACGCACCAGTCTTGTACTGGGTGGGTTGTGCGGCGAGCTTCGACGATCGCGCCAAGAAGGTCGCGCGCTCGTTCGCCAAGCTGCTCAAACATGCCGGCGTCGATTTCGCAATTCTTGGCACCGATGAACAGTGCACCGGCGACCCGGCGCGACGCGCGGGCAACGAGTACCTGTTCCAGATGGTGGCCGAGGCCAACGTCGAGACCTTGAAGAGTCGTAACGTGGAAAAGAAGCGCGTGGTCACGGCCTGTCCGCACTGCTTCAACACGCTCAAGAACGAGTATCCCGATTTCGGCGGGCACTACGAAGTCGTGCACCACACGGACTTCTTGATGGAGCTGATTCGCGCGGGGAAGCTCAAGCCTGAGAAGACCGTCAAGCAGACGGTGGCCTACCACGACAGCTGCTATCTCGGTCGCTACAACAACGTGTACGACTCGCCCCGTCAGATCTTGCAATCGATCCCGGGCCTGGAGCTGCGCGAAGTTGCTTACTGGAACAAGAGTAAGGGTCTGTGTTGCGGAGCAGGCGGCGCGCAGATGTTCATGGAAGAGCAACACGGCACCGAGCGCGTGAACAAGAAGCGCACGCTGCAGTTGCTGGACACGGGCGCTACCACGCTGGCGACCGGCTGTCCGTTCTGCATGACGATGATTACAGACGGACTCAAGGCCGAAGAAAAAGAAGACACGATCGCCCAACGCGATATCGCCGAGATCCTCGC
>JBKJIA010000060.1:0-2962 GCA_046598735.1 Polyangiales bacterium
GAACTCCGGCGGGCGCACAGATGGTTTTCTGGCCGGTGGCTATCTTACTCTTCCGCTCTGGGATCGCGGCACGGGCTTGCGAAAGGCGGCCGAGGCCGAAGCGCGTGCGCTCGCCGCACAGAAGCGTCTGACCGAGATTGAGCTCGACGGGGAGTTGAGCGGCGCGCGCGCTGAGACGTCGCAATTACGCGAGGCCGCCGTGAAGTTCCGGGCGACTTCCGCCCGCATCTCGGCCGACCTCATGCGCATCGCTTCGGTGGGATATGAGGGCGGCGAGCTTGGCCTGCTGGAGCTGCTCGATGCCTATCGTGGTGCGGCTGAAGATGAGCTCGCCGCGCTCGACATGGAGCTTGCATCGAGACGCGCACTCATCGACCTCGATCGTTTGACAGGGCTGGCACTACCATGAAGCGCTTCATCCTCCTCATTGCGCTGTGCTGCGCCTGTGACAGTCACGAGCACGGCGCGCACGGTCATCCACATGGTCACGAACAGAGCGCAGAAGATCCGCGACCCGCGCTCTCGTTCACAGATTGGACGGAGCAGACCGAACTCTTCATGGAGTTGCGCGCTTTGGTGCGCGGCACGGAGTCGCCGTGCGCAGCGCACGTGACGAAGCTGGAGGGGTTCCAAGCGCTTTCGACCGGACGGGTGACCGTGATCCTACGCGGGCCCTCAGGTGACGAACGCTTCGTTGCAGACAAGCCGAGCGTGCCTGGAATCTTTCGGCCCGTGGCGCTGCCTGCGTCGAGTGGAAAGCGTCAGATGCTCGTGGAGATCGAAGCTGAGCATGTGAAAGCGCTGCACGACCTGGGCGAGGTCACGGTGTTCGACAACGTCGAAGGCGCCAAGGCTGGTATTGCCGAAGAAGCCGAAGTCGGTGGCCGCATTACCTTCTTGAAGGAGCAGCAGTGGCCCATCGAGTTCTCGACGGAGCGTGTGACTGAGCGCGAGATGCGACCGCTGTTGCGCGTGCCAGGAGAGCTGGTTCCGCGGCCCGATGCGGACGTGTGGGTGTCGGCTCCCGTGGCGGGGCGTGTGGTCAGCGTGAGCAGCGGCTTCCCGCGCGTGGGGGATCGCGTGGTCATCCAGCAATCGCTGGGAGTGCTTGCGCCTCGCCTGGATGCTGCGGACATCGCCTCCCTGGAACTTGCCATTCAGAGTGGCGAGCTGGACCTACGACACGCGCAGAGCGAACGCGCCCGCCTCGAAGGCCTGCGCAGCGAGGGCGCGGTGCCCGAGCGACGCGTCGTGGAGGTCGTGCACCAAGAAGAGATGGCCACTGCGGCGCTCAGCAGCGCACGTGCGCGCTTCGAGCAGTTCCGACGCGTGCAGACCACGGCCGGTCGCGGACAGGGCGCGGTGCCGCTGCTAGCACCGCTTACGGGCAGGGTCGAAGAAGTGCGCGTCGCACCGGGAGCGTTCGTCGAGGCAGGCGCACCCCTGTTTCGCGTGGTCGACACCACGACACTATGGCTTGAAGCGCGCGTTTCCGAAATCGACGTAAGTAAGGTACACGAGCTGCGAGGTGCTTCGTTCGCAGTCGGCGCGGACCCCAGCGTCGTGGAGCTGGGCGCGGACTTGCTCGTGGCCGAGCGGCACATCTTGGATGAGCGTACCCGCACCTTGTCCGTGTGGTTCGCGGTCGATAACGCGGGCGGCCGTTTCGTTGCTGGGACCGCGGCCACGATCGCACTCATCCTAGGCGATGCGACGTCCAAGTTGTCGGTACCGGCAGGCGCCGTGATCGATGACGGCGGAACATCTGTCGTGTTCGTACAGGCCGAGGGCGAAGCCTTCGAGCGCCGCATCGTACGAACGAGCCTGCATGACGCGGGCTACGTCGCCATCGAGAGCGGAGTCAAATCGGGAGAGCACGTGGCGGTCCGCGGCGCCTATGCCGTCAAGCTTGCCGCGTCGAGTGGCGTGATTCCGGCCCACGGCCACTCGCACTGAAGGAACTCCCGTGATCGATCGCATGCTCGCTTGGTCTCTCGCGCACCGCCCGGCCGTGCTGGCGCTTTCACTCGTGCTGCTCGTGTGGGGCGCAGTCACAGCGCGCAACATGCCCGTCGATGTCTTTCCAGACCTGACTGCGCCCACGGTCACCGTGATCACCGAAGCGCACGGCATGGCTCCCGAGGAGCTCGAGCTACGTGTCACCTTTCCGATCGAGACCGCGCTCAATGGCGCTCCGGGCGTGCGGCGCGTGCGCTCGGCCACGGGCGTGGGCATCTCCATCGTGTACGTGGAGTTCGAGTGGGGGGCGGAGATCTTTCGCGCCCGTCAGATCGTGAGCGAGAAGCTGCAGCTCGTACGCGATGCGCTGCCAGCCGAGGTCGAGCCACCCGTGCTGGCACCCATCTCCTCGATCATGGGCGAGATCCTGTTCCTCGCCCTGAACAGCGAGCGCGACTCGCCCATGGCCGTGCGTACTTTTGCGGACTTCACGCTGCGCAGGCGCCTGCTCGCCATCCCAGGCGTGTCGCAGGTGATCGTCACAGGCGGCGAGCGTCGTCAGTACGAGGTGGTACTCGAACCAGAGCGCTTGCTCGCCTACGACCTTACTGTTGCTGACGTGGTGCGGGCACTCGAGCAGACCAGTGTCAACGTTTCCGCGGGCTTCGTGAACGAGGGCGGGCAGGAGTACCTCGTGCACGGAATCGGCCGTGTACGTACGCCGGACGACGTGGCCGAAACCCTGGTTGCGCTGCGTGACGGAGTGCCTGTGCTCATCGGGCAGCTTGGCAGCGTACGCATCGGGGCCGCGATTCGCAGGGGGGAAGGTTCCTACAATGCGCATCCGGCCGTGGTGGTAGGGATCCAAAAGCAGCCTGGCGCCAATACGCTCGAGTTGACTCGTCGCATCGAAGCCGAGCTGCAGGCGATGACGAAGACTTTGCCCCCCGGCATGAAGGTGCACGCGAACGTCTTTCGGCAGGCCGACTTCATCGAGCGCGCG
>JBKJIA010000259.1:0-32994 GCA_046598735.1 Polyangiales bacterium
CCGCGACTACGCGCTCGCGAGCTGCAGTGAGTGCGGGATGGGCTGCGGCAGTCCAGGTAGCTTCCGAACGCCACCGGGCTTCGTTGAACCTAACTATTACTCCGGTATTAGTTGGTCATGCGGTATGCCATGTGAAGTGCCCGCCGATTGTGGGGGGACAGGTACGGCCTGCTCGAGCGCGGACTGCTTCCTGTCTTCGATGTCGATGGAACAGGATGGTAAGGAGGTGCCTCGAGTCGTGATCAGACAGCCGCTTCCCGCCTCAGGAAGCGTAGGTTCCGGCGGGTCGCCAGCAATCACGCAGATCAACGGGTTGACAATCACGTCCGCAACCGCCGCGGTCGTCCTCGCGCCGATTACGACCGCAAGCGGGCGCACCATGTTTCAATACTCCTTCGCCGATCCGACGGGCTGCTCGCCAGGTGTATGCTTCAGCATGCCGCATTGTCCGCAGGGCGTGCGCTGCGCAGTAAGCACCACCCGAGTATGCACGCACGCAAAGCAAGATGGTCTCACCGCGGGTTCGGTCATCCGCACGCTTGGGTTCAAGGCGGAAGCAACGACGCCGCAGCCGGTTGAGTTGCCTCTCCAAGTCGAGTTGGTCGCGGGACCCGTGGACCCACGCACGGGTGTATGCACCGATCCGATCGATACCTCCGACCCGGATGCGCCGAAGTTCGTCGAGGGCGTACTGACAAGCGAACCCATTGAGCTCTTCGTGACCGTCAGGGGATCGGATGCGCCGAGTCCTTCCGAGGCAGGCACGGGCACGGGCACGGATGCAGGCACCAGCAACGAGGTATGTTGCTGCGACTTTCGGACGCCCGAGAACATGTGGCACTGCACGCATTCGTTGCGTAGCGGCGCGTTGTGCAACGTGCCCTGGCCGGAGTGCTGCAACGCCGACTATACCATCTGCGAATAGTCAGCGGCCCGACGACCGGTGCGCAGCTCAACGTTTTGAGCGGCGCTTGCGCGCGCCGCGGCCGCGCATCCAGGGTACAAGCAGCGCGCAGGCGACGGTGACGGCATTGCTTTGCTGCGGCGACCAGGCGCCCGGAGGACGGCGCCGACGAAGTTGACCCAGGCGTTTTTCAGTGCGACCGAGGTCGCGCGCGTCGTCTCCTTCGCACGCGTCCGCCTCGGCGCCGTTGTCTTCGTTGGCGCAGCCCTCACTGCTGGTGTCCTCCTCGGAGTCGCTGCAGCCTTCGGCCTCGCTGTCGTCGCTCTCGCAACCGCTCGCTTCGCTAGAATCATCGGAGTCACTCTCGCACCCGCCGGACTCCTCCTGGTCTGCTGCGCACCCGCTGTCGTCGCTGCTCGCAGCGCAGCCCACTGAACCGCCGCAGGGATAGTAAGGGTCGCCAGTCGTGCAACGGTCGGCCTCCTCTTCGTAGCGGCCCTGCGGCGCAGGTTCTGGCGGCGGCGACGCCGTATCCACACCCGGCGTCGCGCGTGCCGCTGCGCACAGGTCCACATTCGCGACACGCACCGGCCCCTCAAGCTCGCCCAACTGCACCGGTTCCGCACAACGACCGCCGCTCAAACCCAGATGCGCCGTATGAATGAAGCGCTGCTTTTGACCGCTCTCGAAGAGCAGCGCAAACTCCACCGTGCTGCAGTCGCAGTCTTCGCCTTCCAGATCTTGCGCAAGGCGAATCTCACCTGCCACCGCTTCGCCTTCGAAGGTAAGATCGTTGCCCCGTTGTTCCTGGTAGCGAAGCCTAGGTCTTACCTTTCGATCTGCCGGCAAGTCGAGCTCGACGATGGCCAGCTCGCCTGCAAACGGTGAGAATTCCCCATAAAGCAGCGTTCCGCCTTCGAAATGACTGCTTTCGCGGCTGACGAACATCCAACCCGTGCGCTGCTCCGAGTGCCCTTCTTTTGTACCGTAGTCGAGTGTCAGAACGCCGGCGGGCGCGTTCGCGCAGCCGCTTGACCATGCCAACGTCCACGCGAGCCCGCATGCGGTCACGGTGTCCCTTAGAAGTGCCATGTGACCCCCGCCAGCGCAGACCACGGATGGCGCCGCGCGACGGCCGCCGCCTCACGCGCAGCATCGAGGCCGGTTTTGGACACGATCCACTTCGCGCGCACTCCGACCGACAGCTCGCGAAACAGCCGGTACTGCAGTCCAGGGGAAAGCGTGAGCTGGGGGAACCAGCCCTCTTCCGTTGAGACGCTGCTGCCCCGTCGCACTAGCTCGGAACGCACCCAGCCGCTTCCGCCGAGCACATCCAGGTGCAGGCGCAGCCGGTCGGGCAGACTCACGTAGAGGCGCACTCCCGCGCCCAGCGCAAGGTCCTGACGGCGCTCCTCGGGCCAAGCGCGCGACTCATCACGCTGCGACTGAAGGTAGCCAAGCTGGGTGATGAGGTACCCCCGCAACGGCGTGCGATACAGCCGGGCACCCACACCCGCGCTGACATCGAACACCGGACGCGGAGCCGACGACAGGCTGGCTCCAACGCCACCCTCGAGCATGAAGTGCGTGCCGCGGGGCGTCGGGCGCTCTTGGGCGTGCGCGACGGTAAGGGGGGAGAGGAGCCACATCGTGAGCACGAGCAGGGCGGCTGCGGGCCACGGCGGTCGATTGGGCAACATTACTAGGCGGAGTCAGCGGGACGCACTTGTGACGTGCAGGCGCTCGCCCAACGAATCCACCTCGGACGAGGCCCTACGCTTGCCTCCCTTTGCCGTCTTTGCGCTCCGCCAATTTACGGCGCCGCAAGAGCATCGATCCACTCTGCCAGCTTTTCGGTGCCCACCTCGTCAACCTGATGGCTGACGAGCGGCGGCATCTGATAGTTACCCCTTCGGTGCGACAGTAGCCAAAGTAAGCTTTCCTCGTGCGAGCCAGGCAAAATGCGTTGGGCGCCAGGAAACTGTTGGGCAACCGACGCGGTGGTGGGTGGCTGCTGAAAGGTCGCCAAGTACAGATCTGTCAGCGCGACCGGCGTCGGTGCGCTCCCTGCCGTTGGCCAAATCTCGTCTGCTCGCAAACGTAGTCGTAGCTGGGTCTCTTCGCCGAGGCCCCGGCTTGAGTGACACGCCATCCCGCAGTTGACGTGAAGGTAGCCAAGGGCTTCGGCCGCCTTGCCGGTGGCATCCTCCGGCAAGGCGATCGACGTGATAGCAGGTGGAACGCTCAGGGCATTTGCAGCGACTAGACTCGCAAGGGTCACTCCTTCAGCCCTGGGCAGCGCGAGCGCGATCGCTTCAACGCCTAGCAATTGGTCCGCACCGCCATGGTGACACTTGCCGCAATCGCGCGCGGCGGGGATCTCGTAGCCATTCGCGAGCAAGGTCGCCTTGCGCGACGCATTCAACGTCGCAGTGCGCGCGTTCTCGTCCCAAATATAAGTTCCCGAGACCCAGCTCCCCTCGCCACGCTTCCAAAGGAGGCGTGTCTCCACCAGCGCGCCGTCCACGCGGAACTCCTTCCAGGCCTTGGTGCCGATGGGAAACTTCCAGCTGTCTAGATCAGAGGTATCGATCTGAGTAGAAGGGGGAATACTGAGATAGCGTTGCTTCTCCGCGCCATCGCTCCAGAACGTCACACCGGGGCGATACGGCATCGCAGAGGGCGCATGCTGCGAGGAGTCGCCGTTCTCGTACAACCCTGTGCAAAACACGTCGCTGGGCGGTGCACCTTCCGCAGGCTCGGCACAAGGGTCGGTTGCATCTTGGATGTCGCCATCCAAGGTTGCCGCATCCGTGATGGGCCGACCCGCGTCGTTTTTGTTGGTGTGGCTGCCTGTCCCTGGCGTGCACGCGCTGAACGCGACGAGACAGAAAACGACGCACGGCCATCGACTACAGACAGATTTGCGCATTCGCGACTCCTCACCGTCAATTGTTCCGCGCGCCGTCTTCGATCCAACTACGAACCATCTGCAGCTGACCCTCCGACAGCTTCATGCCGCCGACGGGCATGCGGCCTCCGCACGGAGGGGTACTTGCCAGCTTTTGGAAGAACAGACTGCGGTCCGGATCGTTCGGCACTACGAGAGCTTTGCCAGCGCATTTCTTGCTCGTGGAGATCGGGCCGACCAAGGCTTGGTACGCACTTTCACGGTCCATGCCCACACTCAGCATCCCGTTGCTGGAGTTGCTGGAAGGCATGGAATGGCAGAAGTTGCAGCGAGCATTCGTCGTGGCGGGAAAGAACTCTGCGTAGATCTCAGTAAAGGTTGCAGGTACGCCCGCGTCGTCACTCGCCACTGCGCCTGCCACGCCCGCGTTGCTACCACAGGCGGAGAGGGTGACGACTGCCGTACTGATCCGCATCAAGATCGCGCACCATGGAATTACTGGACGCACTGGAACGGTCCGTTCGCGATGGGGGGCAGCGTGTGAAGGTAGATGGCCACATCGCGTGCATCGGCGTCGGTCATCTTGCCTAGGCGCTCGTCACCGCCCGGATGGGTGTTGCAGAAGACGCGGCCGGTCCCCTTTTCCTTATTCGTCTTGATGGCGCTGACGATGTCGTCGACGCTCCAGCTGCCGAGGCCGGTCGGATCCGGAGTAATATTAGTGGAGGTATGCTCTGGCGCGCCGCGCACAAAGGTGTACTTCTTTCCGCCGCCGTAGGCTTTAGTCAGATCGGGAATCCCGTAGCTCAGCTCCTCGGTATGGCAGTTCAAGCAGGCGGTCTTCGCAAGATACCGTCCGCGCTCCGCGGCGTCGTAATCCGTATCGCTCTTGTCGAGGGTGGTGTGAGGCACCTTGCCATCCGCAATCGGAGGAACCGGCGGGTTTTGATCGAAGTAGGGAAAGTCGGCTGCGACCACGTTGTCGTTGGGTGGGACCGATCGCAGATACATCACGATCGAGTCGATGTCCTCGGATGTTAGTAGCGAGTACTCCGGGTAGGGCATGATCGGGTACATCGCGATGTTCTCGTCGTCGATGCCTTTGGTCAACGCCCGGCGGATCTGATCATCGGTCCAAGAATGCAGTCCTTCTGGATCGTGGGAGGTGAGGTTTTCGGCGTTGACGGTCACGATCGTTCCATCAATATCGGTGAAGTCGTAGGAGCGACTTCCTGCCAGATACTTGGTCATGTCGGGCTCGCCATTGGGCAGCGAAGGGGTGTGACACACACCACACATCAACACGTGATCGACGAGATATTCCCCGCGTGCAACGCTGCCCGTGAGCTTGATTCCGGAGTCCTTGCTGCCGCCGTCGTTCTGCCCAGCACCGGAATCCACGTTGGATGCCCTTTTGTCTGAGGTGCTGGAACAAGCTCCGAGTGCCAGTGCCAGTGCCACCCGTGCGCTTGAGCCAAGCCAATGGTTCCGTGCCATGATTCCTCCTTGTTGAATGCCGAGAGCTCGCTGTGCGGTCTGGTTAGTAGCCTTGTCCGCCCGGACAGAACTCCGCATGAAACGATCCCATGACCTTACCGTCTGGCCTGGCATAAGTTGCGCTTACGGTGCCCTCGACTACGCCGTCCACTTCACTCTTCGTGAAAGTCACGCTGCTGGAACTGGCCCCCTGCTCATACGCAGAAGACTTGCCTCCGGCGGCAAAGTTAACTTCTGCCTTGCTGGTCTGGCCTACCTTGGCTGGGCCGCTGACGACGATCTCAACGACCTGAGCACCTGCGCTGAACGCACCGAGCCAGCGCGACACCATCACTTGGCGGCAGGTCAACGGTTCGGAGGCAAGGTAGATCAGCGTCTCACCACTGTTCGAGATCACGATGGATGAGGCGGTCGGCTTGACCGCGCCTAGTGCGCCTAGCGTGCCGGTAAGGTGCGTCGTGCCATCGTTGGGCTCGATCACGCCTGCGTCATCCTCGCTCGAGGAGGAGTTCGCGTTGCTGCCGCAGGCGCAGCTCAGTCCTGCTGCCAAGAGCAGCCACTTTACACGTACGTGCATATTTTCGGGCTCCGTGCTGAGTCGCGGGAGGCCGCCACGCCGGTTGCGTCGCGGGGTATCCCAGGCGGCTTTGGTAAGGTCTCTGCCGCTGCTCGCGAAATCCTTCAAAGAGAATTGATCAGCTGCTCGCCTAACCCTCGCCTAACGAAAATCACCCGCGCTTTGAAGGATTGCGACACCTGTGGCCGAATTAGCGTGGACAATGCAAGTGAGCGAGTCGGTCGAAACACGTGAAATCCGTTTACGGCGCAGTCTTTTGTTTTCTTGCGTCTGCTCTGTGGGCAGAGGCCAGTGTTGTGCGTGCGGAGGGTGGCATGGCTTGCAGCGATTCTCGCGTAACGATCGAGGGCGAGCTGCCCGGCGCATGGCTCGAGCCCGTCTTGGAACTGTGCGACGCGATGATCGGCATGCCCGACATCGACAGTTCAGCACGGGTGCGCGTGGTCGCGGCGCAGGACGGGATCTTGCTTGAGGTCACCCTGGCCGATGGTCGCTCTGCGATTCGCAGGGTGCGCGCACCAGAGCGCCTGCACAGGACTGTGGAAGCGCTGCTGACGGTGCCACCCGCCTTGCCAGAGAGAGTGGCTCAGGCGTCACCGACCGGACATGCCGCGAAGGAGTCCGACGTCACGCATGAACGTGCCCAAGGCGATGGCAGTCAGATCGAGGTGGGCGCCGCAGCCATGACGCGCCTTGCCGGCCCCCATCCTTACGCGTTTATCGGCGGCTCAGCTTACGCAGGTAAGCGTACTGGTAGCTGGCTGCTCGGCATGACCACGCGGTGGGATGCGCTGGAAGTCATCAATCAACCCGGCATACCCGGCTTCGAGCTCGAAGCAGTGGGAGCGGGCTTTCTGTTGGCGCGCCGGGTAGTGGAACGTGGCGGATTCGCCCTCGATACCGGAGGAAGTGTGATGGTCGTGGGAGAATCGGAGGCACTCGTGACGTCTAAAGGAGAAGACTCCGAGTACACGAGTGACTTGCGTTTTGGTGGCATGGCCCGGGCCTGCTTGGGTCATACGCCCCTCCGCTTTACGATCGGACTGGATGCCGAGCTTTCCCCGACGCGGATTCGCCGAACCATTCGCCTCGATCCTGCGCTGCCGCGCCTCCCGACCTGGAGCGTGGGGCTCGCGCTGGGCGCAACCTGGAGTACTCAATGAAACGCTCGTCTCCGCGGCTTGTTTCTCCTACGCCGATTGCAGCGGACGCCGCGATTTTGGCGCGGATCGCGCGCGGTGAGATGGCAGCGCTGGGCGAGCTCTATGACCTTTACGCCGCTGTACTGTTACGCTTCGTTCGGCGCGCCTCGCTGGGAGTCGATCCGGAGGACATCGTGCAGGCCACTTTTTTACGGGCCACGCGCATCGCAGCGACCTTCGATGCCGCAGCACCGTCCGCCCGACCTTGGTTGTTTTCGATCGCCGCCCGCTTGCTGCAAGAGCGCAAACGCTCGCTGCGCAGGCGGGCTGCCGCGATGTTTGGGTTCGCAAATCAGGCGCGTCTCGGTAGTCATGCGCCGCGCGAAACCAGCAGTGACTTCGAGCGCGCGCTCGATAAGCTCAGTGAGCCCAAGCGGATTGTGCTGGTCTTGGCCGAGGTCGAGGGCTTCACCTGCGATGAAATAGCCCGCATGCTCGAGGTACCAGTGGGCACGGTATGGACACGCCTGCACCATGCTCGACGGGAATTGCGCAGCTTCTTTGCGGAGGACAAGTGATGTCATCCGCTTGTCGTCGAACCTGGGAAGTCGAAGCCGTGCGCGACGGGCGCGTGGGTGCGAGCGAAAGCGCGAGTCTTGAGCGACACCTCGTGACCTGTGAGCCATGCCGTCGCGAGCAGACCGCACTTGCGCGCTTGGCCGAGGCATTACGCGCTGATGATGCGGCGGTGGACGAGCTGGCCCTGCGTCGACTACGTCAAAGCACGCTCGAGGGCGCGGATGCAGAACTGTGCGCACCTGAGCCGAACATGCGCGCGCACCGCCCTTGGCTTGCGTTTGCAATCGCGGCGGTGGCACTGCTGAGCTTGTCGGTGGGAGTGTACTCAATGTCCGCGCTGCACCGCCTCGAGCGGGCGATCCTCGAACAGGCAGGGGATGAGCGAAACGGACGCGCCGAGCTTTCCGACCCAAAGGAGACCGTGACGCATATCGTGCCAGTGGATGCCGCATCGAGTCCGCGACATCAGCTTGCGCCCGCGCCCGCGGCCGAGCTCCCCAGCGTCCCAAGGAAACTCCATCTGAGACGCAGCGCGCTGAAGAACGCGAACGCACCGGACCAGAGCAAACCGGAACCGGTGTTGTCCGCAGTCACGTCCACTAGCGAACCGAAGGGAGCCGACGACGCGGTGTCGACCGCGGAAGCCGTCGATGGGGAAGACGAAGATCTGACCTACCTGCGCATCGTGGTGCTGGTGCGCGAAGCACGGGTCGACGAGGCGCGGCTCGAAGCGCGCAGATACTTAACTAAGTTTCCGCGGGGATTTCGTCGCGTCGAGGTTGAGCGATTGGCTCGCTAGACCGCTGAGCGTGCGGGGCGAAAGCTTGGATGCACCGGGCGGGACCTGGACCAGCCAGCCTCGGAACCATCAAAAAGTGAGGGCTGAAGCGAAGACTTTTGCGTGAGCGGGCACTCATCAGAGACGCCTAGCTACCGAATCTCCAAATGGGGCCTGGGCGCATGAAAAGGAGCTTCACATGATGCCAAAGACCCGCTGTATTCTTGGTTCAGGCCTGTTTGCGCTGGCTGCCGCGTGCGGCGGTGCCGAAGGGGCCACGTCCGTTAGCTCGGACCAACAGGTCGTGGGCGGCACTGCAGCGCTCTCTACGTTTCCGAATGGGTTGGCCTCCGCGCGGGTCATCCAGTCCGGCAAACAAATCGCCGAAAGTCTGATCGCAAAGGACGGCACGTTCTCGCTCAACATCCCAGCGGGGGCGGGCTATCGCATCGAGATGGTAAGCAAAGACAGCTTGGCTGCCTTGATCTTCCCCCGACAGGGAGGGGCCATCGACCATACGTTTGACGTGAGCCAGGGCGGCACGAGCTTTGACCTAGGCGCAGTCCGGTACGTCGGTGATCCGAGCGGGCGGCAGTTCGCATTCGGTGGCGGAACAGCCGCAGCCAACCCCAAGAAAGGCGGCGAGACGGACGACGAGGCCGGAGAAGACCAAGGCGATGGAGACGGCGAGTGTGAGGACGGGATCGACGCGACCACCGGAGCGATCTGCGTCGACGACGATCACGACCAGAGCTGTGGCAGCGACGATGGCGAAGCAGACGATGACGGCGAAGCAGACGATGACGGCGAAGAAAATGACGATGCAGAAGACGGCGAAACAGACGACGACGCAACCGGAGCGGTCAAGGCCGCGGCAGTGGCCGATCACAACTTGCCCTCGACGGTGGGATGCGAGGCGGACGCCGAAGGCGATGACGAGGGCGTAGACTGCGTGGACGGAATCGATTCGGCGACCGGCGCCGAGTGCGATGGTGGACCGTCTGCCGATCAGGACGACGGCGAAGAGCAGGACTAAGTACGCATGCTTAGGTTCGCGCACGCAGTGGCATGGGTGAGCGCACTCGTTGCACCGCCCTATCTCGTGCATGCGCAAACCTGTGCACCTTCTGTAGAGATTGTCGGCATGGAGCCTGCGCTCAACGTCGCCGTGGCTAGCTCGCTCGCGACCCGTGGCATCGCCACGACGACCGAAGGGGAATGCCGCGCCGTATGGGCCCACCTTAGCCATCGTGGCCATAAGATCGAAGTGCAGATTCGCGACGTCGAAGGACGCAAGAGCGAGCGGCTGGTGAGTGACGTGAACAGTGCGGCGACGGTCATCGAGTCTTGGACGCAAAAAGCGTCGAACGCGATGCTCCAGCTGCCGCCAGACGTGAAGGCGCCAGCGATCAGACAAGCCGCGGATTCGGAAACGCCACCACCACTGACGAAGGAAGTTCAGCCTCAAATCAAAAGCGCGTCCCCTGTGAAGCTGTTGGGCGCGGCGGAAAGTGCGTTGGCGAGCGATGGTTCGTTGTGGGTTTCCGCGAACGCCGGTGCCTGCGTCTTACTCGGGCCGACGTGCACCGGCATGTTCGTCCGCATGGCCGTAGACACCCGCGCAAGTGGTGAATCGGAGCGACTCTCCACCGCACGTTTCGCACTCGACTTCATGCTCAGCTCTGATCTGCCCTTTTCTGCGGGCCCCATTCGTTTTCGTCCCGGCGTCGCTGTCGGCGCGGGCTGGATGAGAACGACCGACGGCCGCGCGGGCGCAGGAGGTGATCAGACCGAAGAATTCGACGGTGGTGGCCCTCGGGCCAATGCGCATCTCATGGCCGGTTTCTCGGCGAGCGACCAGCTTGTGCTAGAGGCCGGGCTGCATGGCGACGTCTTACTATTCGCGCACAACGCCGCGTTTCGTGAGGGCGGCGCGAACCTTGCTGGTGAACCAGTCGCCTTTCTACGCGCAAGCTTTGGCCTGCGTCATTCATTGCTATGAACGGTAAGGTTATCCAGTTGCGCCGCGCCGAACCCCCTGCCGCGCCGTCGGACGAGGCGCTGGTCGCAGGTTGCGCTCGCGGTGAAGCCGCCGCCCTCGCCGGGCTCTTCGACCGATACCATCGCGATGTTTTTCGCTTTCTCTCGCGCATCGCGGGGAGTCAAGGAGGCGACGTGGACGACTTATTGCAGAACACTTTTCTCGCGCTGCCGCACGCCTCGAAGAGTTTCGTCGGCAGCGCCTGCGTGAAGACGTGGATTTTTGGCGTGGCGGCCAACGTCGCACGCCGCAACGTGCGGGGAGAGCTGCGTCGCCGCTTGTCTAGGCTTCGGTACGCGCAGCTCCCCAAGGCAGAACCACCCCTCGCCGATCAGGCTGCCATCAGGCGTCAACAGCTGCAGCAACTAGAGCGGGCGCTCGCAGGTCTCCCCCATGATCTGCGTACGGCTTTTGTTCTGTGCGATGTGGAGGGGATGGCAGGTGTCGAGGCGGCTCGCATCTTAGCTATCCCTGACGGCACCCTGTTTCGACGCTTGCACGACGCGCGCAAGAGGCTTCGGACCATGCTTCATGAAAGGTCACCATGAGCTCCCCTAAGGTTTGTCCTACTTCGCATGAGCTATCGTGTGCCTTCCCTGAAGGCGCGAGCGCTGCGTTGCGCAAACACATGACGGAGTGCGCGTCGTGCACACTCGCTTGGCAGGACTGGACCACGCTGCGCGAGCTCGGTCAGTCTTTGCCGACAGCTATCCCCAATGAAGAACGTATGGCGCGCATCCAAGCGCAGATGCGGGCGTCGCTTGGTTCCGCACCCACTACACCCACGTCACGTGTTGCCAAGCGCGCGCGCGCGTTCAAGGGTGAAGCATTGTTCGCGGCCATGCTGGCATGCGCGGTCCTCGTCTATACAAGCCAGCACAACAACGGCCGGTCCACGACGGAACGCAAAGCGGCTCGCGGTACGACCCCCCTCGCTTCCCCGGTGCAACGCGGCGTAGTGTTTCCACATGGCGGTGCGCATTTTGTTCGATTGGGCTCGCAGCCCGACGAGATCATTCGCCTCATCGATGGTAAGGTTAGTGTCCAAGTGTCTCCCCTATTAAAAGGAGAACGCTTCCGCGTGGTGACCGCGGACGGTGAAGTCGAGGTCAAGGGCACGGCCTTCGATGTCAGTTCAGCCGCCGATCGCATGCTCGAGGTCTATGTCCTGCATGGACTGGTCGAAGTGAGACTTCGCCATGGAGGCAGCCATTGGTTGCGCGCCGGACAACGGTGGGAGGTTCCGGCGCCCGCGGCCGCGGCTGCACCTCCGAGCAGACGGGACGAAAAGAAAGAACCACGGAGCAGTGCGGACAAGCGAGTCGAGCCAGCGAAGGTCGCAAGCGATGTGGCTGCTTCGGAGGCAGAGCGTACTTTTAGCGAAGGTTTTGCGGCCTTGCGGGAGGGCAAGCCCATGGAGGCTGCGGTCGCATTTGAGCGTTCTTTGCGCGCAGATTCGCAAGCGAGCATCGCCGAGGATGCCGCGTTCTGGCACGCAGTCGCATTGATGCGTGCAGGTCGAACCTCAGGTGCAGCGCAGGCGTTTGCGATGTTTCTGAATCAACATCGCGCCTCGCCTCGGAATGGACAGGCATCCGCACTGCTCGGCAGCTTACTTCTCGAAGATGGCGACCTGGAGGGGGCACGATTGCATTTTCGAGCTGCCGAAATGGATCCCGCAGCCGAGATCGCAGCACGCGCCCGCGCGGGGCTTGCGGAGATCGAACGGCGGAAGGAGCGCGCCACAGCAGCACCCACGGCGGGCGCGCACTAGGTGGCTGCCTCCTCGCGAGCAAGCACGGACTTCAGGCGGTCTCACTCCCACCTCCCAACAATTCCGCGGCATGCTTTCTTCGTTCCCGGCGCAGCAGCGAATCTGCGAGGCCTGCCAGCACCTTCTGCAACATGCTGTACGCAAGGATAGGCAAGAGCACCATGGGATGGTCCGCAAGGCGACTAGAGGCCAGGACAGCGCTCGCGCTGCTGTTGTTCATGCCCACGGAGAAGGTCAGGCTGATCGCGTCTGCGTCTTGCGCACCGAGCTTACGCGCGAGACGGTAACCTACAAAGAACGAGCCGAGACACATGGCAGCCGTCACGAGCATCACAAGCGCAAGCATGTCGTAGTCTGGAGCCGCAATTACTTGCACGAGTGCGCCCGCCGCATTGCAGTAACTAAGGGTAAGGAGCACGGCCAAGTTGACGGTCTTGACCCATGGAGTCGCACGCACGATCCGTTCACTCCCTAAAGCGTGCCGCGCGAAGATCCCTAGCAAGCATGGGATCACGACCGAAATCAAAGAGAACGTTAGACTGCCGTCATCGGCGATCTCAGCCATGTCGGCACCATAGTCACCAGTTGCAACGTGGCTCATCGTGCGCAAGGCGAGCGGAATCGAAAGTGGACTGAGTAGTGTCGAAGCCAGTACGAGGCCCACCGTGAGGGGTACGTTACCATCGGCGTTTTGGGTCCAGACCGAGGCGCCACCAGCGACGGGCATCGAACCTATCAGCGAGAGTCCCACGAGTAAGCTTTGAGCCTCGTCGTTCTCGGGCCAAAATTGTGCAAATAGCGAGAGAAATAGCAGGAATGTCACGGGTAGGAGTGCATTAGCGAGCACGCCGGCCGCAAGCAGGCCAGGCTGCCGGAACATCGCGCGCACATCCTTTAGCGCCACCCCAAGCCCAGCGGTGAACAGCATCGATGCAAGTAGAAGGTTTGTGAGCGACAGTGGCACGGGCCGCTCCCCGAACCATGCCACCTGCCCGATCTGAATGTGTTTGATCGCTACGCCCAGCGCCGGAGCAACGCCCGCAATCACATACACTCCCGCCATGACTGACAAGAGGTTAGCCTGAATGATCGCCACCACACGAAGTACCAGACGAGCGAGCGACGAGGGTAGATCAGAGGGCACGGTGCCTTAGTGTGGACTTACGGGGAATCAGCGTCCAGCCCTCACCAGGGCCAGGTCGTCACTTAGGGATCTTATAGGTGACGAGCTCGAGCAGCTTACTCGGATCTCCACGCGTCTCTTGGCGCACCTTGCCCACACCTTTCGAGAACCAGTAGAGCTTACCTTCGCGCTCAAACTCGACGCAGTGAAACTTGCCTGCTGGGACCTCGGTGACCACCTCGGCAGCGATAAGCTTCCAGTTGTCTGTTTTGCAGGTAGACGACCAAGCTTCGCTATCCGACACACGATCGGTCAAGTCCATGTCCCAAGTCGCACCAGATTTCCGGTGCTTGCTTCGCTCGTCGACCAGAAAGCGATAGGGGATGAAACGCTCGTCCCCGAAATTGGCACCTTCGGCGTCGTACCAGCGTCGATGCCTAAGGACGACCGCATGACCGAGGTCCTGTTGCCATTCGACGATCGACTGATCAGTGAGCGAGTGGTGCGCCGCCACGCGGAACGCCTTGATTTCAGGCCGGTCGGGTACGGCTTCGAGCGCCTCAACCTCGATGTCCACGGTTTCGCTGGCTCCGCGATAGCTCCACGTTGCACCCACGACCAGTGGAAGAAGGCGCTCTTGCAGCGGTGCGCTCAGCGAGGGAGCCAACTCATCAGCTTCATCCTTGGCCAAGCAGGATTCTTGCGGAGGTGCGCCGCAGCCGGTTTGCACGAGCGCACAAACCAACGCTCCAAGGGCGCCAAACCGGCGTAAACTTGCTAACATTGTGAGAAGATAACCCAGTGAACCGCGCATTGCTTTTACTCATTTTCGTGCTTACTCCCACCGTCGCACATGCCGCGCCGCGCGTGCGCTTGCGTGACGGATTTCCGATTTGGGAGTTGGTGGGTATCGGGGCCCTGGGAGCGACCGATGTCGTGCTTGGCTCCTACGAGTACGAATGGGGTCGCGATCATCCGTTGATCGGAGATCCGTGGAAGTTTGACCGTCGTGTCTCCGATGCCGCGTATCGGGGGCCCAATGCTCCCCCGTTTGCAGGGAATGCGCCCGAGCTTATCTTGACCGAGCTCGTGCCGTCGCTGTATCTCGGGCTGACCGCTCTCGACTCCACCTTCCTTTGGTGGCGAGGTCGTTCGCTGAGTGGTGCATCTAATACGGACCATCACCTTTTTGCGTTTCTCGAGGGTCTATTGGCTTCGGACGTACTTGCGTACGGGACCAAGCTCAGCGTCGGCCGAGAACGCCCTTACGAAGCCCTGCATCGCTTTCACTCGGACCCAGGCGAGAAGAAGACCTTACTCGCGTTCTACTCGAAGCAAACCTCCACCGCGTTCGTGGTCTCGACGTTTCTGTACTTCGACTTGAGCACCTGGCTCGTCAATAACCCACTTGCCAACAAGGCATGGGCTACGCGCCTGCTGGTCGGTCGCTTGCTGCCGGGCGTCGTGCTCTTCGGCGCCGCTGCGCTCGATGGTTTCTCGCGTGTGATTGAGCAGCGCCACTACATGACCGATGTGTTGGTGGGTGCCGCGGCCGGTGCGGGGCTGGGCTGGCTCGCTTATGCGCGGCACTTCGACGCGAAGGGGCAGCCGCGCAATTTCAACGTGAACGTCGCCCCGACCGCGGGTGGCGTGCGCGTTTCCGGTCGATTCTAGAGCAGAGCGCCTGGCGCGGTAGAACGCTGAGCGTTCGGCGCAAAAGTATGGATGCACCGGGCGCGACTAACGAGGAACTCGCACGCTTTAGTCGCATCGCCGCTAAGTCTCGAATTCCCGATGCCATGCTACGAGAGACCGATGAACATCTACATCGTCCTGCTCATCGTCACCCTCGTTGTGCTTTCCGGGCTGCGCGTCGCCCAGGAATATCAACGTGCCGTGATCTTTCGTTTAGGAAGGTATGCTGGGGTTCGAGGGCCGGGCTTATATTGGCTCATCCCGCTGGCGATCGAACGTCAGAGCACGATCGACATGCGCGTGTTGACAGTGTCTGCCGAGCAGCAAGAGACGATTACGCGCGATAGCGTGACTATCAAAGTTAACGCCGTGCTTTGGTATAGAGTTGTCGATGCACCCAAGCCGATCATCGCAGTCAGCAACTCTGCGGGCGCAGTCTACCAGTTGGCGTTGACTAGCTTGCGCAACATCATCGGGCAGCATGATCTCGACGAAGTTCTGCAGGAGCGGGATAAGATCAACACCTTACTGCGCGAAGGGATCGGTCCATCGACGAGCAGCTGGGGGCTCGAAATAGAACGCTTCGAAATGAAGGATGTGGAGCTGCCCGAAGCGATGCAGCAGGTGATGGCGATGCAGGCGGAGGCGATTCGCGAGAAACGCGCGCGCATTATCAAGGCAGAAGCCGAAATGGAAGCCTCGGAGAAGCTGGGGCTTGCCGCGGCAACCATGGCCGCAAATCCGGCAGCGCTGGAACTGCGCAGGATGCAGATGCTGGCAGAAATCGGCGCAGAGAACAACAGCACGACCGTGCTGATGATCCCGTCTGACTTCGTCACGCTCGCCAAGAGCCTGTCCGAGTATGTTAGTGAGCACACTTCGCAGAAGAGGTAGTGGTGGACCGCCTTTCGTCCCTGTCAGGCAGTTCCCTCGGACTTCGCAGTCGCCGCGCTTAAGTTCGCGCGCGAAAGCGACATCGTAAGGCGGGCTCCGTGCGCACGGTCAGCGAAGCCGACCTTTCCCCCGTGCAGTGCGATCACATGCGCGACTACCGACAGGCCGATGCCATGCCCTGCCACTTGACGCTTGCCTTCCATACGCCCGCGATAGAACGGCTCAAAAACCAGTGACTGTTCGGTCGGGGGCACGCCCGGCCCGTCGTCATCGATGTGCAGCTTCACGTGATCTGCGTCGCACTCGAGGACCACGCGAACTGCGCCCTCTGAAAACTTGAGCGCATTCTCGAGTGCGTTGGACACGGCGCTTGTGAGCAGCGAAAGATCGCCCAAGACGACGCCCGATGGCCCGGTACACGTGATGCGCGTGCGGCTCGCACTTGGTAAGGTGTCGATCGCTTCCTCCACCACATCGAGTACATCCACCTCGCGTTGCGCCGGCGGCGTCGCCTGGGGCTGCGCAAGAATTAGCAGTCGATCGATCAAGACGGACAAGCGCTGCGCCACGCGACGTGCGCGCAAAATCTCATCGTGGTTGCCTGATTGCGAACCTTCTAGTGCCAGATCGAGCTCACCCAGAATTGCAGTCAATGGGGTGCGCAACTGGTGGGCTGCGTCGCTCGCAAAGCGTCGCGAGTGATCAAGGGCCGCACCCAAGCGGACGAAGGCAGACTGCAGACTCGCTCGCAACGCGTCGACCTCGCGCACTCCGACCGACGGCCCAAGATCGGCGGCCCCTGGGTCGTGATCGGGCACGGTTTGCAGCGCGTGCTCCAAGTGCTGAAGCGGCGCGACCAGCGTACGCGCGATGCGATGGGCAACCCCGGCAGCAAGCAAACTCGTAAGCAGCACTGCCAGCCAGGCCGCGCGCGTCGTGGTGGCTTGATGTTCGCGCAAGAGAGTAAGGTCGCGCGCAGCCATGGCGGTCAATGCGCCTGCGCGGGCGCTACAGACGCGGAACGTTCCCTGATCGACGCATGCCTTGCCAGTCGTGCCTGCAAACTGTCGACTGCCCGCTAGGTGACGCGAGCCGGCGCGTACCGCTACCTGGATGCCGGAGTGGGAAAGCTCGCGCTGTTCGTCGGCCACCACTGCCGAGGGCTCCGCACCCTGAGCGCGCAGCTCAAAGGCCAAGGTACCTGCCGCCTCAGTGAGGTGATCATCCTCCTGACGTAAGCTCAGTCGGTTGGTGAGCACGCCGGTTGTCACCGCTACGACCGCGCCTGACAGCACGAAGCCAAGGGCACTCACCAGTGCGATGCGCTGAACCAAACTGCGCGGGGCCGGTGTCATGGAACCTCGAAGGAGTAACCCTCGCCGCGAACTGTGCGAACGATACCGTTCCCGAGCTTACGTCTGATTCGGCCTACCAGGACCTCCAGGCTTGCCGCCCCCGCCTCGCTGATTTCGCCCCACCCTTCGTCGAGCAAATCCGCGCGTGACACCACGCGGCCGGCGCGCGACGACAGGATCTCGAGCACGATCCACTCGCGCGCCGTGAGCTCCACCAATCGCTCCGCACGTACAGCGCGCCGTTCGGCAAAATCAAGGGTAAGGTCCGATACGACGATCGTAGGCAAGCTCAGGCCACTTGCACGGCGACGTCCGAGCGCGTGCACGCGGGCCCGCAACTCAGCCACCGCAAAGGGCTTGCCGAGAAAGTCGTCCGCTCCTGCGTTGAGGGCCCCTACGCGGTTGGCCACTTCTGAATGGGCCGTCAACATCAAGACTGCAACTCCGTTTCGCGCAGCGCGCAGCTCGCGACACCACGCCACGCCGCTGCCATCGGGCAGGGCGAGGTCGAGCACAATCAGATCCGCGGCATGATTCTTTAGACACGTTCGTGCCTCTTCAACGCTGGCCGCAGCACTCACGACGTGTCCATCGCGCTCGAGCGCACGCACCAGCAACTCCCGTACTTCCACGTCATCGTCGACCACGAGCAAACGCATCTTGTGCGTAGCCTATCGCGTGCAGGGGTCACGCGTCTCCGGCCCGTTTGGCATTCGTTTGGTTGCGTCGGGTACTGCTAAGAGATGTTCCGGACGGGTACATCCTTCGTGTTGTGCAGCGCGCTCGGCCTGGCCTGCGCGCATAGCGATCGTGATCGCGCCTGGGTGAGCCGTAGCTTGCAAACGCACGGTATCGCGACATCCACGCGCACGACAGGCGGCATCGTCAATATACTTGACCAAGGGCTCGACGAGTACGAAGCCGTCGCGCTCGCGCTTGCGCGCAATCCGGTGTACCAGGCCGATCTGGCAAGACTCGATTCCACGCGAGCAGACCTTGCAGAGGCGGGACGCCTGCCAAATCCGCAGCTGACCTTACTTGGCGGGCTTGGGCCGATCAGTAGTTCGGCAACCTTGCTCGCACCGCTCGACGCCCTTTGGCAACTGCCGCAGCGCACGCGTATGGCCGCGCGCGCTCTCGAGGCCACGGCGGAGTCTCTCGTTCAAAATGGATTGAACCTGGCGCGCGACGTGCGGGTTGCTCACGCCGAGCGGGCACTCGCTGAAGACCGGGTGCGCTTGCGTGGGGCGCTTGTCCAGATCTGGGAAGACCTGGCACGGCTGGCCGAAGTGCGGTCGCGACTTGGAGAAACGAGTCCCGCTGATGCGGCGCAGCTGCGCGCCGAGGCCGCCCTCGCCGTAGATGCCCTAACGGCCAGCGAGAGCGAACGCGAGGTCGCCGCAGCGCAACTGCGCAACGCACTCGGCCTGACCGGCGATGTGCCGCGCTTCGACCTTACCTTTTCTGCGCAGGTGGAGACTGTCCCTGCCTTGTCCGAGCTTACGGTCTTGGCGCGCAGCGCGCGGCCGGACGTACGCGCGGCAGAGCTGTCTGTACGCAGCGCCATCGCACGCACAGGTTGGGAGAAGGCTCGCGTCGTCGCCATTGCAGGTCAGGTAGAAGGTCATTGGACGAGGCCTGATCAGCCTGCAGCACGTGTCGGCGGGCGACTGGAGTTGCCGATCTTCAACGCCAATGTCGGCGGCATCGGCCGGGCGGAGGCGGAGGTCACCCGTGCGGTCGCCAACCTAGCTGCCACGCGGCAGCGCGTGCTGGTGGACGTGTTGCAAGCGCGAGCACGCTTGATCCAAGCAACAACCTCACGCGAGAGGTATCGCGCTCAAATCTTACCCGCCCTCGAGGAGGCCCAACACGTGGCAGCACGCAACTATGAGTTAGGGGAGGAGCTGTACCTTACGGTGCTTCAAGCCTCCCAGCGTTTGGGAGAAGCGCGCCTGCGCGAGGTGGAGCTCACTGCCGAAGTGCGGCGCTCCCATGCAGAGCTCGAACGTGCGGTGGCCGCACACGTGGGAGAGAAGCCATGAGAATGACGTCCGTCCTATGGCTCGCGTGGGCCTGCGCGGGCTGCTCCGCGACACCTGGAGAGGTGCACCATGAGAAGCCAGCGCAGGTCGAACATGCTGTGGCGGAGGCAGACCTTCCAGTCGTGCATTTGAGCGCGGCAGCCATGAAGCGCTTGGCCATTCGGACCAGTCAGGTCGAGGATACCTTACTCTCCGGGGAACGGCTGGTGGGTGGGGAGGTGATCGTACCCCCCGGCCGCGGAGTCAGTGTGGCAGCCCCCATGGGTGGCTTGGTGCGGGCGGCTAGCGAAACGGCACTCACGCCAGGGGCGCGCGTGCGACAAGGCCAAGTGCTGCTGCGGTTGTTTCCTCTGGCTCCGATCGATCGCGACTTGAGGGCACGCAGCGAACGGGAAGTGTCGGCCACGCGAGCTCAGTTGGAGCAAGCAGACGCGCGCGTCTTACGTTTGACCCAGCTCAATGCCGAGCATGCATCGAGTCAACGTCTGTACGAAGAAGCTGTCACAGCGCGAGAGGTGGCAAGGGCGGACGTTCACGCCGCCGAGACGCGCGCGCGCAACACGGCAGAGGCGCCGCTGGTGACTGACGTCGCCTGGCCCGTACGTGCGCCGACCGATGGTGTCGTGCGCAGCGTGGCAGCCGCGCCTGGGCAAGCGGTCGCGGCGGGCGCGCCATTGTTCGAAGTGGTCGCGGTCGATGCGCTGCAAGTCAGGGTGCCGATTTACGCAGGAGATCTGGGCCGGATCGACTTCGGTGCTGTCGCGCGTGTACAACCGCTGGCACGGGACGGTGACGCGGTCGATGCCGCTCCGGTTGCGGGCCCACCCACCGCAGACCCTACGGCTGCCACCGTCGATCGCTACTTTACCTTGGCGGGCGAAGCGCGATTTGTACCGGGCGAACGAGTGCTTGTGCACCTTACCATGCAGCGTGTTGCGTCTGCGCGCAGCGTCCCGACGAGCTCGCTCGTGCGCGACGCAGACGGGGCTGCCTGGGTCTATGCCTGTGCAGGGGAGGGCGCTTTCCGCCGCGAACGCATCGACCCTATGCGCGTGAGTGGGCAGCGTCTGGTGTTTACCCGAGGGCCTGCTCTTGGAACCTGCGTCGCCAGCGTGGGTGCGATGGAGATATTCGGTTCTGAATTCGAACCAGGACATTAGCTTATGCGCCCCTTAGTAGAAATGTGTTTGCACCAGCGCTGGGTCGTCTTGATGCTCTCGGTGCTGACGATCATGGCGGGGGTGCAGTTAGTATCCCATGCCAGCTTCGACGCCTTCCCCGAGTTCGCCCCGCCGCGTGTGGAGCTGCAGACCGAGGCGCCCGGGCTCTCGAGCGAGGAAGTAGAGGCGCTGGTAACGCTGCCGATCGAAGCCGCGTTGAGCGGAACGCCAGACCTGATGCAACTGCGTTCGAAGTCTGTGCTCGGCTTGTCTTCGGTGGTGGTGTTGTTCAAGAGCGGCACGGACTTGCTGCAAGCTCGGGCGCTCGTGCAAGAGCGCATCGGTCGCGTGACGCCGCAGCTACCTACCGTCGCACGTGCACCCGTCATGCTTTCCCCCCTTAGTTCGACCAGTCGCATTCTCAAGATTGGAATGTGGTCTAAGTCCGCTTCCGCCATGGAATTGACTGATCTGGCGCGTTGGGTGGTGCGACCGCGCTTGATGTCGATTGCGGGGGTGGCGAACGTCGCGATCTGGGGTGAGCGAGATCGGCAGCTCCAAGTGCGCGTGGATCCCGAGCGACTCGCCGCCCATGGCGTGGCACTGGATCGTCTGCTGACGGCCAGTCGCGATGCGCTAGCACCGCGTGCAGGCGGTTTTGTAGACGGGCCCAACCAACGTTTGCCTGTGATCCACGTACCCCTGGTACGAAACGCACAAGAGCTCGCGCAAATACCGATCGGCGGGGCTGCGCGCACCAGCCTTACCATTGGCGACGTCAGCGACGTGGTGGAAGGTAGTCCCGCTCCGATCGGACAAGGCATCGTCACTCAAGGCGAAGGCCTGCTCTTGATCGTGGAGAAACATCCGAGCGGCAACACGCTCGAGGTAACCCATGCCGTCGATGCAGCGCTGAAAGCGCTCGCGCCCGCATTGCCCGGGGTGGAGGTCGACGCGACTATTTTTCGGCCTGCAAGCTTCATCGAGCGCGCACTTCACAACTTGGCCGAAGCCATGGGCATAGGCTGCGCCTTGGTGGTGCTGGTCCTGTTTCTATTTCTTTGGGACATGCGGACCGCAATCATCAGTGTGACGGCGATTCCGCTCTCCTTGTTTGCAGCAGCCATGGTGCTTACCGCGCTCGGACGTACCATCGACACGATGGTGATCGCGGGCCTTGTGATCGCACTCGGTGAGGTGGTCGATGATGCAATCATCGACGTCGAGAACATTCATCGACGCTTGCAGGCAGCTCGGGCAACTGAGCGCATTTCTGCGCTTGATACGTTGCGCATTGTGCTCGACGCGTCGCTCGAAGTGCGCAGCGCCATCGTATACGCCAGTGCCATCGTGGTGCTCGTATTCGTGCCGGTGCTCTTTCTCGATGGCGTCGCAGGCGAGTTCTTCAAGCCGCTCGCGCTCGCCTACGGTCTGGCGGTTCTGGCCTCGACATTAGTAGCGCTTACCGTCACACCAGCCCTCGCGCTGCTGCTCCTTTCGCGCGGCCAGGCTCGAGAGCGCAGGTCACCTTTGGCGGCGGCCCTCCTGCAACCTTACGGTCGGCTGGTACGCAAAGCGCTCGCCCACACGCAAATCGTTACCTACGCCGCGCTGCTCGCGATCGCAGGCTCGGTGGTCGGCTTCTTCGGCTTGAGCGAACAGTTTCTACCGGCATTCCAAGAGAGTGACTTTCTTATGCACTGGATTGCCCGACCTTCCACCTCGCTAGAGGCCGTGGTGCGCAGCGCCAACCTGGTGCGGGCCGAGCTCTTACGCGTACCCGGCGTTCGCAACTTTGGTTCCCACGTGGGTCGCGCCGAAGTGGCAGACGAGGTGGTGGGGCCCAATTTTGCCGAGCTATGGGTCAGCGTGGATCCGCTCAGCAACCTGCAGGCGACGCTCGCCCGTGTGCGCCAGGTGGTGGATGGCTACCCTGGTGTCTACCGAGATGTTCAGACCTACCTGCAAGAGCGCATTCGCGAAGTACTTAGCGGTGGTAGCGGCGCCATGGTCGTGCGTCTCTATGGCCCGAGTCTCGAGACATTGCGGGCGCATGCGGGCAGCTTGAGTGCACGGATAGAGCAACTCCCAGGCGTGGCGCACGCGCGGCCCGAAGCTCAAGTCTTAGTCCCCCAGATCGAAGTTCGACCGGACCTGGCACGCTGTGCAGCCTTGGGCATCGATCCCGGCATTTTGCGCGCACGCGCGTCGACCCTGCTGCAAGGAGAGCGCGTGGGTCAACTCGTGCGTGGACAACAACCGATCGATGTCGTGGTATGGGGAGTAGACCGCGTGCGCGACGATGTGAGTGCCTTGCGCGATTTGGCGATAAGCCTCGATGATCGCACACTCGTTCGGCTGGGAGACGTGGCGGATGTGCGAATCGCGCCGATGCAAAACACCATCGCCCACGATGCCGGGTCGCGTAAGCTAGATGTGATTGTGGATCTGACCCCAACCGCCGATCTCGCGCTGATCTCTGAGCGAATCAAGACACTGCTGACCACGCAAAAGCTACCGCCGGCTCACTATACGCAGGTGCTCGGTGAGCATGAAGCGCGGTCGCGCGCGCGCTCACGTTTGGGCATCGCAAGTCTGCTCGCGCTGCTTGGCATTGCTATCGTACTGTCGATCGACTTCCGCTCCCCGCGTCTGGTGGCGATCATCTTGGCTAGCTTACCTTTCGCACTGGTGGGGGGCTTCGCCGCGGCCGTGTTAGGAGGCGGTGTGGTATCACTTGGTACTCTGGTGGGACTGGTGACCGTGATCGGAATTGCCGCGCGCAACGGTATCATGCTGGTTGCCCACTTCCGTCAGCTCGAAGAGCAGGAAGGTGTACCGTTCGGCGTAGAGCTCGTGGTACGCGGTTCGCTAGAGCGCTTCGTACCCATCGTGATGACTGCCCTTGCGACGGGCCTCGCCTTGTTGCCACTAGTGCTGGCGGGCAACGCGCCGGGGCATGAGATAGAACATCCCATGGCGGTGGTCATCTTAGGTGGAATCGTAAGCTCGACCGTATTGAACCTGTTGGTGATGCCTGCAGTTTACTTTCGCTACGGTTCAAGACGACCGCAGCAGGGCGGCGAACCGGTATGAGCGGGCCGGCACGAGCGCGAAGGTCCGCATATGGTGGGCTTCCACGTCTGGTGGAGGCGCGCAGAGCGGTGCTGTCCAACCAATCACGCGAGGGCCAAAAGCCACGATCCGCCGACGACCGCCCCAGCCCCAAGTCCCGCGAGCCACTGCCCCGCCACTGTCCTTGGCCGAGCATCGCTAAAGCCCACGAGCAGGCCCAGGCCGAGGCCGACCATGCCACCGAACAGATGTGCAAACAGGTCGGTGCGCTCGCCCCCCGTGCCCAGCAGCGCAAGCAGTGCGAGACTGCCCGCGAGCGCAGTCCATGCGGGCCGCAGTCTGTTCACGCGTCGCAGGCCTCGCACGTACGCGATGCCTCCTAGAATGCCTATCGCACCGAAGACGGCGGTCGAGAAGCCCACGGAGCTATGCAGCGCATGATGCGCCCAGGCGTTCACGAGATTGCCGAGCCCACCCGATGCTAACACCAGCGCCGTGCCCCAGCCGACCCCTTCGGAGCGCATGACCGCTCCGACGACGAGCGTTCCGATTCCAACGTTCGACAGCACGTGTGCGCTGTCCGCGTGCAAGGTCAGGGCGGTGACGGTGCGCCACCATTCGCCATGCCGGACTTGAGTCGCATCCGACGCTCCGGCCGAGAACCATACGGAGCCGCCCGCCCGCGGACCCGTGACGGCGAAGAAGCTCAGGAGCGCAAGCGCGACTAGCACACTACCCACACCGGCGTAGCGCGTGGCCCGGCGCTCCTCGCTGGCGGCATCTGCGAGCCGAGCGCGTTGCACGAACAGCTCCTCGGCATCGAACGCGTCGAGCTCGCGCGAAGCAACCGTCAGGTCAGCGAGCTCGACGTGCACCTCGAAGGTACTCTCGGTCCAGCGCACAAGCGGCGATACACCTTTGGAGCTCAACACGAGCGCCCACGCATTGAGTTGCTTCGGATCGTGCGTGGCGCGCACTAGCATGGTCGCGGGAACCGTCAGGTCGGACATGTCGGCGTGGCTCGGCGGGACGTCCACCTTAGGCGAGTCTTGCATGCGTATATTGTCCGAACCAAGGTCCAGCATGAGCATTGCTCCTTACCGATGCGCAGCACTTGCAACGCGGCGACCTGGGCGCCGATTTGGTGTGCTGAAATGGGTACATCTCGGTCGCTTTGACGTGCCGACGCGTTACAAGGTGACAAAAAAGGGCTGACGTCACACTACGAGCGCGCCGACGACCGAACGCGCCGCCCGCGTCGAGCACGCCGTACGCTCATCCCAAAGCCGAGCATCGATAGCGTAAAGCCTACGGTCATGGCGAAGATCACGACGCCACGCCAAAGAACACGCTGCGCGTAGAGCGCAGGCAGATCGAAGCTGTGCAGACCATGGTAAAGCCAGCGCACAAACCGCGTCGAGAGAGTATGCCGCGAGAGCAAGCGCAGGCTCGCTGGATCGATATAGTAAGTAGTCTGTTCGCGGTCGTGCACGGTCAGGCGAGCGAATGGTAACCCAAAGGTGGCATCTTGGTGGGTAGGGTAGTGGTAGTTGTCGGGTTGATAGGCCAAGGTCGCTTCGACGGCGTGTCCTGCCGGTGCAAGTCGATGCTCCAGTTTGTCGAGCTGGTTTGCGTCTAGGTGAGCGGCAGCGATGAGGGTTGAATCGCTTAGATTGACCAAGCGAGTGTGGCCATCCCCGTCTGCACAGATCGCAAACACGCTGCCGGCAAAGCCGACGAGCTCGAGCTCGCGCACGTCGAGCTGCCTGCGGCAAGCTGCTAGCGCATTTGCCACGGGCAGGCTTTCGTTGGCACGCAGCTCCACCGTATGAACACGGCTGAGGTCGACCTCGTCCGGCCATGCACCCCGACTCCACTCGAAAGGTGAAAGGGATAGGGCGCCGCTAAACAACCATGTGCTTACGAGCAGACCAAACAGCAACCCCAGTCGTTGATGCCAGAGAAGGTAAGGATCGCGCAGGGCGTTACCCTGCTGGTCAGGCCTTGGTCGTTTGCGGCGAGCTACGCGCCAGACATGCAAACCGGCCACCATCCCGGACAGAGACAACATAAGGCCCAGGGTAGCCAGGGTAAGCACCACATAGTGCCAGGTGGCAGGATGGTTGCGCAGCGCTGCAGGGTAGATCCAATGCGGGATAGGTCCCAGCCAAGCAAGCACCCGCTCCGTGCCCGTGCTTTGCTGCACGATTTCGCCGGTCCGCAAGGATACGTAAACCTGCGTGTCCGCATCATCGTCGAGGTTAATCCGCAGCAAAGGAAACCACGGACGAAAGTAAGATCCCACCGTCCACTGATCGAAGTCCTTGATCACATCGGAGCTGCGAACGGCAGCGCCGAGACGCAACGTCACGTCGCGCAGTAAACTAGACTGATTAGCTACAGTGAGTGTGTGCCCAGCGATCGCAGGCAGCGCGCGGCGTTGGCCGTGCTCGTCTCCCCAAAGCCACGTCGGCTGCTCGGCGACCATGGACAGGCGCGCGCGAGCACCATCGCGCAATCCCCCTGCTTGCATGAAACGGCGAAGCTCCTCGGGCACGACGAGTCTGGGGCTGAATGGTAAGGATCGGGCATGTGCCAGTCGCTCGCTCTCCGTGTAACTGGGGTAGCGCGCGAACGTCATCACGGCGCCGCTCGCAAACCACATGGCGAGCAGCAGCGCAAGGGCGCTGCCCAACGCACGATGCACGTGGTGCATCTTACGTATCCACATCGCTGCATTGGGCACAGTCGTCTCTCCCCTTCAAGCACGACCGTCCCTTGAACGGCGGCCCGAAGATGCGTGCGCATGCTGGCGGGGTCAAGAGCTTTTGCCAACGCTCGTGCGCCGGAGCGACGCTACGGCCACTCGTCGTCGAGAGACTTCATCGAAACGTCGCAGAGGAAAAAGCGTTGCGGGGCGTGCGCTAAGCGCCGCAAGCTCCCGTTTCGACCCACTGACCCTCCAGGCAGCGGACTGGGAGCGTGCCTTGACCCTGGTCGCCACACGGAACGGACGATTCCTCGCCGTCAGAGCATTCGTCCGTGTCGTCGCAGTCCCAAGGGTCCGGAAGAAAGACGATGCCCGCCATATAGGTCCGCTGACAAAGATGGGTGGCCATCCCTCGCTCGTTGATGCCGCATGGGAGCCGTATGGTATCGCCCAGCTTGCAGTAATCCGGATCGGTGCACGCCCCGAACGGTTGCCAATGTTCAGCCTTGCAAACGCGCGTCTGCTTGCCGTTCCTGTTGAAGCCGCAGGCAATCGTTTCGGTCGCTCCTGTAGGGCATTCGCGCGTGCGGCAGAGCTCCACCTCTCGCATTACCCCGTGCTCGCACACGCGATCTTCCACCAAAGACGCGTCGCTTCTGCAGGGGATGGTTTCAATCGTCCCGTCTGTGCACAGATCGGGGTCGTCACAGTCGCCGGGCTGCCAGACTCCTTCGATGCACACGAGGGTCCCCTCGCCGCGACCATTTTGTCCGCACGGCGCTCGGTCCGTGGCTTCGTCGCGGCATTCGTCCGGATCCGAACACTCAGAAAACGCAGACCAGGTTCCCTCCTGGCACCTTTTCTGTCGTTGTCCGCGCTCGTTCCACCCGCAATCTTCGAACACTCGTTCGCCATTGCGGCATACGTCATCGTCGTGGCAGAGCGACCATGGGCTCAGCCTTCCTTCCATGCACGAGCGACTCCTCGTGCCGTTTCCGTTCGCTCCGCACGACTGTGTTTCTTGGCTTGCTTCCACGCACTCATCTGGATCGTCGCACGCAAAAGGAAGTCTCCACTGACCGGTTTCACAGCGCCGCTCCTGAAAGCCTCGCGCATTCAGTCCGCAAGGAACCAGCTCGCGTGCAGCATCTAGGCAGGTGTCAGGTTCCTGGCACGGCGTCCATGCGGACCAGATCGTGCCGTCACACGATCGCTCTGAATGCCCGCGCGCATTCATTCCGCAAAAGCGTTGCTCACGTTGCGGGGAAACACAGGGGTCCGGGTCCGAGCACGTGCTCCAATCGGACCAATATCGCCCGTCACATGCGCGCCTCCGAATCATTCTGGGATCCACGCCACAAGCCTCAACCTGTTCGCCCTCGCTAGTACATGGTTGTTGCAGCGTCTCTGGTGCACCGCTCGCGTCCATCGTCACACTTGGGCTGCCGGCATCAACGAGCTCCGGCGAATCGGGACGATTTGCTCGCCCGCCATCCGCCTCTTGATCCACGTCCGATCGGTCGCGGGTTTGCGCGGAACCGTCTGGATCCTCCGCGCAGCCGAAGAAGCAAAAGGTTGCAGTCAACAGGACGACGCTCGGCTTCATAGGGGGCAGTCTCCCGGGCAGGAGGTAAGATTTTCGCCGTCGCCACAGGCGAAGTCACCGCATAAGCTTTCACATTCACCGCAATCGGCGGGACAGCTTGCGCAACCCTCGAGCGCACCGCGCAGCCCGTCTCCACAGTAAGGGAGTCTGCTGTCGCACATTAGAGACGAGGGGCCGCACGAGGGGAAGCAAACGCCGTAACAGTCAGGGTCTTCGCAGCCAATGAGGCCGTCGTGATCGCCGTCCACGGACGCGAAACACACCTCCCCTGCGGCGGCAGGGCTTCCGCAGGCGGCGAAGCTGGCGAGTGTGCATTGGGGAGATGAAGGGCTCTGCTCGAAGCGCCAAAAGCGAGGGGCGTTAGGGTCGAACCATATTTGGCCGTGCGTGCCGCCGACCCCGACGAGGGTGTGGGTCTTGGCGTCAAACCACGCGCGTTCCCCGCGCACGTCAAGGCGGTCGGCCTGATACAGTTGTTGCCAAGCGCTGCCATCCCACTCCCAAGCTCCTGTGTGGGACCCGCCCGGCCGCTGCACGCTGCCCAGCAGAACCACGGTCCTTCGTGTGGCGTGATAGGTGAGTGCTGGCGTTATCAATGGGCCCGGGGAGTTGGAAGGTAGACGTTGCTCAAAGCGCTCCCCATCCCACTCCCAGGTTTCATCCAGCCAGACTTCCATTCCCGCGATTTCCCGTTGACCTCCGAAGAGCACGGCGCGCTCGCGCACTGGGTCATATGCGAGGGAAAACTGCTTCTGGGTACCCGGTCGATCACCGCCAATTGTGGGTTTCGTCCACGATGTCCCGTCCCAGTGCCAGACCCCTAACGTGTCGCCAGCGGGGACGAACAACGTCATGCGCTGGTGTGCTCGATCGTAAAACATCGCGGCGCCGCCGCCCGCAGGAGGCAGGTCGCCTAGGGCAGTCACTCGGCGAAAACGGTTGCCCTCCAGCTGCCACGTGTCGGACAGCAGTTCGAGCTCCTTGCACCCGAAATTGCAGGGTTGACCGACGCCAACTTGCCCGCCGTAGAGCACGGTGACGTCGCGCAACGGGTCGTACGCCATCGCTGCGAACGCACGCGGTGGAGGTGAGGCGCCTTCTATCTCGACGGTAGCCCATGTCGCGTCACGGAGGGTCCAGAGCGTATCGCCATAGCGTTCTCGTTTGTCTCCCGTCGACCACTTATCGGCCGCGATGATCCCGCCGAATATCAGGCCGGCGCCGCGGGCGTCGTCATACGTCACCGCATGTCCGCTGAGTCGCTCGGGGAAGACACGCGTGCCGTGAATGGGTTCGCAGCGCTCGGTGGTCAACACACATGCGGCGCCATCCGGCGATTGCGCGTTGCTCGAGCCTTCTACTACGACCATGCGCCCTCGGTTCACGTCGTACGCGAGTCCGACTGCGTGCTCCGAGCTCACGTGGGACTCCGCGTTCCGGATGAGCGCGCGGGTCTCCCAGCGGACGCCATCCCACTCCCAAACTTCGTCCAACGAAGGGTTGACGAGAACCACGCGGGCGCGGGCAGCATCGTAGGCGAGCGCATGGCCCGCCTGCACGTTCGGAGTCGGGCCGAGTGGCTCCATTTCGCTCCACCTCGCACCGTCCCACTCCCAAGTATCTTGGAATGCCGCGACGGTGCCGTTTTCTAGAAGCCGGGTGCCACCCACCAACACTACGCGGTCACGATGGGGGTCATAAGCGAGAGCGGGTCGTACGCGCGCCGCGGGAACCTTTCCACCCTTGGGGACGAGCTCCTCCCAATACAGACCATCCCACGCCCAAAAGTCATTGCGCGGCGTCGTACCCACCCGCCCGCCGAACAACAACGTCTGCGCGCGGGAACTGACGTACGTCATCCCGGGTAGAGCGCGCGTGTCTGGCCGGCGCTTGCCGCTGACCCGACGCTCTTGCCAGCGCGTGCCGTCCCACTCCCACAGCGAGGAGGCGCGCGGAACGCCTCCCCAAAGCACGACGCGTTGACGTGCCACGTCGTAGACCATGGTGGGACCCGCTTCCCAACTCTCGTTCAGATACGACGACACCCTTTCAAAACCACGCAGGCCGAGCTCGACCAATGCCCCACCAGAAAAGCTCAACACGCGGCCGCGAGACACGTCGTAGGCGACGGGCGCATCGTGGTTGTCGAGTGCGACATGCAGCTCGAACTCGAAGGTTTCTGTTGCGCAGGCGCTTGAGCAGCCATCGTGGCTCAGTAGATTGCCGTCGTCGCAGGCTTCGCCCTGACCCTGGTCCAAAATGCCATTGCCGCACGCTTCGTTGGAGTGGCAATTACGCTCGCAGCCGTCGCCGCTGGTCTCATTGCCATCGTCGCAGGCTTCCCCTTGGGACAAGTCCAAGATTCCGTCTCCGCAGCGCCTCGGCTGACAATCCAGGCGGCAGGCGGCGTCGGGCGTGTTCGAATTTGCCTGGCCAGCGTCGCAGCGTTCGAGCCCACCTGGCTCCACGATGCCGTCGCCGCAGCGCGGCAGCGTGTCATAGAGCACCGAGCCCGCTGCTAACGTGTCCGCATTGCCAGCGACGTCACGCACCTCGACGGCGATCGCCCGCGGGCCGGTGCCTTCGCTTCGCTGCGCGGCGTGGGAGCAACGCACCAAGCGATGGGTCAACCCTTCGAAGGCACACTCCACTTCCACATCGCCCACGCGCACCGTCGGAACCTCGGTCGGTACTTCATCGAGCTCAAAACGCAGTGTGAAGAGGGCGCCGTCGTTCACGACAGGTGGGACCACCTCGGCGCCCCAAGCCAAGGCAGGCGCTTTGTCATCGACGATCAAGGGCCCGAAAGGCTCGAGAGTGCGACGGTTCCCAGCGCGATCGGTGAGCTCCACAGAGAACGTAAACTGACGTCTTCCAAGCGCAGCACGTTGGGGTGTGTAGGAGCTGGCGTAGGCACCGCCCGGGAGTCGTTCGAACGGCCCGAAGCCGGGATCACTCGGCGTGACCGTCAATCTTGGAGGCTGGAGGTCGTCGAGCGGTTCCGACGGGTTGATCACGAGCGTGACCTGGACGTCGGCACGGGCGGGCGTGGGAGTGACCGACGCCGCTACGATTTGGGGTGGTGAGCGGTCGAGGATTGCCTCGGCGCTCATGATTTCGGACGCGTAGGCGAGCTCGTTATCGAAGCGGACGAAGACCTGTCTGCGCCCATCCGAACACGGGGGCTTGAGGCAACGTCCGCGCTCGAGGTCCCACTCGAGCAGGTAGCGACCTCCGTCTCGCTTTAGGTCATCCAGGGCGAACGTCCGCGTTCCCTTGCTCAGCGCGAAGTCATTGGCCACGACCACTCGGCTAGCACCGCGCGGCGCGAGGCTGAGCGTCACCGAGCTCTGACTCACGAAACCGTAGGAGTTCCGTTCTAGGATCTGAGCTGCCCCGGACGGATTGCGGTTGTCGTCCGCGGCCGAGGGTGTAGCCATCAGCGAGAGCTCCACGGCTACATCCGTGTGCTTTCCGGGGCGGAGGTAGAATGGCCGGGACGTTCCGAAGTAGAGCGCGCGCGCGCGCTTGTCAGCGCCGCCGCGAACGTCGACCACCACCCGGTACGGCCCCCCGTGCGGTACGTTTTCGAACGCCAGTTGCAAATCTTCCGTGATCAGCGCCATCGGCGCTTCCGAGATGCGTGTCTGCGCCTCGTCCTGCTTCTCCACGCGAGCAAACGCCCACGCCTGCGCGCGCGGCGTGCCGTCACGCCAGGAAAAGCTCACGGAAAATGTGCCCGGCTCGTTTTCGCCCAGCCCGCATGCGCTCGACAGGAGGCACACCAAGAGGAGGCCACTCCAAGTCTTCCACATCCGACGCACGTCAGACTTCGCCATCACGGTCAGCTTCCGCATGTGCCGGTTCCTATCCAGCGACCTTTTACGCACGAATACGGCGTCCTACCGCCGCCCGTTGGACAAGGTCGCGTCGTTTTCGCACCGTCTCGGCACTCATCCGGATCGGTGCAAGCACCCTTCAGGGACCACACAGCGTAACCGGACTGTTCTGTGCACGTCGCGGGGACGCGTCCTCGGCCGTTGCGTCCGCAGGGGCGTTCCTCCGTCGTGCCGACCTTGCACTGATCGGGATCGTCGCAGACGCCGTAGGAGTCCCACAGCCGGTCAAAGCACGTGCGGGTCTGGCTGCCGCGAAGGTTGTACCCGCAAAACCGTTTTTGGGTTTGGCCCAGGATGCACTGAGGGGGCTTGCATTCCCCAGTGGGCGTCATCACGCCCTCTAGACAAACGTGGGACTGCAGCAATGCGTCGTCGCTGCCGCAAGGAAGGCTGGCGCGAGCGTCATCCACACACGTGTCTGGGTCGTCGCATGCATCGAGGAGAAAGACTCCTTCAACGCAAAGCATAGTGCCTTCGCCACGTTGATTCAGACCACACGGCTCGCTCTGCCTCGAGCCATCCGTGCAAACATCGGTATCCCAGCAAGGAGTTGGCGAAGACCACTGCCCGTCGCGGCAGGTGCTCGTGCGCTCGCCGCGCTGGTTCAGTCCGCATGCTTCGAGCCGGTAGTCGCCGTGTTTGCAGACGTCCTGGTCGAGGCATGGCGCTCGTTCGACCCACGCGCCGGTGACGCAAACGCGCGACTGCTCCCCTTTTTCGTTGGGTCCGCAACGATGCGAATCGATCTCGCCGTCAGTGCACACCTCCGGGTCCTGGCACTCGTCTGCCGCGACCCAAGATCCGCGATCACAAATCAGCACGCGCGTACCTCGGGCATTGCGTCCGCACGACTGTGTACCGCGTTCGCCATCACGGCATGCCTCTGGGTCCACGCAGTCGCTCCACGCCGCCCAGTTCGACCCCAGGCAACTGCGAAGCGCTCGGCCACGCCCGTTTCGTCCGCACGCGCGTTGCTCTTCCTGTGGTGGCGTGCATGCGGCGGGGGCTTCGCAAACGCTCCAGCTCGACCAGATACCCCCGGTGCAGGTGCGAGAGCGCAGCGCCGTCGGGTCGAGACCGCAAGGCTCGACTTCTTGGAGTTCTCCCGTGCAAAGCTCTTGGGCGGCGACGCTCGCGTCCGACGCGGCTGCGTCTGCGGATTCTGACCCGGACATTGAGCCATCTGGTTTTTCCCCGCTGGACCCGTCCTCCACCGTATCTTCGCGGTC
>JBKJIA010000521.1:0-5469 GCA_046598735.1 Polyangiales bacterium
TCGAAGCTGGCGCGCGGCAGCTTGGTGTCCTGGCCGGAGCTCGTGAGCGCCTGCGGTGACAGGAACAGAATCGCGTCCGGGTCCGCTGCGCGCAGCACCCGTGCTCCCGCTTCATGCAAAGGCGCAAGCTGCGTGGGCTCATCTGCCCATGGCTCGTTGATCATGTCGTAGCCGATCACGGCGGGATGAGAGGCCAGGCGTTCGCCGAGCAGCTTGAGCATCGCGAGAAAGCGCGTGCGCACGCCGCCCACGTCCGCGTAGAAATCATCCCAAGCTTTGTGCATGTCGGCGTCGAGCACGAGCTTGATGCCCCAGGACGAGCAATTTTTACCATTGTCCGGCACATGTTTCTTGATCGCGGGTGTGATCGTCCACTCCGGGAACCCCTCGCCGCAACCATCCATGACAAAGCGAGAGTAAGCATCTTGATGGACGTCGACGACTACCCAAACACCGCGCGCATGCAGCGCGTCGATGAGTCCCAGGTAATAAGCAAAGTAAGATTCGTCGTACTGTCCCGCCTGGGGCTCGAACGCTTCCCAAGTAAAGAGCAGACGCGCAACGTTGACGCCCCAATCCGGAAAGGCATCGAGCAAGCGGCCATCCTCAATCGGCCGAAACGGAGGAACTTTGGCGTCGCCTGAGACGTTCAGACCGCGCAGCACGACGACCGCTCCCTGGGTATCGCGAAAGAAGTCCGCGCTTGCGTGGAGGGTTTGCGCTTGTGCACGAGCAGTAAGCTGCAGCGCGAACAGCAGCGCGAGCAGGCAAAACAGCGCGGTGCCTGGCGCAAAAGACTCAGATTTCGTCGGGGTTGCGCGCGCGTCCATCACAAGCTCGGGCAGTGTTTTATCGCGAAAGGAAAAAAAGTGAAACACGTTTCAAGAGCCGAGATCACCAGTCGGTGGGCCCGTAATCCTTCAAGAATAGTCCCCACATGTGCTTGCCCGTTTGATAGCCCGCAAAGATGGGGTCGCAGATGCGGGCCGCGCCGTCCACGATGTCGAGCGGTGGCTGAAAGCCATGCTCTTTGGTCTTGCGGGCAGCGATTTCTGCAGCGTCCTCATCGGTCACCCAACCGGTATCGACGCTGTTCATGTGGATGCCATCCTTCACGTAGTCCGCGGCAGAAGTGCGCGTCATCATGTTGAGCGCGGCTTTGGCCATGTTCGTGTGTGGATGTTTGTCGGTCTTGAAGCTGCGGTAAAACTGCCCTTCCATGGCCGACACGTTCACGATGTGTTTGTCGAAACCTGAGTGTCTTTGCATCAGCGGCTTGAGCCGTGCATTGAGAATGAACGGCGCCACTGCGTTGACGAGCTGCACCTCCAGCAGCTCCACGGCTGACACCTCTGCGAGCGCGAGTCGCCAGCTATTCTTGAGGCGCAGGTCCACCTGCTGCAGATCGGCGTCGAGCTGTCCCGTGGGAAAGATGTGCGTGCTGCGTTCGAGATCTTCTTCGAGCAGCGCGAGCTGTGATAGCGCGGCCGGATCTTGCAGCCCCACTGCGCGCGCGACCGAGGCAAGCGGGCTTACTATCTCCTCGCGCCCCTGCAGCAACCGTTCCGTACGCGCGCTACTGCGCATGGCTTCGTAGGAGTCGAGAATACGTCGGGCGTTCTCTGGAAGTTCGGCGAGAGGTGCCTGCTCGCTCGATATCAGGTGTCCATAGAAGCCAGCCGGTCGCCTTACGGTCTGGCAAGCGTTGTTGATGATGAAGTCGAGCCGACCTAAAGTGCTAGCTAGATGCCGCGCAAACGCCTCGACGCTAGGGGTATGACGCAAATCCAAACCGTGCACTTCCAGGCGCGTGCCCCACTCGGCAAAGTCGGGCTCGCGTGCGTAACGTAGGGCGGCATCATGGGGAAAGCGCGTGGTTACCACCACCCGTGCGCCTGCCCGCAAGAGCATGATCGCGGCTTGATAACCGATCTTGACGCGCGAGCCCGTGATGAGCGCAACCCTTCCGCTCAGGTCGGCCGTCTGCTCGCGCTTCTTCCAGTTGAAGTCGGCGCAACGTTCGCACATCGCGTCGTAGAAGAAATGCAGCTCACGAAACTTACTCTTGCACACGTAACACGAGCGCTCTTCGATCACGGTACGTGGTTCCCCAGGCGGGTCTGATGCTTGCAGGGTCCGATCGATGTCTGCTCCAGCGGTCACGGGAGCACGGAGTCGCGGCGGCGTCATGAACACGTGCTCACTCCGCTTTTCGCGGATCTGACTCTGCGCTAGCACTTGCTCATCGGCTGCCCGCTGCTCGGCCCGACGTCGTTTGTGTGCGGCCCGCAAAAGCTCACGCTTGGCCCAAGGATCGGGTCGCGCCACTTCGCCCGCGGCACGCAACAGCCGCGCGCGCTGCTCATCGCTGAGCAGGGCGAGCTTGCCCCGTTGATCACGAACAATCTCGAGAAATGCGATGGCGTCGGCGGCCATGCGGCGCAGAGCGACCTCATCTTGGTCGCGCACGCTTGTCGTGTGGTCGTTCACGTCCGAGCTGCTGCCTGTGAGCGCGAGCTGAGGCTCCGATTCAGTACTGCGATGTTTGAGCACGCCCGATGATAGTTACCAGCGACAACCAGCGCCATCGTGAACCAGGAAGTTAACGCGCGCGCAGCTCGCCGTTGCGGAACGTCAGCGCGCACATGCAGTGCGCATTCTCCGGCGCGGCATCCTTCAAGCCTAGGTAGGCCACCACCCCCACCTTGTCGCGCAGCACGAACGCGCGAATCCACAAGTACATGCGTTCACCGGCAAAGCACGGCTTACGAAACGCGATGTCGATATGATCGACCAGCAGCTCGCGCGTGTCCTGGCCCAGATCCATCAACCGGTTGAGGCCGGCGTCCTCGAAGATCTGCGGATACACCAGCGTATTGACGTGCATGTTGGCATCGGTATGGGCGAGGCCAAAGGTTATGGGCGATGGCGTCAACATCAGCGTGGAGTCTATCCAGCTGGCCTGCTGCGGTAATGAAAGCGTGGTGAGCGGCTCGCGAAAGGTAAGCTCGGGGCCGGGCACCTGCGGACCGTCCGCAAGCGGCAACGCAAGCACCTTACGGTCTCCGGGTGCAGCAGACGGGCGCGTAAACACGTGCTCTGCATAGGCGCGGCCTACATGCACGCGCGTGGCCGATCCACTGACGGGCGACTCGGAACCGTAAGTCTGACCAAGCGGCGCGAACAATTCGGCGTAAGCGTTGAGCATGATGCGATTGACCGCGCGTGTTTTATCGCGCGTATGTGCCAACTGGAAGGCGCCCTCGACCTCGACCGGATTTCGCACGGAAATAGGCCCCCCGGTAGTCTCCATGGCGATGCGACTCAAGATCGGAATCACACCTCGCGGGCGCGTTTCCACGCTCATGCGGGTACGAAACCAGAGCTTACCCAGGCAGACGAGCCCCACTGCGTGCGGCATGCCTACGATCTTGAGCGCGCCATCCTGAGTGACATCTTCGTAGCGCATGTAAACCGAGCCCTTGGCCCGTTGCCACGACAACACGTCCGGGAATTCGGGAAACCACATGCCGCAGCAGTAACACCTACGGACCTCCTGGTCAGCGCGACCCGCATTTGAGGCCTTGAATCGGCGGACCAAGACGTGCAGCATCCTCCCATGGCGCAAGGGCCCATGGATCCTCTGTCCCCCAGCGAGCGCCAGCGCTTACTTGATGAACCGCGGCCCAAGCGCAGGCTCGAGCTGCTATCCGCCAAGCGCGACGCCACCCTCGAGCCGGGTCGCGCACAAGATACACGGCATCGCCCGGTTTATGCGGTTTGGGAGATCACGCTGCAGTGCGATCTTGCCTGTCGACATTGCGGGTCGCGCGCCGGTCACGCACGCCCTGACGAGCTGAACACGCAGCAGTGCCTAGATGTAGTGCGGCAAATGCACGAGCTCGGTGTGCTGGAAGTGACGTTGATCGGTGGCGAAGCCTACCTGCGCGACGACTGGGCCACGATCGCACGCGCCATCGCTGATCGGGGCATGCGCTGCACCATGACCACGGGCGGACGCGGCCTTGACGATCGCCGCGTGGCACAAGCGGTCGAAGCCGGCATCTCGGCCATCAGCGTGTCGCTGGATGGACTTGAGCAGACTCACGATCGCTTGCGGGGCGTCGATGGATCACACCGTGCGGCGCTGCTAGCGATGAAGCGGCTACGTGCGGCACGTCTAGGTCCGTTCGCAAACACTCAGGTCAATCGCTTGAACATGGCCGAGCTGCCCGAGCTATTGTCGCTCTTGATCGAACAAGGCGTGCGCAACTGGCAAATGATGCTGACCGTGCCGATGGGTCGTGCCGCAGACGAGCCCGAGGTCCTGCTCCAACCTTACGATTTGCTCGCACTGTTTCCCATGCTCGCGGAGCTCAAAGAGCGAGCGCGTAGCGCGGGTCTTACCCTGCAACCTGGCAACAACTTAGGTTACTTCGGCCCGCACGAGGCTACCTTACGGTCCCATCAGCGTGTGAAACACAGCAGCGGCTGCGGTGCGGGTAGGGGTACGCTCGGCCTCGAGGCGGACGGAACCGTCAAAGGCTGTCCGAGCTTACCCACTGCAGACTGGGCCGGCGGCAACCTGCGCGATCATAGCCTCGAGGACATCTGGCAGCGCGCCGCCCCTCTGCGCTACACCCGTGATCGCACGGTCGACGACCTATGGGGTTTCTGTCGCACCTGCTATTACGCCGAGCCGTGCATGGCCGGGTGCACGTGGACGAGCCACGTCGTATTCGGACGGCCCGGCAACAATCCTTACTGTCACCATCGCGCCATCGAGATGTCAAAGCGCGGTCTGCGAGAGCGCGTGGTACCTGTGGAGGCTGCTCCCGGTACCCCCTTCGATCATGGCCGCTTCGAGCTTGTGCAAGAGCCGCTTACCAGTGAAGAGAGGTCGCCGTCATGCCCCTGATTCCCTGTATCCAATGTCAACGTCACGTCAAACACGGTGAAGTCCATTGCCCGTTCTGCGCCGTGGCCCTGCCGCAAACCGCGCTACCTCCTACCTTACCCGCGCGGCGGCGCACGAGTCGCGCGGCCATGGTGCTGGCAGCCCTTACGGTGGCCGCGACGACGGGAGGTGCTGGCGCCGGCTGCGCAGAGGATGACGACGAAGATGACGAAGAAATGGAGCAGCAGCCGGTTTCCGGTGCGCCCATCGAAGACGCAGGCGTGACCGATGGTGGCGAGCAATCCCAAGACGCGGGTCAGTCCGTCCCCGTCTATGGTATCGCACCGGAAGATGACGCGGGCGGAGGGATGCCGATCTACGGCCTCGCCCCCGACGAAGACTCAGAGATCCGGGGCGGCTCGAAATCTGGGTAAGCGTCGCGTGTCGTCAGGGGAAGGCTGCGTAGACGTTGCGGCATCAAGCTGCGTGAGCCCGGAACGTGCCAGGTAGAGGCGTTGGAGCAGACGGCGATTGTGCAAGATCACGCCATCCATCTTGCCCAAGCGCATGCC
>JBKJIA010000079.1:0-25429 GCA_046598735.1 Polyangiales bacterium
CCTGGGGCATCAAGCTGGTGTTCGATCTCGACATGCATCGTGCCTGGGATGATTTCTATGCCGACGTGGGCGGCGTGCGCACGCGTTACCTCGCCCTGCTGGCAACCCTCAGCTCACGACTGGCCTCGCATCCTGCGGTGATCGGCTACGACATGATCAACGAGCCATGGGCGGATGAACCCAGGCAGCTTGCCCCTTTGCATGAAGCAGGAGCACAGGTGCTGCGCGCAGCGGACCCAGACGCGATTCTGTTCCTGTCGCCGCAGGCGCTCACGAGCTCCGGCCAGGACACCAAGCTGCCGCGCGCCAGCTTCGACAACTTCGCATACGCTCCCCATTACTACGACGCTGGCTTGGTCACGCTGCAGGTATGGGTAGGCGGCAGTCTCAAAGATCCCGTAGAGCGCATGAACAAGCAGGCACTCGCCTGGAAGGTTCCCCTTTTGGTCGGTGAGTTTGGCGCACCTGGTGGGGCGAGTGGTGCAGGCGACTATCTGGACGCATTCTATCGCGAGCTGGATGCGCGCTTCTTGTCGTCGACGCAGTGGAGCTTTGTCGCCCATTACAGCAGCGAACACAAAGACGGCTGGAACGTAGAGGATTACTCCATCCTCGATGAAAAGCGCTCGTTGCGCGCGAATTACCGCATTCGACCTTACCCTGCGCGCATCAGTGGTGAGCCCGGGTCGTTCGCCGTGGTTACCGCGCCAGACCTTACGCTTACGCTCAGCTGGACGCATGACCCAGCACTGGGAGCCACGCGCATTTTCGCGCCTAAAAAGTCACTCTTTCTCAACGATGTTTTTGCCGAAACTGAAGACTCGCTCGCGTGCGCCTATGAATACGACGAGCGGCACATAAGATGCTCCTCGGAGAGTGCAGGCAGCAAGCGCGTGGTGCTGCGTCGTTGTAAATCTGGCGAGACGTGTTTGAAGACGCGTCCGCCGGATCCCAAGCCCAGCGCTGCCGACGCGGGTGCGATAGGGTCGCCAGCCATGGATGCTGCGGTCGGAGCGCCCGGTCGCGATCCGAGCCCGCCCGGCGCACGGGATGGCGGTGCCACACCCCCACTGCAGAAGGCGAGCGGTTGCGCACTTCACGGCCATCGGTCTGCTGGCTTCGAAGGCCTGCTCTTTGCGCTAAGCGTGCTGCTTGTCAGCCGCCGCAGGTCTGGGACAGGCAAAGCGGAGGCTCCCGGCGAAAGCGTCGCGCTTGCGAAGGCTTTCGCTGCAGTTACCCTTGCGCGGCCTGGCCGGGAACCTTCCGGCACGCTTAGCGAGGACCAGCCATGCAAGCACCGAGCACGCACTACCAGGGCCAAGACCTCGAAGCCCTAGCGGACATTCCCAATTACCAACGCTGGATCCTCGACCATTTCGCACCTTACCTGCGAGGTCGCGTGCTCGAGATCGGAGCAGGCATCGGCAGCATTTCTGCCCTCTATGCAGACCGCGTAGATGATTTGGTTCTGCTCGAGCCGGCGCACAACCTTAGTCGGCAGCTAGAGACTAAGTTTGCAACGCGTCCCCACACGCGCGTACTAGGTCAGACGTTGGAAGTGGCTTGTGTCGATGCGGCCGATGCCTTGCAACCTGCGAGCTTTGATGCGGTGCTGCTCGTCAACGTGCTTGAACACGTGGCAGACGATGCCGCCATGCTCGCGCGCATCTATACCCTTCTGAGGCCCGGTGGTTACCTCTTACTATTCGTGCCCGCGTTGTCGTGGCTGTTCGGCACGCTGGATCAATTGGTAGGTCACGAGCGTCGCTACGAGCTGGGAGCGCTCAAGCAAGAGGTGCACGCGCAGGGCTTCAGCATCCTGAATGTGCGCTACTTCGACGCGCTCGGCATTTTGCCTTGGTTTGTGACCGGCCGCGTGCTCAAGCAGCAGGTCTTCAACGCCAAGGCCGCGACTCTCTATGACAACGTCGCCGTCCCAGTCGGCCGCTCACTAGAGCATTGGCTGCGCCCGCCGCTGGGTAAGAATTTGCTTTGCATTGGGCGCAAGCCTTAGGCGATGCCCGCAAAGCCCGCGCGACAATGGCTTGCCGTAAGGAGCTACTAGCGGGCGTAGCGCACGATGCACTGCAAGGCCTGCACGCCGTCCTTCCAGCTGATCTTCTTACCCTCGGCGTAGGTGCGACCCGCATACGAGATGGGTACCTCGTAGATGCGCGCGCCGGCCCTGGCGACTTTGGCAACCACTTCCGGCTCGAAGCCGAAGCGATCTTGTTCGAGCACCAAGGACTTGAGCAGATCGGCACGAAATACTTTGTAGCAAGTCTCCATGTCAGTCAGGTTCAGGTCCGTGGCCATGTTGCTCAGCATGGTAAGGACTCTGTTACCAACCGAGTGCCAAAAGAACAGCACGCGATGGGGGCCACCCAAGAAACGGCTGCCAAAGACCACGTCTGCACGGCCATCGAGGAGCGGACGCAACAGCTCAGGATAGTCGCTCGGGTCGTACTCGAGGTCCGCATCCTGAACCAGGATGAGGTCGCCCGTGGCCTCCGCAAAGCCGCGTCGCAGCGCAGCACCCTTGCCGCGATTTTGCTCTTGATGGAACACGCGAATTTGCGGGTGCTTACGCGCAAGCTCTTCGATGATCGGACGGCTGCCATCGGTCGATGCGTCGTTGACCATCACGATCTCGCGCTCGAGTCCGCAACAGTCCGCTGCGAGTACGCGCGCGACGATGAGCTGCACCCAGCGCTCTTCATTGAAGATCGGAATGACGATCGAGAGTTTCTTGAAGCTGACTGATTGGTCCATGTCGGATTGGTTCCAAAAGAGAAACAGTATGGAGCGAATTGTAGAGCTTGTTCGTGAGCCGCCAGGCCTCACAATGACAGAAGCCGGCTAAGGATCGAGGAAAGACACCATGAGCGACACTCGAACGACCTCCCATCGGAGCACGCGCCAAGCGAACGCTTCCGCCAGCATGCCCGTGATCTTTGCCGCTCACGGTGCACCGATTCTGCTCGACGATGAAGTGTGGATGGCGGAGCTTGCGGCCTGGGCGCAAGCCATGCCCAAGCCGAAGAGCATCCTGATGATCTCGGCCCACTGGGATGCGCGTCCGGCGACCTTGGGCGCGACCGATACCTTACCGTTGGTCTATGACTTTTATGGCTTTCCTGAGCGTTACTACCAGACCAAGTATCCTGCGCCCGGCGCACCTGCGTTGGCTGCGCGCGTGCGCGACCTGCTCGAGCAAAGGCAGATCCCTGTCACCCAAGATGCCAAGCGTGGCCTCGATCATGGCGCTTATGTGCCGCTCGTTGCCATGTATCCGGCGGCAGACGTACCTGTGTTGCAGCTATCTTTGCCGGGCCTAGATCCAGCAACACTCGTGGCGTTGGGCGTGGCGCTTGCGCCGTTGCGCGACGAGGGCGTGCTGGTGTTCGGGAGCGGATTTCTCACTCACAACATGAGCTACGCATTCAAGAAAGGGATCCCGCGCTGGGCCGTAGAGTTCGATGCCTGGTCGGAGGATGCACTGCGGCGTTTCGACCTCGACGCCCTGACTAACTTTCGCGTGCGCGCGCCTGCAGCCGGCACGGCTTTACCCACGTGGGAACACTATGCGCCGGTGCTAGTGGCCGCGGGAGCTGCCTCGACGCAACAGAACACAGTAAGTTTTCCCATTACTGGCTTCTGGCTGGAGGGAGCTTTTACGCGGCGTTCTGTACAGTTCGGTTGACGGTTCGCCTGACTTCGTCCCAGCGCAAAAGCTCAGCACGATAGTCACCCTCGTGATGCTGAATCACGAGGAACGTGCACGAGCTCTTATGCCCTTCTGTACGTTCGTCGGGCGGATCGTCTTGGCCCCAGCTACCTAGGTTGACGTAGCTCGCCCCTTGCGCGACTTCCGTGAACACGGGAGCGTGGGTGTGCCCCATGACTACCCAGCGTGCGTGAAACAGCGGCGCAATGTGGGCTGCGCCGTGTTGCATGCGCGCGGAAGGAACCGTGTTGGTGCCGCTGCCGACGCAGGCGTAGATGCTTAGCAACGCCGCGGGAATCGCAAACAGTCCACCCGCGAGCATGCCGCCAAAGCGCGCGATCAGACTTGCGCCTGCCACCCAAGCCAGCGCAAGCAGCATGCAAAACACGCGATCGAGATACAGACTGCGCAGCACATACATCAGACTCTTGGCGGCCGGTTGCACGTAGAGTCCGCGTAGCTTTGCAAGATGCTCTTCGCTGACGCCCGCGCGCGAGGCGAAGCGTTTCAGTCTGACGCGCGTTGTGTTCATGCGTCCAAGGCCGCGATCGACAGCTTGCGCGAATGTCTCGCTGACCAAGCGATGGGAAGCTCGCGCATAGCGCACCGCGATCCGCGCGCTGCCGCCAAAACCGAGATTCATCAGCAGCGTGATGTATGCACTCATGCCGACGTAGCCATAGCTTGCGGTGCTAAGTCCACGCGTGGGTCGCGCTACGTTGCGCAACAACACCGAAAAGGGTGTGGAGCGAATGCGCCGAGAATCCCGCGCGCAGGTGGGCATCAATGGATCGCCGTAGCTGCACATGGCATCGAACTCGTGCCCATGCTCGACGTATAAGAGTCCATCCACGGCGAAGAACCACGGACAGATTTCGATGCGCGACGCGAGCTCGGTACGACACTCAGCTGCGGCGTGGTTGACGATAGCGTCGATGAGCGCGCGTTGGGCGGCTCGCCAATGCAGCTCCACGTCGTGATTGCCGCGCACGATCACGAGCGAATGCCCTGCGGCGAGAAAACGCATCAGCGAGCGAAAGACGCCGGGATGCCGTGCTGCGATCGCGCGCATCTTATGAACCACGTGGTCGGCGGCGCTGCCCAGGCCATGCAAGTGCTCTTCCGCCGTGAGCGGTGTAGCCGTGCTTTCCATGTCGGGTTTGATCGAAACACCGACCAGATCGAGAAAATCACCAGCGATCACCAGCCGCCACGGACGCTCGGGATCGCACTCCGTGCGGTAGTGCTCGATCAGTGAGATCAACTGCGCATCGACCTCGGCCTCTTGCATGAGCCATGAGGTCGTCGCCCACGGACGCAAGTGCGGCACGATATCCGAGCCCAAATGCACATCGGACAGCATCAGGTAGTTGAAGCCTGTGTCGAGCACGCGTTTGGCGCGCTCAATACGCTCCACACGCTCCACACGCTCGGGGCGTGCGCGCTTGTCGACACCTTCGGTATGCAGAAGTTGCTTCAAAACTTTGACCTTCTTGTGACCCCAAATACGCAAGCTCAATACGGTTTGGCGCGCGCTGCAGCGCAACAGATGCCGCTCGTAATCCCTTCAAGATACGCCCAAAAACAGGGCCCTTCCGCGTTCCGTGACAGAACATCGTGGATTGTGACCAAGTAGTGTCGGGTGATGTCTTCACATCCAGACGATGTCGCACACTCTTGCGTCGCGCTGAGACCTTTGGCCGCGCCCGTACGTCTGCATGGTGCTTGGAGCCAGCGCTGGGCATAACCGAAGAACTTGGGCATGCTGCGGCGGGGCAATCACGATGGGGGTCGAGGTGCGCGCGAATGGGACGATTTGGGCTGCGGTTCTGGTGTGTGTGACATGCGCCTGCAGCAAGGATGCGCCACCGGACACGAAGGGACTCGAGATCGCTGGTGGGCCACGCGCGCCGGAGCTCGCCTTTCGGAGTGATCCTGAGCCTGCCGAGAGCGCGCCCATCGCGTTGACCGCATCGGACGGCACGGGTCTGCTGCTGACCGCGATCGAAGCGCGCACGGTGATCGAGGACCCGCTCGCCTTTACCGAGTTGCACCTTACTTTTCACAATCCCGAAAACCGACGCCGCGAAGGTCGCTTTGAAATCGCTTTGCCACCGGAGGCTGCGATCTCGCGCTTTGCCATGCGCGTCGCGAGTGGTTGGCAAGAAGGTGAAGTCGTGGAGCGCAAGCGGGCGCAGCAAGTCTACGAAGACTTCTTGCATCGTAAACAGGACCCGGCGCTGCTCGAGAAGAACGCTGGCAACCAATTTGCGGCGCGCGTGTTCCCGATCGAAGCCAACGCCGACAAGGAAATCATCATCGCCTACTCGGAGGAGCTGCGTGAGCAACGCGAACCTTACCGTTTGCGCTTGAAGGGTTTGCCGCGCCTGGGCAGCTTCAAGGTGGACGTGCGGCTAGGCTCTCGCACCGGACAGGGGGATGAGTCCCGTGCTTCGGGTCGCGAGCATGAAGGTCAGCTCACGCTGCAAAAGACCGACTATGTTCCAGAGGGTGACCTCGAAGTACGTTTGCCTTGGCGTAAATCGTTTGCGCTGCGCAGCGGAGAGCTCGTGGTCGCACGCGTCACGCCCGTGACCAAGCTAGCAGCGGCGGAGCTCGATGGACTGAGCATTCTGTTCGACACCAGTGCATCGCGCGCGCTCGGGTTTGGTGCACAGATCGAGCACCTCGATGCATTGCTCAAGGCCCTTTACAAAAAGACCGGCAAGGATTTCGACCTGAGGGTGCTCGCGTTCGACCAGAGCAGCGAGGAAATCTATCGCGGCCCAGTCAGCCGGTTTGGCGTGCGCGATCAAGGTAAGCTTTTGGCGCGCGACGCTTTAGGCGCGTCGGACCTGGGACAGGCGCTGGCAGCGCTGGCCGCGGCGCCTAGCGGACACTCCCGTCTGCTCGTGATCGGAGATGGCGTGATCACGGCAGGCGTCGCGGGCACGACCGAGCTGCGCGAAGCCGTGGCTCGGCTTGCGGCCCATGGCGTACGTAGGCTCGATGTGTTGGGCGAAGGCGGCATCCAAGATCGCGAAACACTCAGCGCGCTCACGCGTGCGGGGCTTGCGACCACGGGCGTGGTGCTCGACCCGCGTCTGAGCCCAGAGAAACTGGCCGAAAAGCTGACGCTCAGCACGCGCGATCGCATCGAGGTGCGCATTGCCGGCGCGAGCTTTGTTTATCCGAAAGTGCTCGAAGGCGTGCAGCCGGGCGACGAGCACTTGGTGTTTGCGGTTCTTCCAGTTGGAACGCCCGTCCAGATCGAGCTCGCCGATGCCGGTGCGACCGCCTTGCCCACGCTGCCAGCGCCCGCGCCGCTGTTGGCTCGAGCCATGGCGCGCGCACGCATCGAAACACTCAGCCATGAGCTTCGCGCTTTACGACCCGACGCCGATGCTGCACGCGCGAATCTCGAGCAACAGATCGTCGCGATGTCGGTCGAACAACGCGTTGTTTCGGATCTGACTGCCTTGCTCGTGCTCGAGACAGAATCTGACTATCAGCGCTTTGGCATCGCGCAGAATGCCCTTACCAATATCTTGCAGGTGGGCGATCAGGGCATCGAGATCTTGAATCGCTCCCAGCATGTGCCGCTCGAGGTGGCCAAACGTGACGAGGGATTCGAGATTCCATCGCCAGCGCCTCCGACAGCTTTCGACGACAGCCCGGCGCGGAGGCCCGCAGAGGAAGGTCGCCTGGAAGGAAGCGACACGGGCGACCGTAAAGGAAGCGCCGGTGACGGCTTTGGTAGTTCCGATACCGGCATCGCAGGCGGCGGAAGCGACGCGCTTTCGCGGGCTCGGCCTGGCAAATCGGCAGAACAGCCAAGATCCATGGCGTCTGCGCCCAGTGCTTCGACGCCCGCGGCCAAGCCGATGGCGGCGCCGGTCATGGCGGCGGCGCCGCAGCGCGACGTGTCGCAACAAGGGGAAACGGAAAAAGCTTTAGGCTCAACCTTACGGTCTCGTGGCGCAGTCGACACCATGGCCGGTGCTGCGGGCCTGGGCAGGGCATCGAATTCAAGGACGAGTCAAGATGAACGTTCGCCGGCGGACACTGGGTTGCTCGCGGCTGCGCCCAGCAGCACGTTCGTGCGAGTCGATGCGCAGCTCAAGTCCGTCTTCGGGATCGAGCCCGCGCGCGCCGCGGCGGCGGCACGGGTGCTTGGAGCCCGTGCGCGTTCGTGCTTTGCGCCCAATACTCAGGTCGATGGTCAGAACATGACCTGGGTGCTCGACGTTTCAGACAAAGGTGAGGTCCGCACCGCCGTCGTGGCTGCGAGCACCTTACGCAACAGCACCGCACGCGAATGCATCGCCAACGCCACCCGTGGTCTGCGCTTTCCCAAACCGGAAGGCGGCAATGCGCGCGTAGAGATCACGCTCTCATTCAGCGAGGAAATGCGCATGGAACCCAGCCAGCCGAGCCAGCCGAGCCAGCCGAGCATCGCGGCGTCGCCCGCACGCCCGCGCCCACGGCCGCGGCCGCGTGCGGTGGTGCCACCTACCATCGCCGATGCCTATGAAGGTGACTTGGCATTCGTGCTCGAAGCGCTGCAACGCAACGACGTATCCACTGCGCTGGCGCGCGCAGCGGGCGCCCATCAGCGCGATCCGGGTGATGTCATGGCATTGATCGCACTCGGTGAAACGCTCGAAGCGCAGAAAGACTTGGCACGCGCGGCCCGTGTATACGGATCCCTGATCGACCTCTTCCCGTCGCGCCCAGATTTGCGTCGCATGGCCGGTGCACGCCTAGAGCGTCTGCAACAGGCGGGCCTTGCGCTTGCCATCGACAGCTACCGTAAGGCTGTGGCGCAGCGACCAGACCATCCCTCAGGTCATCGCTTGCTGGCCTATGCACTGTTGCAAGCGGGCGAGCGTCAAGCGGCCTTTCGCGCCATTGAAACTGCGCTGGCGCAAAGCTACCCGAGCGACCGCTTCGAGGGCGTGGACCAAATACTCAGGGAAGACTTGGCATTGATCGGCAGCGTCTGGCTGCGGGCCGAGCCGGCCATGGAGACTCAGATCAAGACCGCGCTGACCGCGCGCGCGATCACTCTCGATCAAAAGCCATCGCTACGTTTCGTGCTCAACTGGGAGACCGACGCCAATGACGTCGACTTCCATATCTACGATGGGCGTGGCGGCCACGCTTTCTACATGCAGCCCAAGCTGGCCTCCGGCGGCCGTTTGTACGCCGACGTTACGACTGGTTTCGGACCTGAGTGTTTTGCCATCCCAGGCTCGGCCCGCGCCTACCCATATACGATGCAAGCCCACTATTTTTCCCGCGGGCCCATGGGCTATGGCATGGGTAAGCTGCAAGTGATCGAGCACGACGGAAAAGGAATGGTTAGATTCGCCGACCATCCCTTTGTGATCATGAAAGACAAGGCCTTCGTGCAGTTGGCAGAGCTCAAGGGGCCCTTGACCTGAGCTCGTGCACGGGCCCTTACTTGTCCAAAGCTGCGGCGAGCGCCTCGTAGCCTGGGCAGGCCCAAAAAGCTTCGTCCGAGAAGCTTTTGAGTGGGATGCGCGCAAAGCTTACGGTGTTGGGCTCGCTGCCCGGCCCCGCGCCGCCCGAGTCGCCCTCGCAGGTGGACGCATTGCGGCCGCCCGCGCCCAACCGACGACCATCCGTGCCCTGTGTGTCGAGCATGGCCGAAGCGCCGTCGAGCTTACCGCGCCGTAGCGAGCCCTCGAAGCTCGACGCAAAACGCTGCACCGTGTAGATGACACAATCGACGCTGCCCACCGGTGTGCCTTCGGCATGAATGCGCGTCAGCACGCCCTCGCGGACATCTTCATCGCCGCTTACGTTCCACACGCGCGAATCGTCATCCGTGGCGGGTAAGTCATCTGGACTGCCGTCGTAGCCAAGCGCGCCGAACGCCGTCGCGCTCGCGAATTTTTCGCCGGCAACAGTAAGGATGCGATCCACGTATGGAAAAAACTGCGTGACCCGTGCATCGACATCGGTGGACCAATTGGTGCAGCCAGTCACGCATCTGTGCTGAAAGCGCTGATAGCAAAGACGTTCGGTCATCCGCAGCTTGCCGCTGTCGGGATCGAGCGACACTTCCGCGACCGACAGATTTGTTGCCGTGTTCTCGACTTTCAGGCGCGCGAAAGCTTGGTTCACTTCGGCGACGCTGTGAATCTCGGCGCGCATCACGTAGCGGCCTGTCAACGGTAAGAGCACACGCTCTGCATCGGACAAGGCCTCACCATTTTCGCTACCGATGATGCCGGGTGTGTTCGGAAGACCCGAGCGTGGGCCGCCCTCAAGCTCCACACCGGCGTCTTCCACGAATGTTCCCATGCTCGGCTCACGCAGAGTATCGCGGGGTTTGTACGCGCCTTTAGGACGGGACACGCAGCCTGAAGTAAGAATCACTGCGCCGATAAAGCTGAGCGCAAGCCTAAGGGAAGTCTTCACGATGCCGCATTCTTTCGCAGTCGCAGGCACTGGAACAGCGGAACGCTCACGGATAAATGCAATCGCGCCCAAAACATTCCTTCATGCCTGCATATAGGGCGTACAAGCGGAAGCGCGATAGACCTGGTCCCGCTTTTGACGGCCCGCTAGCGATCCACGAGTGGTAGTAGATAGTCGTAGATGCGCGTGCCATTTCTGAACGCTTCGTTGCGACATGCAGATGTTTTAAGTGTGGGTCAGCGCATTGCGCTCGATGCAGATCAACTGCGCGCGTTACGGCTGCGCGAGATCAACGTAAAGGAGGCCTTCACGATCGGTGATCGACAAGGTCAGTTCTTTCGCGCGTCGCTCACCAGTGCCAGTGCAGGCGGAGGTGAGGCGCTCGTCTACGAAGGTATCGCGGGCTCGCCAGAGTCGCCTGCGGACATCACGCTCGTGTGCGCCGTGTTGGCGCGGCAGCGCATGCTCGGTGTGATCCAAAAAGCTACGGAGCTTGGCGTGATGCGTGTGCTGCCCGTCCTATCTGAGCGTTCGGTACAATCAGCCGGACTCGAGCACGAAAAAAGCCACGCCTGGCCCGCTCAGGCGGTACGCGCCGCGCGCCAGTGCCGCCGCGCAAGCTTGCCCGAGGTGCGTGCGACCGTGCCTCTTCTGGACGCGCTCGAAGACGAGTGCTTTCACGCCGCGGAACGGCGTGTGTACTTAGATGATCGCGCCACGAACAGCGCTTCTGAGACGACTCAAATCAACCCGACGCGAATTGCGTTCGTGGTGGGACCTGAGGGTGGGTTTACCGATGCCGAGCGACGCCTGCTCGAGCAAAAGGGTGCAACGCCGCTACGCATCGGCGGGCGCGTGTTGCGTGCGGAGACCGCCGTCTTGGTAGGCCTCACGCTGCTGCAACACCTCTACGGCGATATGTAAGATGCTGGCATAAGCGCCAGAAACCTTAGTCGTTCGGACCTGGATCTTTGTCTTCGACCTTAGGCGTGTCGGTACATATTAGGAAATCGGGGCACAGCTTTTGGACTTCGCCGCGATTGCTCGTGGCGAGCACTTCATCGCAGGACATGCTGACTAGCTCGGCCTCGCAGGGGGCTTGTTCCTCCGGCAAGATTTGACATTGGCCCATCACGATCTGCGCTTCGATCAGGATCCCAAGCTTGTCGACGCGGATCTCGTCGCGAATCGCCGCTTCGTCTTTGTCGAAGTTGTTGCAAGTGGACTCGCGCTTGGCGAGTGCCGTTGCGTAGGCACGAACCTTGGCCTTCTGGGCGGGCGTGAGATTGCGGTCATAGCCGGCCGCGATGATCGGCTCCGCCAGGATGGCGCAATCCATGGTGGTCATGTCAGTAAGACAGCGCTCAGTGGGAGGCTTTTCGATGTCGCAGCTCGAGAAACGAAAGGCTGGCGCAAGCTCGCGCACGGCTTCTTGGCCTGAGGCTTTGAGCAGCTTACGGTCTGCTTCGTTCATCGCCTCCTTTTGCTCGAGCTTGTAACACTCCTCGATCCTGCTCACGACTGCGGAGACCAGCGCAGCGTGCAGTGGAATCTCGGGCTCCTTGGGTCCTTGCTTCTTTTTTAGATTCTTCAGAGAGTAAGGATTGTCGACAACCTCAATGTCCGGCGCCACATCGTCCGCTTGAGCAGACATGGAGCACAGACAAAATAGGGAAAGCCAGGCAGCTTTGCTGAAGCTCATTTGGCGGCTCCTTGAGGTTTCTCGCGCAGCTTGAGCACGAGCAGCGCCACAAAAATGATGAGCCCGCCAAAGAAGCCGAATAAGTAGGCTAAGCCGAGGCTGCTCGAGGGAACGCCGGCAAACTGCTCGGACATCGTTTGTGCCGATGCGCTGTTGTGCGCCGCCACCCACAGCACCATCTGGAGCGCGAGCAGACGACTTGCCATCCTGGATTGACGCTGCGTCATGGAACCATCTTGCCACTCCTTTGCTCGCTATGAGTAAGGTTTGTGTTTGGTGTACGATTTCGATCGGGAGGCGCCTGCATCCGATGAGTAGAGCGGACAGACGTCAGGGGAAAGCGACCAACGATGCGGTTCGAACTGGGTCTGCGATACGTTCCAAACATCACGGTGGAGCAGGCCAAAGTAAAGCTTGCGACGCTGCCCAAGGGCGTCAGCACGGGCCTCATTATCAAGGGCATCCAGGAAGGTTACGTCCCGACGGCTTTCATCGCCTGGAGTGAAGACAAGCGCGTCCTCAACGAGATCGAAGACCGTCTCAATGAGCTCGGCTTCGAATGCTACGTCGTCGATCATGGCTTTTTCGTGGCCCGCTGGCTGACGCTGTTCTCCGAAAAGCTTGGCCGCGCGCGCTATCGCGAAAAGGAAAAGAGTCAGGGCTACATCAGTCTCGGTGAGGGTAAGCGCAAGGCGGGTAAGTCCGTACAGTCCGTGCTCGCGCAACACCTGATGATGTTGGCTGTGCAGCTCGTGATAGTGGAGGGCCTATTCGTCTGGCGGATGGGCATCAACCTGGGTGTCGTGAACCTGGCGTCCGCCAAGAATCTTGCGCCGCCTTTTCTAACGTGCGCGCTCGGTCTATTCGCCGCTTACGTAGCCACCACGGCTATCCAGGCCTATCGCACGGGTCAGCTGTCCAAGGCGGGCGCGGCTCCCTTCGTATTACTACCCCTGTGCGTCACGCTCGGTGCGCTCTTCTATCTCAAGATCGAGCAGGATGTAGCACGGCAGGCGCGCGCCATCGGACGGCCACCTTCCAGTCCATTCGCCGGTTTGCTAGTCGAGCTGCGCAAGCGTGGCGCGGGCGACGCAGAGCTTGCGGCCGGAGCAGATGGCGCGAATCGTCGCGGCTTTGGTGCCGAGGGCGAGGAAGACGACGGCATCGATTGCATCGACCCCAGCGCGTGGGGCTGGGTGCCCGAGTGCATTGCCGGTCCGGATTGGGACATGACCCGCGCTTGTCTACCCATGCCCAAGCCTCCGCGTCGCCCCAAGGTCGTGGAACAACCCATCGCCAAGAAGGTGGCGCGGGTCGCCATAGCCAGGCCTGCCAAGCGTAAGGTCGTCATGCGGCCTTGGGCAGTACGCTTCGAAGCTCTGGACCTGGTCGAGCTGTTAGCGGCTTGGCTCATCTCGATGGGCGCCGTGGCCTTCCTAGGGATAGTAAGACGCAAAGCCGCGCTCCAGGGCGCTCCTGAGCCGGCCCAGCCCGCACAGGGGGCACCCGCGGTTGAGTCCGGCGTTCAGAACGAGGAAGTTCAGCAGTTGCGAGCGGAGCTTGCGCAAGCCCGTGCCCAGCTGGCAAGGCCGCAGGCAGCGGGCGAAGATACTCTGGTATTGCAACAGCAGCTCGAAGAGACGCAGGCTTCGCTCCTGACGCATCAGGGCGTGATCGCCAATTTCAAGCAGCAGCTTGGGCCGATTAAGCAGATGCACGCCGAGCAATTGGTTGAAATCGAGCGTTTGCGCAGCATGTTGGCGCAAGCGCAGGCCGCCACGCAGCAGGCAGCAACGCCGCACGTGGCGCGCCCGGTCGCCCAGCGAGCACAAGCGCCCGCGAATACTCAGGGAGGGCCGCGTCGCGCCGCGATCGAGGTCTCCGCAGACGATGAGACCGAGCGCGCCCGTCGCCGCCGAACCTGAGTGTTCCGCAATATAGATGCCCCCAGCCTTACTGTGGCGAGGTCCTTGGCTTGGCGGGTGTGTATTGCACCGGCCACGCGACCTCCCAGCCTTGGTCCGCCGCAGCGTGCAGGGTGAGGTAGGGATCCGCCAAGTGTGGGCGTGCTAGCGCGCAGAGGTCCGCTCGTCCGGACGACACGATGGTATTAATGTGAACCCAATTCTGAATCGCGCCGACCGCCATGGTGGGGATGCCCACGGCATGTCGAATTAGGTTCGCAAACGGAGCTTGGAACATGCGGCCATATTCGGGTTGGGCTTCGACTGACGTCTGGCCGCTCGATACGTCGATGAGATCGCAGCCGTGCTGCTTGAGCAAGCGCGACACCTCGATGGCACCATCGATATCGAGCCCCCGCTCCACCCAGTCGCAAGCCGAGATGCGCACGCTGATCGGTTTGTGCTCGGGCCAGGCCGCGCGCACGCGATCAAATACCTCAAGCGGAAAGCGCATGCGGTTCTCGATCGAGCCGCCGTAATTGTCCGTGCGTAGATTCGAAAGCGGCGAGATGAAGCTGGAGAGTAAGTAGCCGTGGGCCATGTGCAGCTCGAGCAGGTCAAAGCCTGCCGCTTCGGTCATGCGCGTGGCGCGCACGAAGTCTTCGCACACGCGTTCCATGTCGGCGCGCGTCATCTCGCGCGGCACGGGCGAGCCGAGCTTATAAGCTAGCGGTGAGGGTGCGATCGTCTCCCAGGCGCCTTCCGTGAGAGGAACGTCGCCACGGCCCTGCCAGGGTAGCTTGGTGGAACCTTTACGGCCGGCATGCGCCAGCTGCATGCCGATCTTAGCCCGCGAGTTTTGGTGCACAAAGTCTACGATGCGCTTCCATGCACTTACGTGCTCGGGTTTATACATGCCTGCGCAGCCTAAGGTAATACGCGCGTCGGCACTGACGTCGGTCATCTCGCTTATCACGAGCCCGGCCCCGCCGATCGCACGCGAGCCCAAGTGCACGAGGTGAAAGTCATCGATCAGACCATCGGTTGCCGAGTACTGACCCATGGGCGAGACGACGACGCGATTGTCTAAGGTGAGCTCACGCAACTTGAAGGCGGTGAACATGGGTGGCGGTACCGGCGTACCCGTAGGGATGCCATTCTTTTCGGCAAACCATTGATCGAGCTTGGCGACCAGGGCGGGATCGCGAAGCCTCAGGTTGTCGTGGGTCACGCGTTTGGAGCGCGTCATCATGCTGGCCACGAGCTGAAGCGGTTCCATCGTCTTATGCATGACGGACGCGCGCTCGAACCAATCCTGGCTGACGCTGGCGGTCCGCTGCAGCTTGGCAGCATCTACCCAACGCGCTTGCTCGTAGGCTGAGAGCGCCTCCTTTACGTTCGGCTGCGCATCGAGGGCATCGACGAGCACGATCGCATCTTCCATCGCGAGCTTGGTGCCAGATCCGATCGAGAAATGCGCGGTATGGGCAGCGTCGCCGATCAACACTACGTTGCCAGCGTGCCAGCGCGCATTCTTCACGCGTCGAAAGCGTACCCATTGCGACTTATTGGTAAGTAAGCGGGCACCGCCCAAATCAGCCGCAAACAGGCGCTCGAGGTAGGCCACGCTCTCTTCGATCGGCCGCTGCTCAAGACCCGTGCGCCGCAAGGTCTCGTCATTGGTCTCGACGATGAACGTGCTGGTATCTTCTGAAAAAGGGTAAGCATGGACTTGAAAGGAACCGTGCTCACTGTCGCGAAAAATGAAGGTGAAGGACTCGAGCTTCTTGTTCGTACCAAGCCAAATGAACGGAGCACCACCTAACTTGATATCTGGCTCGAAGGTCGAGGCAAGCTCCGTGCGGGTCTTACTGTTGATGCCGTCCGACGCGACGATCAAATCCGCATCTGGGAAATCCGTGTGCGACACCTCGCGTTCGAAATGTAAACCCACCCCAAGCTCGCGACAGCGCTCTTGCAAGACCTCGAGTAAGGTGACGCGCGCGATGCCGCAGAAGCCATGGCCGGTGCTGCGAATGCGTTCGCCCTTGGCAAACGTGTCGATGTCCGTCCAGCGGATGAAACGCGCAATGATCGAGGCGTAGCTTTCGGGATCTGCAACCTCGAAGCCGGATAGCGTGTCGTCGGAGAAGACCACACCCCAGCCGAACGTATCGTTCGCGCGATTTCGTTCATAGACCTGCACGTCCCACGCTGGATGGCGCTTTTTAGCGAGGATCGCGCTATAGAGGCCGCCGGGACCGGCACCGAGAACGCGGATCTTCATGGGTGTGCTCCTTCTACCTTACTAACGCTGCGTCGCAGTTGGCCGCGGTCAACCTTGCCCAGATGCGTACGCGGAAAGTCCGTCATCAATACGACTTCGCGCGGCGCCTTATAGAGAGCCAAGCGGCTGCGTACCCATTCTTTGAGCTCTTCTTCGATGCCCACACGGGCCTCGCGTGCACGCACGAAAGCGTAAGGTTTGACTAGCCCACTGCCATCGGGAACGCCGATCACGGCGCACTCTTGCACGTAGGGGTGCAGAGCCAGGCAACCTTCCACTTCCTTCGGCGCAAGCCATTTGCCGGCCACTTTGAGCATGTCGTCGCTGCGGCCGCAGTAGGTGAAGGTGCCATCCGCGTCGCGGCTGACCATGTCGCTCGAGGCATACCATTCGCCGATGAAGGTCTGACAAGACTTGTCGTGCTGCTGCACGTAGCCGATGCCGCGTGATTTGCCGCGCACCCAGAGAAAGCCCACCTCGCCGTCGCCCAGTACCTTACCTTCTTCATCGCACACGCGGATCTCGAAGCCGGGAACCACCTGCCCGAGCGTGCCCGGACGCGCGTGACCGGGGCGATTGGTGACGAATACATGCCACATTTCTGCGGTGCCCAGGCCGTCGAGCAACTCCACCTTCCAGCGATCGAGCCAGCGCTGGTAGAGTGATTCCGGCAAGGCTTCGCCGGCGGAGGTGGCGATGCGCAAGCAAGACAGGTCTTGCTGCTCGGATTCGGGCGCATCCAGCATCTTACCCACCATGGTGGGTACGTTGATTAAGATGGTAGGTTTGTGGCTTGCGATAAGCTCGAACAGGCGCGCGGCCGTCACACGTTCGGGAAACAGAATGCTGGTCGCACCGACCGACATGGGAAACAGTAAATTCGAGCCTGTTGCATAGCCGAAGTAGAGCTTAGGTACCGACAGAGTAATGTCTGATTCGCAGTAGCCGAGCACGCGCTGCGCATAGAGCACGGTGGTATTGACGAAAGCGCCGTGGGTCTGCACGACGGCCTTGGGTTTGCCCGTGGTACCGCCTGAAAATAGCCAAATGGCGGGGTCATCTCGGTGTGAAGCAAAGGTTTCGTAAGGGGAAGGATTCTCCGGTGCCACATCTGAGAAGCGCACGCCTTTGCGACCGGGAGGAAAGGCATCGCCCGTGACGATCATGCGCGCGAGCAACACGGCCTTATCACTGGCGGCGCCGAACGCTTCCACGGCCGAGGGCCCGACCACGGCGATCTTAGCCCGCGTATATGCGAGGAAATACTCAGCTTCCTCCGCTGAGAGCTCCGGATTCGCCATCACCACCACGGCGCCGAGCTTGAGCGCGCCAAAGAAGGCGCCCACAAAGTCGGGGCCGTCTTCGACTGCGATAAGCACCCGTTGCTCGGGCTCGAGGCCCAGGTCTGCAAAAGTGTGAGCGAAGCGATTCGCGGCATGCTCGACCTGCGCGTAGCTGATGCGTTGCGCGGGCTGTCCCACGCGGTCGTAGATCAACGCGGTGCGCTCGCCCTGGCCCGCGCGCAGACGCGCGTCGAGAAAGAATCCTGCCACGTTGAGCTGCTCTTCAAGCTTTAGCTCCATCGGTGCCCCCTGCTCAGAGCGCTTGCGCGCTTGCTTGTGCGCAACGCAGACTCTGCCGCGTGCGTGCCTTTGCCGAGATGACATGGGAAGAGATTGCGGGCTGTGACAAGTCGCGCTTCGTGCCGATCCTGCCAATCGGAGCCACCGAAGCACACGGCCCCCATCTGCCCCTTGCAACCGACGTGATCATCGCAGAAGCCATGGCTTTGCACGGTGCGCAGTTGCTGGAGGCCAAGGGTTATCAAGCCGTGCTTTTGCCGCCGCTTGCGTACACCGCGGCCGCTTATGCGGAGGGCTTCGCGGGCACGGTAAGCCTGCGGCCTGAGACCGAGACCGCGCTCATCACGGACATCGGTCTCGCCTTGCATCGTCACGGTATACGCTGGCTTTTGTGTGCGAACGCTCACCTTGATCCCACGCACATCGCTGCGATTCGCGCGGCTGCCGATGCATTGCGAACGCAGACCTTGCTGTCCGTGATCTTTCCCGATGTCACGCGAAGGCCGTGGGCGGAGCGACTGACTGCGGAGTTCAAAAGCGGCGCATGCCATGCCGGCTGTTACGAGGGATCGATCGTCATGTCTGCGCGTCCCGATCTGGTGCGCGATGCCATTCGCGTTAATTTGCCGGAAAATCCCGCCTCTTTGTCGGTGGCGATCCGCAGTGGCAAGACCACCTTCGAAGAAGCCGGTGGCCCGCGCGCGTACTTCGGCGATCCCGCTGCTGCGAGTGCCGAAGAGGGACGCCTGACGATCGAGACGTTGGGTCAAGTCCTGCACGATGCCTTCATTCAAGAGTGCGAAGGCGCCAAAGCTCGCTGAGCATCCTCACGATGGCCCGCGCGCCGCGTTGCCTGCCTAGATACTTTAGATGTAAAGCAATCGGGTGGAGCTAACAAACAAGCGAGCATTGGTCACGGGCGGCGGGCATGGGCTCGGGCGTGGCATTGCAGAGGCTTTGGTACGCGCAGGCGCCATCGTCACCGTGTGCGGTCGCAACGAGCGTGCGTTGGCCGAAACGATCGCATCCCCTGCGGCGCAGGGCGCGATGCATTCAGTGGTGTGCGATGTCACTTCCGAAGAGTCGGTGACTTACGCAGTGCGCTACGCCGAACAGCACATGGGTGGCGTGGACTTCCTGATCAACAATGCGGGCATTGCCCCTACCGACCGATCAAGGCGTTGACCCTCGCTACCTGGCAAGAAGCTTTCGCCGTCAACGCAACGGGTACCTTCCTATGCACGCAGGCTTGTCTGCCCGGCATGGTCGAGCGCAAGTTCGGTCGCGTGATCAACATCGCATCCGTGGCGGGTGTCACGGGCGGCCCTTACTTAGCGGCTTACTGTGCTTCCAAGCATGCCGTGATCGGCTTCACGCGTGCCGCCGCGGCCGAGCTTGGCGACAAAGGCATCCAGGTTAACGCGATCTGTCCTGCGTATGTCGATACAGACATGACGCGTGGCGGCGTGAATCGCGTGATGCGCAGCAAGGGCGCGTCCGAACAAGACGCGTTGACGGCGGTGCTCAGCAGTGCCGGCCAGAAGCGCCTGTTGCCGGTCTCGGAAGTAGCGAGCTGGGTCGTGCATTTGTGCGGTCCGGCAGGTAACGCGCTCAATGGTCAGATCATCGTGCTCGATGGCGGCGGGAAAGAGTAAGGCCAGCAGATGGAACCAATCAATCCCGAAAGCATGGGGGCGCCCAAGGGCTATAGCAACGGTATGCTGGCGCCCGCGGGCGGACGCTTACTGTTCGTGGCAGGGCAAATCGGTTGGAACGGTCAACAGCAGTTGGTATCGGCTGCGTTCGCGGCGCAATTCGAGCAGGCACTGCGCAACGTGCTGACCGTGGTCGAGCATGCCGGCGGTCGCGCACAACACGTCGGCCGTCTGACGGTCTACGTGGTGAGTAAAGACGAGTATTTGCGCGAGCTGAAGGGCGTCGGCGCAGCTTACCGTTCGCTGATGGGGAAACATTACCCCGCCATGGCTTTGGTCGAAGTGCGCGCATTGGTCGAGCCCGGCGCCAAAGTCGAAATCGAGTGCACGGCAGTGGTGCCAGGCGCCGTGCCGTGAAGTCTCGACAGACGAAACCTGCAGAGACCAAACCCGCCGTAGGTCTGTGGGTACGTCTCGCCAAATCTTACGGTCTGGTGCTGCGCGAAGTGCGCGACGCGCAGGGCGATTCGCCCCTTACTTTGCCGCAATTCGATGCGCTAGCGCAGCTGCTTCGCACTCCGCAAGGCATGACGGCGGGTGACCTGTCGGAAGCCTTGCTCGTGACTGCGGGCAATGTGACGGGCCTGGTCGATCGCCTGGTGGCGCGCGGTTACGTGACGCGCCGCGCCTCGACCCAAGATGCGCGTGTGCGCGTGGTGCGCTTGACCGCCGAGGGCCGGCGCGTGGCAGTGCGTGAAGTAGCGCGTCACGAAACCTTACTGGCGCGCATTTTCGATGTGCTCAGCCCGCGCGAGCAGCTCGCGCTTTCGCTCAACCTCGATCGCGTTCGTACTTCGCTGGAGAACCACGCATGACTATTCGCCCTGAAACGTTTGCCTATGCGCATGATGCCGAGACCGGCGTTGCCACCATTACTTTGAACCGACCTGAGCGTTTGAACGCGCTCACCTTCGAGAGCTACGCGGAGCTGCGCGATACCTTCAAGCAACTCAGCGTCGAGCCGGGTGTGCGCGCCATCGTGATCACAGGCGAAGGCCGGGCGTTTTGCTCGGGCGGCGACGTGGAAACCATCATCGGGCAACTGTTTTCGCGGGACTACCAGGGTCTGCTCGAATTCACGCGTATGACCTGTGAGCTTATCGCCAACATTCGCCTGTGTAAGCGGCCGGTGATTGCGGCGCTGAATGGTACGGTCGCAGGCGCAGGCGCCGTGATCGCCGCGGCTTGTGACGTGCGCATCGCGTCGGAGCGCGCGAAGATTGCGTTCCTGTTTTCCAAGGTAGGTTTGGCCGGCGCGGATATGGGCGCAGCCTGGCTGTTGCCACGGCTCATCGGACAGAGTCGCGCCACGCAGCTGTTGATGAGTGGTGATTTTATCGATGCCCAGGAAGCCGAGCGTTTCGGTCTCTACCATAAGGTCGTGCCGGACGCGGAGTTGCGCAACGAAGCGCGCCTGTATGCCGAAAAGCTCGCCAAAGGCCCGCTGTTTGGCCTGGCCATGACTAAGGATGCATTGAACCGCGAAGCCTCCATGGACTTCTTGGGCGCGCTCGAAAGCGAAGCGCAGGTGCAAGCTGTGTGCATGCAGCATCCTGACTTTCGCGAAGCCTACGAAGCTTTCACCAACAAGCGCACGCCGCGCTTTCAAGGTTGAGCATGTCCGATATTCGCTCCTACCTTAGTACGGCACGGGTGGTCGACATCGGACCGGTGCGCGCATTTCTCGATGAGCATCACAGCGCGGTCGCCGAAGAAGCCGCGCGTTTTGCCCGCGAGCAACTGTTGTCGCTGCCCGCCCCTGAAAGCGACGGGGAAGGGCGCATTCAAGCCAAGCAAATCCTGACGTTGTTGCGAGAGTCAGGGCTGTTGCGCTTTATCGATCCGTTCGATTTGCGCGCCTGTTGCTTAGTGCGCGAAGCATTGGCATGGGCATCGCCGCTCGCCGACGAAGTATTCGCGCTGCAGTGCTTGAGCGTCACGCCGATGCTGATTGCTGCGAACGCCGAGCAGCGCACGCGCTGGGCGGCTCCCATCGTACAGGGTACTAAGATGGGCGCTTTCGCGATGACCGAGCGCAACGCTGGCTCAGATGTGGGCGCATTGGAAACGACCGCCACCAAGGATGGAGATGGTTACCGTCTCGACGGACATAAGACACTAATTTCAAACGCCGGCATCGCGGACCTGTATACCGTTTTTGCATCCACCGATCGCAGTCGTGGTCACGGGGGGCTGTCCTGTTTCGTGGTCGAGGCCAGTCAGCCCGGCTTTCGTTTTGTGAAGCCGCTGATCTTGAGCGCACCTCACCCGCTAGGCGAAGTCGCCTTCGAAAACTGTCGCGTAACTGCGGATGCACGCCTGGGTGCGGAAGGCGATGGCTTCAAGATCGGCATGGCCACGCTCGACCGTCTGCGTCCTACGGTGGCCGCTGCCGCCACGGGTATGGCGGCGCGCGCGCTCGATGAGTCGCTGCACTATGCGCAACACCGTAAGCAGTTCGGCCAGGCCATTTCCGAGTTTCAACTCGTGCAGCAAAAGATTGCGCGCATGGCCACCGAGCTTACTGCGTCGCGCCTGCTGCTGTTTCGTGCGGCCTGGGAGCACGACAAAGGTAAGGCTCGCATCACCTTGGAATCTGCGATGGCCAAGTCCTATGCCACCGAAGCCGCCCAGCGCGTGATCGATGACGCCGTACAGATTCATGGCGGTATGGGTGCTTTGGCAGAGCAAACGGTGGACCGACTTTACCGTTCGGTGCGTTCGCTGCGCATCTACGAAGGAACCACCGAAGTGCAGCAAGTGGTGATCGCGCGGCAAATCTTCAAGGACAGCGCGAGGTAAGACAGTGTGGCGCGCACCCCACGGACGCAAACATGCTCTGCCGCTCGCGGGTGTGCCCACGCGTGACGAAGCCGCTGCCGCAGGCTGGTTTCAGCCGCTTGAAAGTGGCCCGCTCAAGCTCGAAACACGAACGTGGGTGCCCGCGATGGTGCCTTGGCGCGCAAGCGGAGATGGTTTGGTCACGCCGCGCGTGCTCGCTTGGTATGAACGCTTTGCGCGCGGCAGGCCGGGTGCGATCGTGGTCGAAGCCACGGGCATCCGCGACATTCCCAGTGGTCCGCTTTTGCGCATTGGCGATGATCGCTTCATCGCTGGTTTGTCGCAGCTGGTCGAGACCGTAAGGGCCGCCAGTGGTGGCCACACGCGCCTATTCATTCAGCTGATCGATTTTCTGAGTATTCGCCGACGTCCCACGCGTGAAAAATTCTTAGCGCAACATCTGCTCCTTACTGATCGCCATCGCGCGTTCGTTCAGCAGAGCGACGAGCGCCGCGTGCGTGAAGCCTTACTTGGCTTGGACGAGGTCGGCCTGCGTCAGGCGCTGAGCGAACGCGAATTCGAGGCTTTGGAACGCGGAGACCGCGAACGTGTGACCGATACCGAACGTGAGCACATTCGCGCCTTGCCTGAGGTGCTACCGGGTTTGTTCGCCCAGGCAGCGCTGCGTGCAGAGCAAGCGGGCTTTGATGGCATCGAGTTGCACTATGCCCACGCTTATACGATGGCGTCTTTTCTGTCTGCGCATAATACGCGACAGGATGGTTATGGTGGTGCTCGCGAGCAACGCGTACGTCTAGCGCTCGAGGTATTTCGTGCCGTGCGTGCGCACGTGAAGCCTGCGTTTGTCGTCGGTTGTCGCTTTCTCTCGGAGGAATGCATCCACGGTGGCAGCACGCTTGCCGATACTAGCTTCTTTGCCGAACAATTCGCGCGTGCGGGTTGCGACTTTCTTTCGCTGTCGCGCGGCGGCAAATTCGAAGACGCTAAGGTTCCCAAGGTCGGGCGCGCCTTATACCCTTATACCGGCGAAAGCGGCTGGGAATGCATGCCTACCGCCTATGGCGACGAGCGCGGTCCTTTTGGTCGCAACATGCAAGCAGCCCATACCATTCGTGCACACGTCCGCGCCGCTGGATTCAACACGCCAGTCGTGCTCGCGGGTGGCATCGCGAGCTTTGCCCAGGCTGAGCAAGCGTTGGCCGAAGGTGCAGCCGACATCGTGGCCGCTGCGCGTCAGACGCTGGCCGATCCCGATTGGTTTCTCAAGCTGCGCAGCGGCCGTGGCCAAGAGATTAGGCGTTGTACCTTTACCAATTACTGCGAGGGGCTCGATCAGATGCACGAGCCCGTCACCTGCAAGCTGTGGGATCGAGAGGGTCTCGACGAGGCCTCCCTCGATCTGCACGATGGACGCAGGCTCATTGCACCGAATTGGCCCCGCTAGCGGGTTCTGATAGAAGGAGTCTGCCCATGTCACGCGATGCTACCCCGTACCTTATCGATCTCGACCCGTTGCTCACCGAAGACGAGCGATTGACTTGGCGCGCTTGCGCCGAGTTCATGAAGGCGCGCGTGGAGCCGGTGATCGTCGAGCACTACGAAAACGGCACCTTTCCCAAGGACCTGATCCCCGAGTTCGCGCGCATGGGTTTTCTCGGCGCCCCGCTCGAAGGGTATGGCTGTGCGGGCTTGAATCCGGTGGCTTACGGTCTGAGCATGTTGGAGCTCGAAAAGGTCGACAGCGGCATTCGCTCGTTTTGCTCGGTGCAGACCGCGCTCGTGATGTGGCCCATCTATGCCTACGGCAGCGAAGAACAAAAGCAGCGCTGGTTGCCGGCCATGGCACGCGGCGAGGCCATCGGTTGCTTTGGCCTAACCGAACCTAACTCTGGCAGTGACCCTGGCAGCATGCATACCCACGCCAAGCAGGAAAGCGCAGGCGGTGACTTCGTGCTCCATGGGCAGAAGATGTGGATCACGAACAGTCCGATCGCAGATGCCGCGATCGTATGGGCCAAGACACTCGAGCACGGTAGCAAGGCGGAAGTCGTGCGCGGCTTCATCGTCGAGCGTGGTATGCAAGGCTTCAGCACGCCCGAGATTCACGGCAAGCTGAGCTTGCGCGCTTCGATTACCGGTGAGATCGTGCTCGACGAAGTACGCGTGCCAGCGCGAAACATGTTGCCCGGTGCGATGGGACTCAAGGGGCCACTCGGCTGTCTTACCCAGGCGCGCTACGGCATCGGCTGGGGCGCAGTGGGGGCGGCCATGGGCGTGTATGAGCGCTCGCGCCAGTACGCGCTCGATCGCAAGCAGTTCGATAAACCGCTTGCGGCCTTCCAGCTCACCCAGCAAAAACTGGTCGAGATGCACAACGAGATCGGTAAGTGCCTCTTGCTCGCCTACCACTTCGGTCGCTTGAAGCAGCAAGGTAAGCTTAGTCCCACGCAAGTGTCTTATCTCAAGCGCGACAACGTGGCGATGGCGCTCGACGCTGCGCGTACGGCGCGCTCGATTCTGGGAGGCAACGGCATCATGGGCGAATTCCATATCATGCGTCAGCTGTGTAACCTCGAGACGGTCTACACCTATGAGGGTACCCACGAGGTGCATACCTTAGCGATCGGTCGCGCCATCACCGGCGAGAACGCGTTCTCATGATGGACGTCGTCCAAGCGCTGAGCGCCCGGCACAGCGTGCGCGGGTTCTTACCCACCGCCATTCCGGAAGCTGAGTTGCACGCGCTCTTCGCTGCGGCACAGCGCGCACCTTCGTGGTGCAACATTCAACCCTGGCGTGTCTGGGTAAGCTCGGGCGAAACCACCGCCAAGCTCGCGTCAGCGATGCTGGAGGCGTGCATCCAGGACCCGCAGGGCGCCCCGGCGATTCCGTTCCCCAGTCACTATCCCGAACCTTACGGTACGGAACGGCGCGAGTGTGCCAAGGCCCTGTACACGGCGATGGGCATCGCGCGAGGTGACAAAAAGGCGCGCGATGCCGCATTCCAAGCTAATTACCGCGCGTTCTCAGCGCCGCACATCGTGATGGTCGCCTACGACGCGCACTTTGGCGTGTACGGGGCGCTGGACGTGGGTTGCTACTTGCAGTCGCTGCTCTTGGCCGCCCAAAGCATGGGCTTTGCCACCTGCGCGCAAGCTGCGCTGTCTTGCTATCCCAAAGCCGTGCGCAGCGTGCTCTCCATCCCGGAGGATTTTACGATTCTGTGCGGGGTAGCGCTCGGCTACGAAGACCTTGATGT
>JBKJIA010000197.1:0-19758 GCA_046598735.1 Polyangiales bacterium
CTACCTGTTCCTCGATGTCTGGAGCCGCAAAATCGTCGGCTGGGGAGTTCACCACGAGCAGTGCGCAGACTTCGCTGCCAAGCTCCTCAAGAACACCTGCGACAGCCTCGCGACCACTACTGAGGGCATCGTCCTGCACGCCGACAACGGTAAGGCCATGAAGGGCTCCACCATGCTCGCAGCCATGCAGTGGCTCGGTATCATCCCCTCCTTCAGCAGGCCCCATGTCAGCGACGACAACCCCTTCGTCGAATCCATCTTCCGAACCCTCAAGTACCGACCCGGCATGGCCGGCATGCGCTTCGAAACCGTACAAGACGCCGTCGCCTTCGTGGAACACCTCGTCCACTGGTACAACGTCGAGCACCTCCATAGCGCCATCGGCTTCGTCACTCCCGACGACAGACACACCGGTGCAGACATCCCAATCCTCGAGGCCAGAAGCGCTCTCTACAGGCGCGCCAACAAGGCTCACCCCGAGCGCTGGACTCGCAACGTCAGAACCTGGCGCAGACCCGTCAAAGTAACACTCAACCCCGACAGACCCGCCATCACACTCAGGCGGACAAATGGAGGTCTCGCCGCGTAACTTTCAGGCGACAACTTTCTTGACACTCATCGAAGCCGTCCCGCTGTTCGGGCAGGAGGGTGAAGTCGAGCGCGCGCTGGTAGTAGTCGCGTGCCTGCGCGAAGTCGCCCATCGCTTCGTAGACCGCCGCGTACCGATCCAGTCCATCGACGACCTCGGGAAACTCGTCCATGAGGCGCTGGCATGCCTTGAGCGCATCTTCGAATTGACGCTCGCGGATCAGGTCGATGATGCTGTTGCTGAGGTCATCCAGGCCGTCGTCGAGAAAATCCCAGCTGCCTATGGCTGGCGCCACCTTGCTGGCGGCCCGGAAGCGAGCCTGGAGGGCGGCCAACTCTCGCGCCCTGGCCGCCTCCTTGTCCCGCTGACGTTGCGCTTGTTCCCTGGCCGGCGCCTCGTCCTTTGCGAGCCAGCACTTCTTATACTTGTTGCCGCTGCCGCAGGGACAACGCGCGTTGCGCTCGAGCTCCGCCACGAATCCTCTTCGGCAAACGTTGTGTGTTCGCCGCCGCTCAACTACTACGGCAACCGCGCCCTGGGCTCAAGCATGCAGGTCGCCTGGAGCGCGGGCGAGAACTACTCCCATGCGAACGCTGCGCTTGCGCGCGGCCGTTCTGCCCGCTCAGCGACCAGCGACTTTGGCTTCGTAGGCATCTGCGAGGCGCTGCAGCGCATCGCTGCAGGCGGTGCTGGTCGAGGAGCCGTGCATCAAGGCCAACGTGCGCGGCTCGAGCGCTGCGAGGCGACGGATCGTGGGCGCCGTTGCCGTGGAAAGCGCTGTTGCACCAAACATCTGCTCGGCGGCGAGCGCGGGTGCGACGATGTCGTCGGTGGTCAACGCGGGGCCATCGCCCACGTGCGTGAAGAGGTCACCGCAGAAAAGAGTCTTGGTCGTTTCTTCGAACAGGACGCGTGCCTCCCAGTTGTGGGGGACGTGGGGAGTGTCGATGTGTCGAACGCGCTTGCCGCCCAGGTCGATGACCTCGCCGTCAGCCAGGGCGCGCGGCAAGCGGTCACAAAGGTCATTGAGCGAGACCATGCATCCAAGCCCGCCATGGGCCACCTCTGCGTGCGGCGCCGCGGCCAGGAACTCGTTCATCGAACCGCACTCATCGGACTCGACGTGACCAAAGGCGATGAAGCGCAGACTTGAGAGCGGTACGACACGCGCAATCGCGGCGGAAACGAACGGGAACATGCGACGCGGGCCGGTGTGAAAGAGCAGTGGCTGCTCGGCCTTGATCAGAAACTGATTGAAGGTGAAGCCATCGGGCACTACGTCGGGCACGCAGGTGGAGAAGCGGAAGACGCCGTCAGCGATCTCATGAGTAGAGGTGTTCACGTGGGTCCCGGTCTCGGGACATGCTAATGCCCCGTCTTTGGTAGAGCGCGACGGTAGCACGGCGGGTGGGCGCGCGGACTGATACGTAGGCGCGCCGCACCCTTCATCGGTCGGCCGGTGAAATCCATGATTCGTGCATGCGGACGGGCGAGCGCTTGATCGTGGCGCACGGGCCCAACGCGGACAAGCAGGTCTTCGCCCACGACGCCGACGGTCATGGAGTCGGCCAGCAGGAACGCGAGCCCGCCAAACATCTCCTTTTCCACCACGTCACGCCGCTCGTTGAGCAGCTCGCGCAACCGAAACGCCAGGCCTTGGTCGTATGCCATCGAGCAGGAAGATACCACTCGGGCTCCGCGAACGAGGGGGGATTGAGCGCCTTGACTCGAAGGCATCTCGCGTGGCTCCATCCCCCCATGCAATTCCCAGCCGCACTGCCGCACGGTCCCATCATGCCCATCGTCGAGGGCGTTCACATCGTCCGAGGCTGCTTCCAAATGGGACCGGGCATGCGCATCGGTCGCACCATGACGATCGTTGTGCAGCCTGACGGGCTCACGATCCTCAACGCCGTGCGGCTGAGCGCGGAAGGAGAGCAGGAGCTGGAGCGCCTTGGTAAGGTCAAGCACCTTATCAAGCTGAGCGATTCTCACGGCATCGACGAGCCTTACTATGTCGATCGCTACAAGCCGGAGGTCTGGGCCCTACCGAACGCGAAACTCAAGGGGATGGTGGCCACGCAGACGCTGGGCCCCACGACTCCGGTCGCAGACGCGGCTGTGCTCCATTTTCCGGGAACGACTGGTTGGCGGGAGTGTGCGATCTGGCTGCCGCATGGCGGCGGAACACTCGTCGCGTGCGACGCGCTGCAGAATCATGCGGACCGAGAGGGAACCTCCTTGGTCGGGCGCTTCATGACCTCCCTGCTCGGCTTCAAGGGCGGCGTGATCGTGGCCCCGATGTGGCGCAAGTACCAGAAGGTGTCCGGTCAAGGCGTGCGTACCGCGATGGCGCAGATCGCATCACGCGACTTCCAGAATCTGGTCACGGGTCATGGCCCGGCTGTCGCGGGCGGTGCCAGCGAGTTCGTGCGCTCTGCTATTGAGGGGGCGGCGCTAACTTAGTCTTTCGGCTGCGTTTCGTTCGCGCGCGCTGAGGTGTGCGCCTGACCTTCGGCGGACCGAAGTCACGATCTTGTGCCGACGACCGAAGCCGATGCTCTGCGGGCTCGGAGTCTGGCCTTGCACGATCGGTGTGCAGATCCCCGGAGGCCAGTTGAACGCTCACTCACGGGGTTTGAAGGCATCGTGCGTAGTGCCGGTCCCCAGGCAAAGCGCTGAACCAGGTGCCGTCTTGGAAGCTCAGGCCGTCGGCATAACCGGCCGAGTCGCGACCGCTGGTCGAGGACCAAAAGTCCTTCGCCGGCGTGTTGGGGAACGCGACCGAGTCGATGGAGGGTGAGCGCTCCATGACCACAATAGTGCGGAGTTGGTCGAGGGTGGGCAGCGCCCACTTGCGCCCGGCGAGCACCAGCCCGTCGCAATAGGCCTTCGCGCCTGGCCAGTCGTACGTGGTTGAGCCGTACGATTGCTGCCAAGTCAACTTCGTCGACGGGTCGTACACTGTACCATCGCCGAGATCGCGGAGTCCTTTGGGCCCTGCATCGGGTGGCCCCTGGGTCCTTGCGTCGACGCCCAGACCACCATCTTCTCGCAGGCCACCATCTTCGATGCGGACAGTGAACGAATCGCTCGATGCATCGCGCGGACTGGTGGGCTCATTGCCGCTGGCATCTACAGCCTCGCCGGCGTCTGGAGATTCCCGCACAGCGGAAGGGTCGCTACACGCGACGAACCACAGCGAAAGAGAGGACAGAGCGAGGCCGAGCGCACGGGCCATGCGAAGTTGACGCGAGGCGTGTTTCATTTCGAGTCTATATACTCCCAAGTTGCATTCTTGAGGGCTGGCGGAGCACTTGAAGCTTGAAGAAAGGCCTCTTTCTGCGGCAGAACAGCGGTTGTCTACTCCAACCGTTCGCACCAACAGAAGAGGCACTTTCAGTGAGGCTAAGCAAAGCGCAAGTTGGACGTCATGTCCACACCGATCTCGACATCCGCTTCGAGTCGCAGCGGCTGACATCGTTCGCCGGTCTGTTCGTGTTTGGCGGTCTGTTCGAGCGGCTGAACCTGCGGAGTCGTCTTCGGTCGCGATTCAACGAGAAGGGCAAGAAGGGGTATGGTCTGGACAGGCTATTCCTGCTGCTCATCATGCACGTGCTGATGGGATGTCGGTCGTGGCGAGAGCGCGATTCGTACGCGCACGACCCGATGGTGATGCGCGTATTGGGAGTGCAGCGGGTCCCGGATGTTTCGACACTCTCGCGTCGTCTTGGCAAGGTTACGGCTGCCCAGGAGGAAGGAACTCGGGAGCTGGTGGGAGAGGTCGCTACCGACCGCATGCTGAAACTCGAATTGCGCCGCGCGACGCTCGACTTCGATGGCTCTGTCAACAGCACGCGCCGTCACGCAGAAGGCACCGCCGTCGGGTACAACAAGCGCAAGAAGGGCGCGCGGTCTTACTACCCATTGTTCTGCACGATCAGCCAGACAGGTCAGTTCCTGAACTGCCTGCATCGCCCTGGCAACGTTCATGATTCGGAGGGTGCACTCGACTTCATGCGTGACTGCGTGTTGCGCGCGCGCCTGACAGTTGGCTGCGTGGTGGAGGCGCGCGTCGACTCGGCATTCTTCGCGCAGCCGCTTCTGGAACAACTGGACGAGCTTGGGGTGGAGTTTACGGCATCCGTGCCGTTTGAACGCCTGCTGGCACTGAAGGGCATCGTGGAGAAAACCAAGCGCTGGCTACGGATCGATGACGAGTGGTCCTACGCGGAAACCAGCTATCGACCCAAGTCGTGGAAGTTCTCACCGCGTTTCGTGCTGTATCGTCGTCAGGTACCCAAACAGCGTAAGGGTCCCATCCAGCTCGACCTGTTCGAGCCTCGTGATTACCAATATGAGTACAAGGTCATTGTCACCAATAAGAACGTGAGCGCGGGAGCGGTTCTCCAGTTTCACAACGGCCGCGGCTATCAGGAGTGCATCCTGGGCGAAGCCAAGCAAGGGGCCGCCCTGGAACACGTGCCGAGCAACCGCCTCATCCCCAACCAGCTCTCCATGGACGCCGCAATGCTCGCACACAATCTCGCCCGCGAACTGCAGTTCGAGACCGGCGACATCGCAACGCGTACCACCCCCAATCGGACTCCTGCCACGAGATTGCAGACGCTCGCTCAGCTCACGCGCAGGATCGTGCGACGCGCTGGCGCGCTGACACGGCCGCAGGGAAAACTCACTCTCACTATCAGCGCTGGCGACGAAGAGATGAGGCAGGAGTTCCGGAACTACCACCGCGAACTCGCTCAAGCCGCATAGTCAGGTCACGCCTGCGTTATGCAACACTGGGGTATACTCTCGGACTCGACTTGAGCTTCAACCGTTCACCCCTGCAGACCTGCGCTTCAACACCAGCTCGACCATGCCGGCGTGATCGAACGCGAGAGTCGGCAGGTCGTACACGGCAAACCAGGCCGCTTGCGCATCGAGGCGGGCGCGCGCTCGGGCAACGCCTGCATCGGCCTGGTTTGCGCCGGCATCCGCGCTAGAACCTTGCATGCTCAGTAGACTCAGCATTCGTGAGCTGCGCGTGGCCAGGGCCGCATCGTGACGATGGGCACTCAGCTGGGCTGTGAGCATGCAGGTACGAAGGCATTACTTCCTTGCGTACGCTGCGGGGATTATTGGTGCGCGACTTGTGCAGGTGTGGCCGATGCCGAGGGGTCAGCCTGTGCCAGCTGCAGAGCGATCATCTCCGGCACGGGCATCCCTTGGGAAACCACACGTGGCGCACTTCTAGACCGATGGCTTGCGACCCTGCGTGCCATGACTTCTCCGTCCCGCGCCGCCGCAGCCTTTGCCCTGCTAAAGGTCCGGTCCCGAGTTGATCTTTGGCCGCCGGTCGCATTCCTACTTACCATCTTGGTCGTCAACCAGGTTGTATCTACGGTCCTATCTTTGCTACACATGTTCGCGGCGCCTTCAGGCCTACTGGGACAGCTTTTTGCGGGAGTGTTACGTATCGCTATCTTGGCCGCGCTCACGGTTCCGCTGGCGAGGGGACCCGACCAGAAGCCTTTGTACCGCGACTTGTTTCGCTTGTTTGCCTACAGCACGTCGCCGTTCCTCTTGCTCCAGCCACTTCTACTCGCTTTCGTGGTGCTGGATGTTGCGGGTGCATGGCTGGGTGCTCCTGAGAGCATACTGATTCCGCCCAGAATCTGGGCGAACGCCAGCGTCCAGATGCTACTCAATCTGTGGCAGTTCGTCATCGTCGCGCGCGTGCTCCACGTCCGCATCGGACTCACGCGCACGCACGCTTACGTGGCTCTGGTGTTCCCTTTAGTGATCACCATTGTGGCGCTGTTCAGCTTGGGACAATAGCTAACCAGCAGCGGCGTGCTAGCTCAAAGCTCTGCCCCATAGCGGCGCAGTATGAGACGCTACGCCGGTGACCATCCCGACCTACGACCGAGTGATCGAACCACTGCTCCGCTTTCTCGGTGAGCAATCCGAACCCGTCTCCACCGGCGAGGTCTATCGGGCGCTGGCTGAGCGTCTGCATCTCACCGAGGACGAGCAGCAGCAACTGCTCCCGAGTCGGCAGCAGCCCATCTATCACAACCGCATCGGTTGGGCGCAGGACCGCCTCAAGCGCGCGGGGCTCTCGTCGAGTCCGCGTCGCTCCCTGTGGCAGCTGACCGACGCTGGCAGGAGCTTCTTACGGTCGCATCCGGGCGTGCTGACGGATCAAGAGGTGGCAGACATCGCGACCGTCCATCGCGATGCTCGGCTGCGTTCACTCGAGAGGCAGCCTCAGGCGGCCGGCAGCGCAGTGGCCGATGTGGACAAGCAGAGCCCGGATGAGCGCATTGATACTGCCTTGGTCGAGCTTCGAGAACAGACTGCATCCGAGCTGCTCGACCTAATCATGGGACAGACGCCCGTGTTCTTCGAACAGCTCGTGCTCGATCTCCTGCACGCGCTCGGCTACGGCACAAGCCGCTCGGACCTTTCGCGCGTGGGTAAGAGCGGAGACGGCGGCATCGACGGCATCATCTCCCTCGATCGGCTCGGTCTCGAAAAGGTATACATCCAGGCCAAGCGTTGGCAGGGCAACGTAGGCCGTCCGGATGTGCAGGCTTTCTTTGGTGCGCTCGCGGGGCGCAGGGCGAATAAGGGTGTGTTTATCACTACGTCGGGTTACTCACGCGAGGCGCGCGAGTTTGCGGATTCAGTGTCAGATAAGATCGTGCTGGTGGATGGTGCGCGGTTGACTGAGCTGATGATGGACTTTGGGATTGGGGTGCAGCATAAGGCGATTCGCGTGCCGCGGGTGGATAGTGACTATTTCGAGGAGGGGTAGGCACAGGTAGAACGGGGTGGACGGCCCTATAAAATCCTAAAATCCGATGCCCATTTGACCGGCCGCCGGGGAAACGCCGAAAGTGAACTAAACCGTGCAGCCCGGCGCGACAACAGCCCTGTCATCGCTAGAGACGGCTTCGTTCGACATGGGCTTAGCGATACTACGTGCGGTGGGCCGTGCCTTGTTCCCGCTCACCCTGATCCGCGTGATCACTGTGAGCAGGCTGACGGACGGCCGAGCTACCACGTTGCAGGGCTCGGCCGCGCCACGGACACAGCGAGCCTTGCAAAAGCGCTGTCGACTGGACGCAGCGGGAAGATCGTCGTGTCTTTCGCGCCGGGCACATTCGACGCGCGAGACGCACGTGGATGACGACCGACTGTGCCCACTCGTCACGCCCATCGGCAGGCCTGGTGCATTTGTTCAAGTCATCGACTCGAGGTCTGGAAACGGCGCGATGCAAGCAGCGCGCGTAGCTCTGCTCAGTCACCGCGCTGTCGCACGAGCTGCCACTGCAGCCACACGAGCTCGGGCTCGAGATCGGAGTAGCCGCGGGAGCGCTCCAGCGTCGGCGCGTCGCGGGGCTCCATCGCGACGCAAGGCGCCCGGTCCCGCGCGGCCTCCACCTGTTGCTGCGTGAGAGGTGCTTCGGCCTTGTCTTCGAGCGCGCGCAGCACGACGCACAGGGCCGGCATGAATACCATGGTCAAGGCACCCTGCAGTCGCGCTGTGCCTCCCGGTGGACCAAGCCGCCAGACACCATACGGATTGTGGCACGGATGGTCAGGTGGGTAGAGCGTCACTGGCCAGCGCTCAAACACACGACGGGGCGTATCTGCATCGGGTCGAAAGGTCTGGCCGCTGACGAGCACCGGGTCTTCGGCGAGCTGATAAACGTTGAAGGTCGTGGCAAAGTCGTTCGCGTCCTGCAGGTCCCCATCGACAGTAAGATGCACATCAGGAAGCGAGAAGGCGTGCATGCCGCACGACTGGACCTCATGGGGTTCCGTAAGGTAAACGACAGAGCCCCGGTGCCAATCGCTCGCGTCGTCAGACGAAAACAGCTGAAGCCAGCGCGCGATATCCCATCCCAGTTTTGACTCCTCGATCCGCACCGCGAGCGCGCCTGCCTGCTGCAGATGTTCAACGATAGGCACGACCGCGCGCCTTCCTTCGCGCAGATCGATCGGCCAGAACAGGACCAGCGCACCGGGCGCGCGTTCGATGACGTCGATCACATCACTCGCCACGGTGCCGTACGAGAAGGCGTTACCGAAGGACCCGTCGTTGGCAACCCACTCCACGCCCACGTCGTGACTGAGCCCCGCTCCACGCAAGGTGTCGCCTTCGATGGAGAGGCCCGAGCGCTGGAGCGTAAGGTTCCAGTCCTCGATTGAGGAGGCCGTACCCGGGATGAACAGCGTAAGTTTGGTGGTCTCAGCCATCCCTTACTCTCCGCTGGGCAGCGCCTGCTGCAACATGTCGAAGCGACGCCGCTCAATCTCCGCCCGAGTGCGTTGCGCGGCCGCGTCACACAGCGAAGGTGCAAAGACACGCACGCCAGGATGTACCTGCACGGCCGCATCGACAGCGTTGAGCACTTCGCCGGGCGTCATCATAGGCGGCACGCAGATCTTGCCCATCACAACACGATGGTCAGCTGTCGTGTGACTCGCATGGTCCAGCGACGCATCTTCCCAGCACCTTTTGCACAGGTGCGCCATTTGCTCTGTATGCACATACACGACGGCGTCGTCTGGCATCTCTGCGCTGAGCTGACGCAGCAGGCCCTCTGCCTGCTGAGTGCCCGCGAACTCGTAACGCTGGTAGCCGCGACGAAGCAGCGTCGCTAGGTGCGGAAACACGGGCACGCTGGTGTCGCCGTACGTGTGGTGCGTGATCGGAGCCCCGTCGAAGAGCACGACGTCGCCATAGTCCACGCCAAGTTCGCAGTACAGAACGCTGCGCACGATGCCGTGACAGGGGCTCAGCCGCTCCACCCAAATGGTCTCTTCCTGCCCAGGGTCATCGGGCATCTCCGCCACATCGCGCTCTGCCAGTGGACGCTCAGCTAAACGCACCTTCACTTCGGGGTAGCGCCCGTCGGGCAGGCTGAACCTGCCGAGTTCGATCTTGTTGCCCATGGCCTTCCAGATCTCTAACGCGGTCTGCGCCTCGCTCGCCCCAGTCGCGCAGATGCCGAGGTTCCACTGGACGCTGTTGTCCTCGGCTGCGCCACGCTGGGCAGCCTGACGGTTGGCCTCTGTCCCTTCGGCGAAGCGCCCCCGTGTTTTCAGGAAGAGGCCCAGGTTGTAGTAGGCGGTTGAGTCGCCCCCGCGCAGCTCGATCAAGCGTCTGTACGCTCCCTCGGCGACGGCATCCCAACTTCGACCCAGCAGACGTGCGGTTGTTGCAAGGCCGGACTGCAGCACACGTTCCAGCTTGCCATCGTGCTGATCGGCAAGCAGCGAGAGCACCTGGTTCGCCACGGCTTCGGGAAGCGCGTCATCGGGAGGCGCGGCATTGAGATATCGAACATCGTGAGTTGACTCGTAGGCCTCTGCGACGCCTGCAAGCAGCATCGCGTCGGCCCGATGAGCCGCGAATACCGCACGTAAAACCTCGAGGCCCTCCTCGCGCGTGAAGCGTCGATCATGCACCAACGTGATGAGCGCCTGAGCTACCAGGGCCTGGCGCGCCTGAGCCTTCATCAGCGGCTCAATTAGCGCCAACGCCTGAGCCTGGGCATCCTCTCCGGTGCATTTCTCCACTGCGACGGAGATCTGGTTGATCCGCTCTTGGGTCATTTGGCGTCGAAACAAGTGCAGCATCGCTCAGTCCACAGGCTTGAAGGTCAACGTGGCTCCGTCAGGTAGCTCGCTTAGTTTGTCGGCAAGGTTGGCGAGAATGCGCCTACGCTCCTCTCCAGAAACCGCGGCGATGCGCACCCCGTCGGCAGCTTCTTTGAAGCAGGAAGGTGGATAAGCTGCCAGGAGTTCCCCTGGCTCGAGGCCTCGACCGTGTTCCTCGGTGAAGCGCTGCAACGGCTCAAGGCCGAGCAGCGCGATCGGTTCCTGCTGTGCCGCGAGGAGGAAGTTCCAGAGACTCAGGTCGAGCGATTCGAGCTCGCCGGTTTCGCATGCGAGCTGATGCACGACCTCGCCTCGTAGCAAGAATTGGTCGCCCAGACAGTCCTCGGCAAACGGAACGTCGGTCGGCAGCACAGTCGGGTACAGCGAGCAAAACGCGGCCTCCCCGTCCCAGGCGAAGCGTAAGGAGTGCCAACTCGGCGCATGGCATGCCCCGCGAAGGTGCAGCCCGCCGTGCAGCAGCACGAAGCCGTTGATCTGCTCCAGCAGGCTCGCTAGCGACGCGGGCAGGCGCGTAAGGATGTCCCTGTCGTCCACTGCGGGCCCGCGGTAGGTGACATTCGTCAGTTGCATACCCGAGCCGAAGACTGGCAGGTCGGAGCCGATCCGGCCACCGCTCGGGCAGGACATCCGTGGGTAAGCCTGTCGGCACAGTGGGCTGAAACCACGTCCGAAAAGGCGAACCGTAACCGCCTCTGTCCCAAGTCACCCCCGACGAGGTGCGATGCACCTTACTCTGCGGAGCGATCGAATGGAGGGCGGAGCGCCGGCAGTGACAAAGTGGCACTCGAGCTCTTGGCAAAGCGACCGCTTGTCAGGTTTGCGATCGAGGCCATCCGGACGGCTGCAAGAAACACCTATGTTCTATGCCGGTTGGCAGGTGGCCCGCTTATTGCGCTGCCAAGAACGATGCTGCCTCCCGCACGGTCCTGGACGAAGCTGAGCCTCAAGTGCGCCGCCATCTCGCTGACATGCCTTTGCGCAGCGTCCGCCCTCTTCATCAGCGGCAGTTCACGCACGCACTGCGCATTTCGGCGGAGCCTCGGCACGGCTCAGACCCTCGAGAGCGTGGCCATGGTGTATCGCTTGGAGCACGACGCCTGCCCGACGCCAGAGCAGCTGGTCGCGTCAGGACTCGTTCGGAGGAACTCGAGCATTCGCGACAGGTGGGAGTCGCCCTTCCGTGTCGAGTGCTCCGAACCCGGTGACATCGTGGTCATCTCCGCGGGTCCCGACAGGGCATTTGGCACTCATGACGACCTTAGTACTCGGGCCCCCAAAGATTGGCCACTTGAGTAGTACGCCGACTGACTTACGGACAGCGGACGAATAGGGGCGCATTCACCACACACTACGAAAAACTGGATGCGGCGACCGTAAGATCCCGCCCTTTGTGGGACTGAAAGCTCGGTCACGATGCGCGAAGCCTTTGGATTGCTTGTCAGAGACTCTTGTTTTCGCTCGGGGCTCATCGTGCGGGCCCGATGAGCGATTCGACGGCTGATGGCGTCCGAAGTCGGAAGGAGGCCCCGCGGCTGTGAAACCGGTTGTCAGGGTTCGAACCTGACGCTCCTTGTGAGTCGCCACGATCGCGGCCACCTGCAGTTCGCGGGAGCGTTGGGCGGCCCGTCGGTGCACGCTCGGGTGAAATCACCGGTCCCCAGAGGTTTGGCGATGCAGAACGAAATTCTCGAAGAGAGCGAAGCTCGAAGGCTGTGTCTGGACTACCTTGGAAGCACACAGGACTTCGATTGCGCGCTGCTTCGAGACGCGTACGAAACCATAGGCTTCTGGGCGTTTCGATGGAATACCCGTGAAGCCGTCGAGACGGGAGGCAAGCGAGGCTACCTGAAGAAGCTCGGCTCCATCGTTGTCGAGCGCTCGACTCGCAGGGTGACTCTGCTCCCGTTCGCCCCCGGTGCGGGCTACATTGCGAACCCTCCGATCACCTGGCCGCCGGACGCTGACCCGCTGACCCGTGACGGCGCCGCTGTGCGCGTCCAGCTGTACCTCGATGCCGTCAACGTGAGCCCGTGCGTGGTGCTGCACACGTTCGAGCGGCGATACGGCTGGGTCGTCTACTACAACTCAGAACGATACCGAGAGACCGGCGACCCGATGGACGGCCTTGCGGGCAACGGTCCAGTGGTCGTCTTAAAAGACTCGGGCGACCTCCACGCCCTCGGAAGCGGGCGGCCAGTCAGTGAGCAGCTTCGCGAGCTTGAGCATCGTCTCAATTTGCCCCGCTGGAGCGACGACGTCGAGATCCTTACCATGCCCGATGGCAGCCTTCGCGACATAAACGTACTCGGTGTGAGTTCCGCGGGGGCAGAGAAGCTGCTGCGCTGGGTCTTCGGTCAGTTTGCGACCAACGAAGGGAGCACGCACAAAGGTGGAGAGACGCTAGGCAAGCTTGACCCAGCCCAACTGGGCGAATTGGTCCGCGACCGGAGCACCCTGCGCGGCCAAGTCTCGGGTGAATGCAGGCTGTTCAGGTCCTTGCAGTACTTCGCTTTCCCGGAGGATGACGGCTGGTTCGTGGAGTTCACATTTTCGCCAGACGACCTTGAACTTGGCGGCGTACTGGATCCCATTCGAGAATGGATGCAGAGCGCCGTGACGGCAGCGAATGCGGCGGGTGCGTACGTTAGAATGGAAAACGCCTCGTTCGAGCCAACCTGGGCAAGACGCGAAGATCCGGAAGTGATCATGTCGGTCGGCTGACGGACGGGCGCATTTGACAACGTGTTCTTTCATGCGGTTACAAATGAACGGGGACGCGGCCAGGTGCGGAATGCTTGAATACGCACCTCGGTCATCGTCAAGTAGCTTGTCCCAGAAGGTATCCAGCTGAGATGACGCTTTCGCCTTCTTGGAGCGCACGTTCCGGCGCGGTGGCGGTCCCAAGTACCAACGTGCCCCCCTCACTGCCCCAGGCCAGCGCGTGACTCAGCGTGCGCTGACCATTGCGAGCGCTCGCTCCACACGCCGCAATCGAAAAGCACGTGCCAAGCGCACGATGGCGATGGGCGTGGCAGCAAGCACGATGGCGGCACCGGTGGGCATCAGCACGAGCCCTGCGCGATCCATCGGCACACTGTATTCGTCGCGGGCCCACGCTTGTTGGAACAGGACGCCCCCGGCGATCAGCGCGCACGCTCCGAGCGCCGCTATCGCGAGCGGAATCTCCCAGTTGCGGTTCGAGGCGCGGAGTAAGTCGGCCCGCAGCTGCAGCTCGACGAGCTCCTGCAGCTTGATCCGGTCGGCCAGCGACGGCGATGACCGGGCATGAAAGCGCAGCGCTGCGCCGCCGAACTGGCCCTCGATCGTGATGCCCGTAGCCGGTGGTTCGTCCTGTGCCTTCGCCCAGTGCGGGCCGAGTGCACAGAGCGCGAGTAGCGTGGCGAACGCGAACAAAAACCGCATGTGCGAAGGCAGGGGCCAGTGCGTCGCTGCGGAGGCGGTCATGGGCGCACAATACACCCTCCGAGATCGTGCTACCGCTACTAAAGACGCGCTGCATGAGTGTTGAGGAGGGACAGACGCGCCCGCGAAGCGAGCACGTACTTAACGGGTCGCGGCACGCGCGACTGATGTCAGCGCGGTTGTTGGTGCTGCTGCTGTTGCTGCGCTGCGGCCTGCATCGCAACGATCGCGGCTGACGTACTCGCTGACGTACCGGCGGCGCCCACCATGCTCCCCGACGAGCGTGGCACCTCGCACACGCACGCGGAGGCGCCCCCTCCGCTTCTGCTCTGATCACCGACCCCCACCATCCCAGTCAGTGTCATTCCCCAATCCTTGCACATACTCATGCATTGTTGGGGACCTCCATGCACTTTCCATTGGCTCGAACAACCCGACAACAACATGACAGACAGCAACACGGCGATGCGCACTAAGTCCTCCTGGGTGAAGGTGCATTATGCCAACGCCTGGTGCGACTCGTCGCGCGAAAACGGAGAGCTCACGCAAAGGGCTGTCTGCGCGGATCTCTGTTGCCCAAGTGCACCTACGGGTGCGGTCGCATCGCCATAGCCGCCTTGGGAGCGCAACCTTACTTTGATGAGACCGTAAAGTTTCTGCGCGGCGCAGCAGAGCGAGAGAAAGCGATGCTCGATTGGCTCGACTGAGGGTTGGGCGCCCTGTGGGCTAGCGCTGGGCGCACGTCATCTCCAGCCCTCCGGTGGTTCACAACGCCGGCAGTGTAGCAAGATCGGCTCCGATCTGGTGCCGGTACCAGGGCGGGCCACCGCCGCACCCATGGTTCTTGCTGGGGCAAACACCTGGCAAACACCCGAGACCGGCCTTCAACCTGATCGTGCTGATGCCTCGATGGCGGGTAGATGACACGAAGCGCCCGGCCTGCCACGAACTTGGGTTCATGCCTGCTGCGAATGCGGCAGCCATGTGCGGAATGCTTGGATACGCAGCTAGGCAAGCCGTTCAGCGCGTGACGGTTCCGCTGACTTGGCGCACCAGCTTGGCCGTGGCCACGGCATGACGACGCCGTCCGCACGAACGGAACCGCGAATGCTGACTTCACGCTCAGCGTTGTAGGTGAACGACACGACTCCCTCATCGTTCCAGACGTTGCGGTCGCTCGTGGTGCGGCCCTTACCATACCATGTCCGATCGATCTCAAAAGTTGGCGCGCTGGGCACGCCTAACCCTGCGTGCTGCAAATGCGTCGGCGAGGTGCGGAATGCTTTGGCTGCGCAGCTGCGCGACAGTCACTCGTATTGCTTCAACCCCTGCCTCAGCGCCGAAGCGAGTTCCTCGGTCGTAGGCGTAGTACCCCTTCCTCCCGGCGTGGGGAACACCCCCGTAAGAACCTTCCCATCGTTCAGCTTAGGAATAAGCTCATCTAAAAGATCAGAGAGCGGGATTTCTTTGGGAGCGTAGTGGGCCCAATCACCACTGCAATGAAGCACGGCATACTCACGGGCTGGCCAAAGCGGAAGTAGGTTAGTACCGTCATCGCTCGCCATCAGCGCCCAGCCGTCGTTCCAAAGTCCCCATGCCTTTTCGGAATCAGCAACGCGCTTTACAAAGTGTCTAAAGCGGGCGGGACCATCAAGCCGCAGCACCGCTTGCATCTCCTTTTCTGTCGTTCGTCTCATCGGCTTCCGCTGCCAAGCTTGTTGATGCACCACGACATCAAATAGACTTGATGCCAGGATATTGGCTTGCCATGAGTAAGCAAGCCATCTGAGCGCTTAGCGCTGGGGCCGAAAGCTCGAGCCCAACGTACAGCCTGAGCTTGTCGTGCTCGTCGGCCCGCGCGGTATTCAGCAACGTCGCGCAGATCAGCCCAGCGAAGCCTCAGATGCGGTCGGCCACGCTCGATACCCAGGGACAGGCCGTGCAATGGAGTAGGTCGACGGGCCGTTTCTCGTAACCCATGGCTCCCCGTGCAACAATCGCGCGTGCTCACCGCAGCATGGTTGCTGCGTTGCTCATCAAGCTCATTCCAAAGGAAAACCATGGCTAGCGTTGCTGCTCTAAACTCCAAGCTCTCCAGCGCGAAATCCAAGCTGGACGAACTCAAGCTCAAGGTCACGGAGATCAAGGCGGAGCTCGCCGATGCCAAGACCAAGGAGAAAGAGAAGAAGCTGGCGGCCAAGGCCAAGCGTAAGTAGCGGTCGCTGCTCACAGCAGGCCGTGGGCGGCGTCGTGGGATCTCGGTTCTGACGAGCCACAGCCGATGCGTTGCGCCATGCCGCTGGCCAGTCGGGCCTCCGGGCCTCGTCTCAAGACCCGCGAGCGAGCGCGATACCGCCGCGTGCATTTCAGCGGCGCCACTCAACAGGTGCGTCCTCAGAGGGGCGTCTCGCTCGCCCAGCCTCGAAAGATGCTGATCAAGTCCAGCAGGTTTTCGGGGCCGCCCCACGCCCGGAAATGACTTCCTTCGACGCGACACGTGATCCAATCATCCTCCGCCCTCTCCAACACGACAGGCACGAAGGGCCGTCCTTCTAACTCGGTGTCTTCGATATTGACTTCGAGTTTCCAGCCGGGGTTGTCGAGCGTGCCAATGTGCACTCCGGAAGAGTGCTCCCAGTCGCCGTTGCACTGCGCTCGGTACCAGCGTTGGAGCCACAACATCGGTTCGAGATGGCCGCTCTGTTCAGCTGTCGACATGGCGTTACCTCTTTGCCCCCTTGGTCCCGCGGGGCCCCGAGCATATCGCGGGGGACCCCACGCTCAACTAGAGCGCTGCCGCCTGCGGTGGCCTTGCGCGGCGCTCTGACGCGCGAGCGCTCGATGGGTGTGGTGCGCGAGGCGCAGGGATAGGACCGGACGCGTGGGCAGGTCACACCTGATGTCGCGGGTGAAGGCGAGCCTTCAGTTCGTCCGCGGCGACGTTTCTGCTCGGCAAGCGCGGCGCAGCGTCGGGGCCGGGCGCTCGATCCGCTAGAATCTCGCCATGGGCCTCGCTGAAAAAGTTTCGCCTGAACGCTGGCTGTCCAAGAGCCTGCCTGTCGATCGCGGGAGTTACGTCGCGTCGGGTCTTTTGCTCATGGCACTCAAGTACGCGCTCGAGGTGTTGGTCGTGTACACGGCCTGCGGCAGGTTTTGGTCACCTTGGGTGTTTCTGTCACCGCTTGTCACCACACGCAGCGAGGCGGTTGGGCACAGCGGTGCGGCCCTGAGTGTCTACGTGCTCTCGTTTCTGGCGTTTGTCAGTTTACCATTCCTCGCGATCGGTCTGAGTATGAGTATCCGCCGCGCCGCGGATGCCGGTCTGCGGCCGTGGGTCGGTCTCGGCTTTGCTGCGCCCGGGCTCAACTACCTCACCATGCTGGTGCTTGCGATCTTGCCCTCACGCGTCGCGCCTCGAGAGTCCGGGCCGCTGCTCTCCTTCGACGATCACGGTGCCCTCCGTGCTGCATCAATGGGCGTTCTGTCGGCCAGTGCGCTCGGCGTGGCGGTGGTCTTCGTCGCATCTACGCAGCTCGCGGCCTACGGTGTGACTGTCTTCTTTGTGTTACCCATCGCGATGGGATCCATCGCGGGTTACCTCGTCAATACGCCACAATTGCGCACCGTTCGCGTCACGCTTGCCACTGCCCTTGCCACCACGCTGGTCACGGGCGGCGCCCTCTTACTCTTTGCACTCGAAGGGCTCGTCTGCCTCGTCATGGCCTTGCCCCTGGCGCTCGTGGTGGTGCTGCTCGGTGCTTTGTTTGGTCGCGAGATCGCGCGCATCGATCAACAGGGTAAGAATGGCAGGGGCCCTTCCGCTGCGGGGCCGACCCTTGCCTGCCTCGTGCTCTTGCCAACCCTGGCAAGCGTCGAGGACGCGACGGTCAGTGAAACCGTCTATGAAGTGCGTTCGAGCCTCGAGGTGGATGCACCGGCCGCAGCCGTGTGGAAACACGTCATCGCCTTTCCGGAGCTGCCACCAGCCAAGGAGTGGTACTTCCGGTCTGGCATCGCCGTGCCCATGCGCGCGAGAATCGAAGGGCAGGGCGTGGGGGCTGTGCGCTACTGCGAGTTCTCGACCGGTGCCTTCGTAGAGCCTGTAACGGCCTGGGAACCTGGGCATCGCCTCGCCTTTGACGTACGCGCGCAACCACCGCCGATGGAAGAGTGGTCGCCTTACCGTCATCTCCATCCACCCCACCTCGACGCGTCCCTGCGGTCTGTACGCGGTGAGTTTCGGCTGGAGGCCCTGAGTGCCGGGCGCACGCGCTTGTCGGGCTCCACCTGGTACACACTCAGGCTTGGTCCCGAGCTCTACTTTCGCATCTGGTCCGATGCGATCATCCATCGCATCCATCTGCGCGTGCTTGAGCACGTGGCGCGGCTTGCGGAGCGGGAATGAGCGATGCAGACAAGTAAGGTGTGCGGCGGTCGAGCAGCTCTCGGCCCAGCACCTTGGCTTTGCGTGCGAGCCTGCGTCGCTGGGCGTCGACGAACTCGAGGCGCTTGGGCCCGAGTGGCTCACGCAGCACGCCGTTCTCCTCGCGTAGGTATCCGATCGCGGCGAGTTGGCGTCTGTTGACCCAGCCGCAGACGGTCATCAGCAAGAAGTTGAACGAGGTGGGTGTCACGGTATGGGCACCGTAGCGCGATTTCTTGAGCCGGGGCTCAGCTCACGAAATGGCCGGGATTCAGGCGCATTTTAGGCGATCGTGTTTTGGTACAGCAGGCGGTTGCCGGTTGCCAGAGTTGGGTCGCAACCACATTCGGGTCGCAACCACATTCGGGTCGCAACCGCATTCGGGTTGCCCCTACTCCGACTTGCTATTCAGCACCCAGGCACCGCCGCTGGTGAAAACGTAGGTGCCTCGTTTGCCGCATCCGCTAACCCCGCGCGTACCGCGGCTCAATTCTCGTATCTGAAGTTGCTTCTCGGGGCAGTTGAAGTCGAAGGCTGCCCGCGACCGAAGATCCCCTTCGTTCATCGTGATGCAGCCTGCGAGGGAGAATACTAAGATCAGGCCGTACGTAAATTTTCGCATCCATCATTGTATAGCGTCCCTGGCTTTGGGCCAAGGCCCTCGCTACTACATGACCTACGACGCATGGTAAGGGCCTCATTGGATCAAGACAGGTGCTCCCCTGGGGCACGATCAGCCACCCTCAGGCGCGGGAGCGGCAGGCGTTGGCGGAGTCGCCGCGGCTGCCTTGCAGCGGATCGCAAATGCGGTCGCCTGGTCGGCCATCTGGTTTTTGAAATGATCGGTCACGATGATGCCATCTGCGCCGAGCGGCGCGGCCTTCTGCTTTAGCTTCGCCACGGTCGATTCAAATGTTCCCATCACGAAGGCAGTTCCGGATGTGGCTTCGAGCATTCCGAGCTGATCGTACTCGCACGTTGGCTGCAGGGTTCCCTGGTACACCTTGATGGCTTGCTCTTGTGCTGAAAGGTCCTGTGGGTTGGTATTGCCCGGCCCCATGGCACCGTGTCCTCCACACCCATCGCTACTAAGCACCGCTAGGCCTGCGACAAGGCCACTCACTTGTATTCTCATTGAACCGGCTCCTTGATGGCTCGATGATACCAGCTGAGGTCCCGTGCTTGCTCGCGCTACGTCAACCGAAGTCACTCTTTTAGGCTTGCCCGCTGGGGCCCGCTGGGGTCGCAAACCCGTCGTCGAGTGGTGACGCGGGCGAGTCGCGCGGCCTGCTCCTGTGCAGTGCAAGGGCGCATGGAGTTAGAAGGTAAGATCTGTGCGCTACTTTAGCAACAACACTAGTGACTGGCGTTCCTGGCGCCGTTCGCGGCCTTCCATACCATCGCCGCGCGAATCCGGTGGGCAATGGATGGATGACCGTGGAAGAACAGCTCTGCCACAGGATGTGGGATGGGGTCGCGATACTTGGCGCTCTTCAACAGAGCCGTGGCCAAACCGTCAGGTTCACGCGCGATCTGCAAAGAGTAAGCATCGGCGGCTGCTTCTCCACGCCGCTCGAGCGTGTTTATCAGTGGTTCGCATAGGGTGAACCACGCGCTGATCAGC
>JBKJIA010000344.1:0-3204 GCA_046598735.1 Polyangiales bacterium
ACTTTGCGCACGAACTCGACCTCGAAATTCTCGGAGCTGTGGGTCAACGGTCAGAAGGTAGCTTCTCTCCCGGCGGCGGTTACGCTTCATCCCTCGAGCCTCGACGCATGGCGAGCCATCAGTGTCGACGGGGGTTTAACCGGCCAGCTTAAAGTTGCGGACCTGCAGGTGCACTCGCGCGCGCTGGCGGGGCTAGAGATTTCCCAGCTGCACCGGAGCCTGGGTGCCTTATACGGCGTTCCAGTTCTGGTCGGAAACTCAGTGGTCTCCACCGCGCCTGAAATGCGCCAGCAGGTGGTGCTTGACCCTGGAACCTACCTCTTGAGCTGGTATCAGCACGTTGGCGCGTTCGGGAACCTTGCTGCGTCCTCCGCCGGAGTCGCCATCTCGGACGCCGGCGTTGCCATCCCATACTACCCCGCGGTGGCGGCGAATGCGGCCAGCCTCGCCTTGACGTCGGATGAAGACCCAAGCATGGCCCCTGGCTGGGCCCGCTTCTTTGGCTCCTTTGAGGTCCAGGGTTCAGCGCTCGTGACAGTGGCCTTCCGCTTACCCGCATCCATCTCAAGCATGTCGCTCGCGGGAGTTCAGCTTGAGCGAGCAGACTCCTACTCTTCCTATGCGCCCGCGGCCTACTTTCCAACTGGTGCCACCCTCACCTCGCAGAGATCAAGCTGCGAGGACATTAATGGGACCAAATTCCGCGGTTCTAAGTACTGGAGCTATGGGTGCGAATACTTTTGTCCTCCCGGAGCAGGCTTGGATTGTACCGCAGACGGCGATCCTTCCGGACTTCCCAAGTCTTGCTTCTACGAGACAAAATTCCCCATTGCATTGGAAGCCATTGAAAGAGGTGACCTACTCCCTGAGTCTGGATTCGCCCGCGGGAACTTCAACTATCGGTTCACTGATCTGGCAGTGAATATAGTCGGCACCCAGGTGAAGAACTGCGAGCTAAGCGAGACGCCCAGCTCCTGTTATGCCAATAGCAATCTTTTATACTCCCTTCGTCATGACGAGCCATTCCGGGTAAGGAACTACAACGGCGATGTGTTCGATTCTCGCCTCTACCCAGGAAATATCCAGCAAGCCCAAGCACTCCTTGCCGAGCGCTATATCACCAACCCCATCTCGAGCGCTGACCGCAACCTCCTCGCCGGCTACTGGCGGGGGGAGATGAAGGGTCGCCCCATCGACGGCAATTTCAGACTCCGGATCTACGACGGCTCTGGACTCGACTGGAATGCCGTCGAGGACGTGCAAATCGCTCTTCGCTATCGTTACTGGACACGTGAAAGGTAAGGCTCGGCAGCCTCTCTTCCTCTAGCTTCGAGTGTTGCCATGAGTAGTTTTCACGTAGTCCATCGCGCGCTTTGCGCCGTCCTTGCCACGTTAGTGTTCTGGACCCCTTTCAGCACCACCGTGGCCCGCGGTCAAGACGTCTCGTCTGTGGCCCATGACGCCGTGGAGGCAGAAGTGGGCGATAGCGTGGCGCGGGATCTGGTCCGCACTCGCGACAATTCGTTTGCAGAAGACGAGCTCAGGGACAAGGCGGCCGTTGACTGGGCGGCGCAAGATCTTACACGCGACGACGATGCCACGAGCGCCTCCGACGAGGATCGCTCAGATCCAGTGGCCCCCTCCGAGACAGATCCCGATTCGCTAGCACCCCTCGCCTTACCATCCGGGCCCGCAAAAACCGCCGTCACGCCGCAACAAATCTCCCTTCCAAAAGGAGAGGGTTCGATCGAAGGCATGGGTGAAAGCTTCACCCCCAACCTCTCCAGCGGCACCGGTACCCTCGCGGTACCCATCGCACTTCCCGCAGGCCGCAACGGCGTAAATCCCAGCCTCGCTCTCTCGTACTCTACCGCCGCGGGCAGCGGCGTGGTGGGTATCGGCTGGTCCTTGGCCGCACCGTTCATCTCGCGCCAAACCGACAAAGGTCTGCCCCGCTATCGAGACAGCGCAGCCTGGAGCGCTCGCGAAGATCGCTTCATGTACAACGGCGGGCAGGAGCTCGTGCCGGTCGAGAACGCCGACATGCCGGATGCTGCTGCGCCGGTGCCGGCTGAGCTGTCCGGCTTTCAGCAGTACCGGGCACGTGTGGAAGGCGCGTTCATGCGCTTCTTTCGCGCACCCGATCTTACGCGCTGGGTGGTTCAAAGTAAGGACGGGACGCGTTTTGACTTCGGTCGTTTGCCGAGTGGGTCGGGAACGAACTTAGGCACTGCCAGCGTGCAAGCCGATCCTGAAGACGCCACGCGCGTGTTCGCCTGGTACCTGACGCGTATGAGTGACGTGCACGGCAGCACCGTGCATTACGAATACTCCCAGCATGACGGTCAAGTATACTTGACCGATATCACCTACGACTCTCCTGCGGCCTGCGCTGTCGGCAACGTGACGTCGCGTCGCAACTGCACCGCACCCCTGAGCCAGTATGGCCGCCACGTGCGACTCGTGTACGAAGCACGTCAGGATGTTACCACCAGCTACAGCACGACCTGGCGCGTGGAAACGGACCAGCGCCTAAAGCGTATCGAAATCACGAGCGCCATGGGCGTAGCAGGTCAGCGCTCCTTGGTGCGCCGCTACCACCTGTCCTACGATCCCGGAACCTTCCACTCGTTGCTTACCAGCGTCCAGGTGGAAGGTCGCAAGAGCCGTTATAATGCCGTGCTGGGCGTCAACGTAGGCGAACTGGTGAACGAATCGGGGCTTGGCAACGCGATGGTAGGTGACCTGCTACCAGCCATGCGCTTTAGCTATACCTCGCCACGCGCCACCTCGGAATCCATCACGGGCTTCGGGGGGATCGACACCACGGTAAAGACGTCTGAGGCCAGTCCCGACCACTCGGTGGATGAAGCTCGTGCAGACCTTTTCGACGTGAATGCCGATGGTCTACCTGACTTGCTCGTGACCGACCCCGCCCGCTACGACAACGGTGCCGGGGTGTACTTCAACGGCTTCACGGAGTCGGGGCGCTCAACTCGCGCGGGCGCGTTCAGCGAAGGCGTGCGCGTGGATATCCCGCAGGGTCTGAGCGCTACGATGTCGCTGTCGAGCCTCAACATCGTGCCCATGGACATCGATGGCGATGGCAAGAGCGACTTGCTCCACATGCCGCGCCAACAGAACTACGGCTACTTCGTCACGTCGAAAACACCCGCCAGCTCTCGCTATAGCGCAACGGACGGC
>JBKJIA010000493.1:0-24588 GCA_046598735.1 Polyangiales bacterium
CTTGGTTGAGCTCCGGGTGTATGCTCTTCAAGGATCGCAAGCAAGTGACAAAGCTGGTTTCGTATAGCTCGCAGTCATGACATGTCACAGAGCGCGGATGGCTCCCGTCGCAGTCCACTGGGGTGACGTCTTCTCGATCACGATCGGGATGACCCCTGCCCTTCCGATGATAATCGGATCATACATGGAGACACCTAGCTGGTTTCGTAGTGTCTTGCCGAGCCGAATCTCATCGTCCGCTAACGGGATGGTACCCGACGTGTTCGAGTCCCTGGCGGCCTTCGCTTTGAGCGAACCCAAAGGTCCGGAAATAACCAGTTCATCACCCTCTCTTGCCTGGATCTTACTCAGACCCGTGCTTGACAGGTAGACACTACCGCTGGCTGCGCCCTTGAGGCTTTGACGCACCGTGAGGTAGGTTCGACCACCGGACGTCGCCATCCATCTATTGTTCGGCGGCCGGGCGGACTCCTCCTTCAATTTGCCGAGGTAGCCCTCGAATCCAAGCTCGCGAAACCATTCCAGCTGCTGTCGCGCCTGATCCCTTCCTGTGCGCACCGCTTGGTAAAGCGGCTCGAGGTATTGGATGAGACCGAGCTCATACGCCTCGGCCTCGACATAATAAAGCAGTCGCTTGACTGCCAGACTGGCAGACACTGGCTTCCGGTCCGGAGATGCATCCTTGCTGTGGTAGAGAAAAGACATGTTCTGCCGCTTGTTGTCCAACTTCACACCAAAGGAATGGTCAGGCGTGAACTTGCCCGAGAGGCCGTGGGTCATGGCCGCGTTGAAGTTATCGATGCGACTCTTACTATTGTTACCGACGACAGTGTTGCGCTGCTCCTCGACAAAAAGCCTCGATGCCTTCGAGCCCAGGCACTGCATCAGGGCGCCTATCGCCATCGCCCAGTCGATGGTGAGCGGAGTGTCGAAACCGCGCAATTCCACGGTACACTTACTTTTGGTATAGGGAGTAAGGTACTGATAGCGTTTGGCTGGGTCATTGAACTGCAGGGGATTCTCCGGCTCATACTCCATGGGGCTGACACCTGAGGGTCCGACCAAAGGCGAAGTATTGAGTCTGTGCGAGAAGTAGGGGCTCGGCTGCCGGTTGTAAACCGAGGAGTTGACTGCCAGCGCCGTGAGCTCCGGCATCACCTGCATGAGCATGTTGCAGAACTTGATTTTTACCTTGTCGTTCAGAGCCTCGAGGTGAACGTGCATGCCCGCGTTGTTCGCCGTGACCCTGGCTGCGCTGCCGATATCGTCGTATTTGTAGGCCACAGGACAGGCCGCGCCGGACAGCATACTGTTCTGATACTTATCGGCCGCCTTGATGGCCGCGTTCTTCATGACCCACAGTTGGTCGCGGAGCAGGTCTAAATCCGTCGAAGGAGCGGTCACGGTCTCGAGCAAGGTAAACGTGTCGGGCAGCATGATCTTACCGTCGCTGAACTTGTAGACGTTGATATGACCTGCCGCATCGACTTGGCGCATGATCCCTGGTTGGATCGAATTCGCAGCATCGCGCAAGATCTGCAGACCCAAGTACTTACTGACGTCTGACTGCTGCCAACCACTGGAAATTGGCCCGCCCTGACTCGTCATCAGAAGGTACTCGATCTCTATTCCCATCTTAACTGGAGTCGCCATGTTTCACTTCCCTAGTGCTGCTACGACCAGCTTGGTCAAGAGATAGATCGCTGGTGAATCGTCTTTACCGGACACGACTACTCGGCCGGCGCGAAGCAAATAAGCTCGCCGAAGGTCACATGGAGCTCATTTGCGAGCGCAGTGGATAGTGCGACCCCTCGTTCGTGCGGCAGGCTGTCGATCTCGACAATCGATACAGTATGCCGGCGACCCGTGGGCGAGCTCAACGCGAACGCCACGCCCTCCGTGCCCGCCGTGCCCTCGCGTGTCAGCTCGCGCTTTAGCTCGCCAGCTAGGAACGGAGACACCCCGACCGAGGCGGTCGATTCGCCGTGCTCGATCGCGGAGACATAACCTAAGGTTAGCTTGTCGCGTTTCGTCGCCAAACGGCGCCCCAGGTAGACCTCAGCATCAGATGGAAGGCCCAGCTCATCCCTGAATTTCTTGGCGATGCCCACGGAACCTGCGCGAAGCGCATTGGCAGTCGTTGCCTGCAGCTCGATGTGGGTCAAAAACTCAGCGTCGGCCCCAATCAGGATGGGATGCCCTTCCATCAAGCCCAGCTCCTGCATATCGCGCCCACACAGGGCTGCGACTCGCCGCCCCACCAGCGACTTGGGAATCGGCCGCAAATTCACGGCGCGCCCGCCAAGTACGGTGGCGACTTCGCCGCGGCCGGACGAAAAGTCTCCCAGGAGCCGGTCCTTGAAATCGAATGCCGTGGGTGACTGCGAGATCTCGGTGAAGGCTTGGATGGCAAGCACCAGGCAACGCGTGAGCTCCTGATAGTGCACTTCGCTCTCTGCGAGCTCTGGATCGGGTCGTAGTGCCTTACCTAGTTCGATGTGCAGTCCGGCGATGTTGACGCCGAGCTCCCGTAGCTTCTCCACCTTGTTGAAGGTATGGGTTCCTGTGGCCGCAAATCTCACGGAAGGATTCAGGGGATACATCCCGACTGTCGGTGGCGCGGCCCCGAAAGCTGGCGACTCGGACAGGGCTAAAACCAGCGCCGCTTCGAAGGCATGCAGGGCTGCAATGAGTGTCTTGTCCTGTTCGACTCGCTCGTCCAGCTGACATCCTGTGGAGACCTCGAAGTCAAACACGCCATGAGCATGGCCATGGATCTCGATCACGGTGGAAGGAGTGAAGGCGAATAGTTGGCTCTGGTAATGGAGCTTGAGCCGCCTGTCCGCCTCGCGAAATGCCAGCCGCCCCAGGTGCTTCACCCGTGTCTCCTGCTTCGCTCCCGAAGGATCTTTATTCAAGTCAACGAAGGTCCGTAGCTCATGGGCCACGACACTGGTTCCTTGCAGGGCGCTCGCCAGGCGCGAGGCCACGTTCCCGGTGTGAACATCGTGGCCGCGCGAAAGCGGGGTGCCTCGTGGACCATGATGGGGTGCGGCTACCACGAGCCCGCCTGCGCCTGCCGTGCCGTCTTTACAGAAGTGCTCGACCGTGATGAGGCGACCCAACACTTCCAGCAGCCTGGAGCCGGCCAGCAGATCGTTTCGAACCTTGGTGGAGTCATCAGTCATGATTGGAAGTCCCGTGGCGAGTCACCACTCTACATGTTCGCGCGCAACTTTCGCGCTCGAGAGAGCAGGCCTCACGAATCACTTGGCAAGCTCTTCGTGTAGCCCGGGCAGAGTCGACGCGAGCGCTCTCTTCAGCGTCTCAAGCTTCGGCGGGTCGAGCTCGCCTGTCCATTCGTCCATGAACGTCTTCTTGAACTCGATGGCGACGGCGCAGGCGTTTGATCCGTAGCGGTGGTTGATCCAGCGGGAAAAGTGACCGCCGGTGAACTTCACGTTCTCCCGTACATCGAGCTGTTCCCCGCCGCCTTCGTCGAAGGCGCCCAGCTCGCCGATGAAACGGTCGAGCAATGGCGACCAGCGACTGCGATCGATGCTAGCCGTTCCCAGATTGATTTCGGGATTTCTCAGCGGATCGTCGGGGGCCGCCTTTGGCCCACCACGACGGTGGCAGTAGGAGTGGATGTCCAGCACCACAAAGCGACCAAACTCTGCATGTATTCCGTCGAGAAACCCCGCCAGCTCGTCGTAGAAGCTGAGCCACTTCTGCTGTGACGCCTGCAGAACCTCTGCGGGCAGTGGCGTCTTCCAAACGGTCAGGCCCCAGGCATCTTGTGGTCCCATGTAGACAGCGCGCTCGAGCTGACGATTGAGGTCCACTTCAAAGCGCGAAGTGTCCACGACGATCCGGCTCGAGAGTCCCTCTGTCCAGTGCTCCGTGTACGGGTCCTCCTCGCGCAAGCGTGCGTGCTCATCGAGCGCCATATATTCCCACAGGTCAGGGCGAAGCTGATGGCCGGCGTGTATGGCCGTCACGATCACGGGCCCTGTGCCTGGCACGATCTTCCACGACATGATCAAACCTCCCGATCCGGTCGCTCGGCCGCCACGGACAGGTCGGCCGAAGGAATCTGCGGCCACCACTTACGCCACGACTCTACGCGCTTGGGGATGACTTTACGCCAGCGTTCTTGCAGGTGAGAACGGCGACCTGCGAGGGCCTCGCGCAGGTAGGGATCGAGGTGAACATCGAGCTCATCCACCAACGCGAAAAGGTCTTCCATCCGAGCCTGCTCCGGTCCGATGCTCACATCTCCTCCGGGAAAGATCGGCGAGCCGCTGCCGTGCTCGGGCCAGCGGTATTTCGCTCGATTGAATAGCGTCATCCACAGAGAGATCCACGTCAGCACCACGGAGTATTTGCTTGTTCCGTTGTGCAGTCGGATCTCGATGTGCTGATCTTCGCGACCCACGTGAGACAGGTTCACGGTCCGATAGCGGATTGACGGGCTCTGGGTCTGAAAGAAGGCGAGGCCGAGCTGGTCGACGTCTGCCTCCAAGCGACGCAGCGGGCGACAGTACTTATTGTTGCGATGGAGGTTGTACCGGCCATTTTTCAACTCGTACAGACGGGAGGGTGAGACCAAGGTAAAGATACCGGGCTCAAGCATCTGGCCGAGCTTCACCAAACCCCGCACTTGGGCATCTTGCGTAAAACCCGAGCCCAAGGTCACGTGCAGACCGGTGCGATAGTTGATGTGCAGACTATGAGATTGCCGGACGAGCTCGTTGAGCGCCGACAGTACGTTTGCGAGCTCGGTAAATCCCTCCTGGTTGCTGAGGATGGGCGACACGACTTCCCAGCCGGCCGATCGGTCAAACTCCACGCGCCATCGCTCTGTGTCGTTGACCGCGTGATAGTTGCGCGGCTCAGGGTCGACGGGAAGCGTGGCGACGCGCTCGATCGTGCGAAGAATCCCGTCCGCAACCAACTTCCACTTCCAGTTGGAGTAGACGAGTCCCGTGCTGTCGGGAGAGCCAAGGGGGGAGGTGAACTCGATTTCAACGCCGAACGTCTGGTCTTGGACATAGGTCAAACCGGCGAGGTCTACAGGTGCCACCAGCCGTAGAAACTTGGCGTGCTGGGGCGAGGGTTTGTGCACCTTGGTCGTTGCGGAAGGGGCGCCCGCAGCACGCCGCGCGGCCGGTGCAGGCAGTAACTCGCGCGCACGGAAGACATCACCACTATGGCGGGTAAGGTTATCGGTAAACTCCACGATCCAAAATTCATGTTTCTGGCCTTCGATGCGGCGCGCGCCACGCCCTACCATCTGCGAGCAGAGAACTTCGCTGGCGGTGGGACGGGTGAGAAAGACGGCATCGACATCTGGCACGTCTACGCCCTGACTAAGCATGGCGACATTGACGATGACGTTGAACACGCCGTTTCTAAAGTCGGAGAGCAATTCCGCTCTACGCGCGTCACTACTTACCTCGTAGTGCAAGGCACGGGCGTCAATGCCATGGTGAGAGAGCAGCTCGGCCAGGTGATTGGCGTGTGCCACGTTGCATGCAAACACCATGATGCGCGAGTACTTCCGGCTCTTGATTCCTGCGAGCAAGGTGCGACAAATCAACTCGTTGCGATCTGCGTCGACCGCAAGCTCGCATAGCGATGCTTGGCTGAAGTCCCCCGTGCTGAAGAGTTTGGGTCGCCAATCGGTGCGGGTGCGCGGCGTCTCGAGCCGGGGTGTCGCAAGGTAGGTGCCTTCGAGCTCGGCGAACGTTCGCTGGTAGCCAATGCGTGCGGGCTCCGTTCCGCCCGGGACGGCCACGTGTCGCGGCGTCGCCGACAGCCCAAGGATCGGCGCTTGTCCGTGGTATTGGCGTAAAAGCGCGTACCCCATCGCCCCGGCTAACCCCCAGTGGCACTCGTCGACGACGAGCAGATTCACGCGCCCCGGACGCAGTTGCTCGTCGTGCCTGCGACGGTACCAGGTATGGAGCGTGCTGTACTGAATCGGACGTGCAGCGTCTTCGCGTAATACATCGTGGAGAGGAGACCTTACCCCGCCCACCCGCGCCAGTCTTTCTGCACCATCAAACCTCTGAGCATACGCAGAGGCGGCCTGCACGATAAGCTCCCAGTTCAAAGCGAGCCATAACACTGTGCAACCTGAGGCTACGGCCTCATGCACGATCTCGTTCGCGACGAACGTCTTGCCGGAACCTGTAGGAAGGGCGAGGATCGAAAACGCCTGACTCTTTAGAGCCGTTGTCATCGCTTGCACGGCTTCGTGCTGATACGGCCGGCGCTCGCGCTCCTTTTGAGTCTGCGACGGATGAAAGAGACTCGAGATATCAAGCCTGGTGGTGCGCCGCGAAAGAGAGCGCCGTGATTCGTCGAGGTTCATCGCGAACCCGTTCCCCGTATCGCGCGAGAGCAGCTTGGCATGTCGAGCAGACTATGATGACCTACGGAACGGACATTAGAGAGAACAAATGCGCGTAGTGGCTGCAGTGGTCCACAGGGTGTTCGTGTATGGAACCTTACTCCGCGGTGAGCCAAACCATGGCTTGCTTGCATGTGGCCAGTGGCTGGGCACAGCGCGCACCAGGCCCGAATTCGAGCTCGTGGATCTCGGGTATTTCCCGGCCATGATTGCGCAGGGCGAGACTGCGGTCTGCGGCGAGGTGTACGCCATCGACGAAGCGACGTTGCGTCGGCTCGACCGCTTGGAAGGTCATCCGCGGTTCTACATGCGGACGACGATTCAGCTTGAGCTCGGCCCTGAAGTGCAGACTTACCTGCTTCCTGCGGATCAGGCGCAGGGCAAGCGCCGCATCCTCTCCGGCAATTGGAGGTTACGCAGCGAGCGTCACGGGCCCTGACACGTCGCAGGCACGCACTGACCTCGCACAATCGTGCCGAGGAAGGTGCCATGCAGACAGTCGCCCACGCGACGACCCCTTCCATGTTCTCCCCGACCCTGCTTAGATGCGCCCATGCTGAAGCATCCCCCCCCCTCCCTTGCCTTACTATGTCTGTCCTTTGCGCTCGCCTGCGGTGGCTCCACCAAGTCCAGTAGCGAGCCCCGCGCAGGCGCTGATCGCGATGACTCGGGCACGGCGGCAGCCGATTCCGGCGTAAATATGGGCACTTCTGACGCCAGTGACGGCGCGCCCGCTGCCCACATCGATCCGGCGCGCCAAGGCGCCTACGTGGTCGGGACGAGGCTCATCGAGGTCGCTGCGGCGGGCAATCGCACGTTGCCGGTGCAGCTTTGGTATCCCGCGGTCGAGAGCGCGCGCGCCGAGGCAGAAGCGGGACGCCCCACGGAAGACTTCGAACCGGCCGGCAGCAAGCATGACCGGCTTACCACGCTCGTGGCCGAAGCACCTGACGGTTGTACGCGCAAGACGATGCGCGCGGCAGACGCGCCCGCGGTGTTCGCAAGCGACAAGGCCTTTCCACTGCTCGTCTTCTCGCATTGCATGGATTGCATTCGCTTCAGCGCGTTTACGATTGCCGAGCACTTGGCGAGCCTGGGTTTCGTCGTAGCGGCGCCAGACCACGTAGACGGCACGCTGTACGAGAACAACGGCACGCTGACCACGGAATTTCTGGAGGTGCGCCGGGCCGACATCAAGAGCGTGCTCGACGTCTTGCTCGATGACCAAGCGAGCACCGTGCCCCAGGGATTGCGAGGCAAGCTCGACCCGAAGCGCGTCGGCATGTTTGGCCACAGCTACGGTTCGGTGACCACGGGCCGCGTGCTGCAGACGGATGCGCGCGTGAAAGCGGGAGTGATGATCGCCGCACCCCCGCAGAGCCCCGTGCTCGCGGGCGTCACGATCAAGGAGATCAAGGTGCCGGGCTTATTCTTTCAAGCCACCGAAGACGGCAGCATCACCGCACTCGGCAACATTTTGATCGAGAACAACTTCAAGGACTACCCCAAGCCTGCTTGGCTCGTGAAAGTGCAAGACGCTGGTCACTGGTCATTCACAGACATCGCCGGAATCGGGGGCACCTTCAAGCCCGGCTGCGGCATGGGCACACGTGCCTCTAGCTTACCTTTTACCTACCTCGACATCGCCACCGCCCGTGACATCGCGAAGTCGTACATCGCAGCCTTTTTCGCGAAGGAACTGCTTGGGGACGACGAGGCCGGAGCGTATTTAAATGCCGCTATGCCTGCGGACGTAGTCACGATAAGTCATCACGACTAGGCGCAGTAAACCCGCTGCGGCGCCAAGCACGATAGTCGCAGTCCCTCTCACAGCACGTTCGGGTCGCTGGCTGGGTAAGCCCCAAGGCTGCCGGCGGGCGAAGGCTGGTACCCTGTAGGCACGTTATGTGCTTCACTCTCACGGGGCACGCGTCTTGATGACGGGGCGAGCACAGAAGGCTTACTTCCCCGTATTTGGGAGCGAACATGGCGGCTTTAACCGGCGCATTTATCGGACGTGGTCCTTTACTCGTGGCGTGCGGAAACCGTTGGATGCAGCGGGGTCATGCCCTGTCTGCGGTCATCACGGACTGCGCGGAAGCAACAGGCTGGGCGCAGCAACGCGGCCTGGTCTGCATGACGACGAGCGAGGCAAAAGCAGACCGCTTGCCGGCTGATCTCGACTACCTGTTTAGCATCGTTAACCACACCATCATTGCGCCCGAGATCCTGGCGCGCGCGCGCCGCGCTGCCATCAACTATCACGATTCTCTGCTGCCTGATCACGCGGGCTTCAACGCAACCTCGTGGGCCATTCTGGAAGGTCGCCCGCAGCACGGCATCACCTTTCACCTGATGACCGAACGCGTGGACCAAGGCCCGGTGCTGGTGCAGCGACGCTTCGAGGTTCATGAAGATGACACTGCCTTCACGCTGGCCGTTCGATGTGGCGAGGCGTGCGTCAGCGGGTTCTTCGACGTCGTCACGCAGATCGAGTCAGGCCACCTTACGGTTCTTCCCATGGCCGAGGGGGGTAGCTTTCACCTTCGTTCCGAACGCCTGGGCCCGGGCGTGCTCTCCTTCGAGGTGCCGGCAAACAAGCTGCTTAGTCAGATTCGTGCGCTGACGTTCGGTCCCCACGACAACTGGATGGGAACACCCAAGCTGCGCATCGCTGACGACTTCTTCGCCATCCGCCAGGCAGAGCTGGACCACCACGCAGGCTTGGGCAGGCCAGGCGAGGTCCTAGCACTCAGCTCAGCCGGGCTCTCCGTGGCGACGGTCTCGGGCGTATTGCGCATCACTGAGCTCACGACGCTCACAGGCGAACCCTTCCCGCTCGCAAAGCTGTGTGAGGGACCTGAGCCGCTGCTGGGAACGCAACTCTCAGGGTTGTCCGAGTCGGTCGAGACCCGGGCGGGCCTCCTCGATGCGACGGTCAGCAAGCAAGAGCGCTTCTGGGTCAGGCGTCTCGCGCAAGCGCGCGCGCCAGCGCTGCCTGACGGTGGCGAACAAACAGCCAACGAAGCGACAGCCCGCATGAGTCGACGCATGCCGCAAGCGCTGGCCGATCTGACCGTTGCCGAGCGTCGCGCCATGTTCGCATTTTCGCTAGCCGCGTACTTGCTGCGCTTGGGCGAGGAAGAGCCGTTTGATCTAGCGCTCTATCGCGACATCGAGCCTCCGTTGTGCGGGCTCTACGCCACGAGCACGCCGCTGCGCATCGCGCTATTGCGCAATCAAACCGTGACAGATGCGCTGATCGGCATCCGGGCGGAGCTCAGCGCGCACGATGAGCGCCTCACCTACGCGCGAGACATCGTGCTGCGCTATGAAAACCTTACCTCAGCCAAAGCCTGCACTCTTCCTATCGCCCTCTGCTTCCACACTGCGCTCGAATCCGCGCAACTCCAGGCAGGCACCCGGCTCCTGCTCGTTGCGGCGGGCGACGGTAGTTACGGGTTTACCTGGGACACAACCGTATGGTCACATGAGCAGGTCACGCGTATCGCCGAGCGCTGCGAACGACTGATCGAAGCCGCACTCAACCAGCCTGCCCTACCTATCAGCGCGTTACCGATCGTGACGAACGATGAGCGCGCCCATCTGCTGGCGCTTTCCCAGGGCCCACGTGTCGACAGTGAACAAAATGTCTGCGTACATACGCTGTTCGAACGGCAAGCCGATCAGACGCCCGAGGCCATTGCACTCGCGTTCGGGGACCAAACCCTCAGCTACCGTGAGCTCGACAGCCGGGCCAACGCCGTTGCCCACGCCCTGATCGAAGCGGGCGTCGGCGCCTCGAGCCTGGTTGGCGTCAGCATCGAGCGATCCCTGGAGCTTGTCGTGGCTTTGCTCGGCGTGTTGAAGGCCGGCGGCGCGTACGTACCTCTCGATCCGGTGTATCCGCTCGAGCGCCTGGAAGTGATGCTTGAAGATAGTAAGGCGCAAGTCCTGCTCACACAGGGCCACCTGCGCGAGCGCTTGCCGTCATCCCAAGCACGCCTGTTGGACATCGCCACGATCTTGAGCTCGGACGCAATGCACGCGCGCGCCCGGAGGGAACGACCGTCCAGCGCGGTCGCTGGGCACGACCTTGCTTACGTGATCTTCACGTCGGGCTCAACGGGACGCCCAAAGGGCGTGATGGTGCAGCACGATAACGTCGCGAACTTCTTTGCTGGCATGGATCGAGCGCTTGGACCTTCCGAAAACAAGGTATGGCTCGCGGTCACCAGCGTCTCGTTCGACATCTCGGTGCTTGAGATCTTCTATGCGCTGTGTCGTGGTTTCAAAGTCGTCGTTCAAGAAGAAGGCGATCGGGCGTCACTGACCGCGCAGGCGCGTGAGGGGACCGTTTCCAAGCAACCGATGGGATTCGGCCTATTCTACTTCGCAGCCGACTCGAGCCAGGCATCTCGAAGCGAACCTTACCGTCTGTTGCTCGAAGGCGCGCGCTTCGCAGACAGCCACGACTTCACCGCCATCTGGACTCCCGAACGACATTTTCACGCGTTCGGTGGGCTCTACCCCAACCCCGCAGTCACCACGGCAGCCCTTGCTACCATCACGACTAAGGTAGCTTTGCGCGCAGGGAGCGTGGTGTTGCCCCTCCATCACCCCTTACGCGTCGCCGAAGACTGGTCCGTCATCGACAACTTGTCCGGTGGGCGGGTGGGCTTGTCTTTCGCCTCAGGCTGGCACGTCAATGACTTCGCGTTTGCTCCAGAGAACTACGAGAAAAGACGGGAAGTCATGTCTCGATCGATCGAGACCGTGCTCAAGCTTTGGCGCGGGGAGAAAGTGTCGGTCAAGAACGGTGCAGGACAAGATGTCGAGGTTTCGATTCTGCCACGCCCGGTGCAAGCCCAGCCTCCCCTGTGGATCGCCTCCGCTGGAAGCTTAGATACCTTCGAGCTGGCGGGGCGCATGGGCGTGAACGTGCTGACGAACATGCTCGGTCAAGATCTGAACGACCTTACTATCAAGCTTGCTGCCTATCGTGCGGCCCGGCGCGCTGCGGGTCACGCCGGGGAAGGCATCGTGTCCCTGATGCTCCATACGTTCGTGTGCGAGGATACGGAGCGGGCGCGGGCGCTCGTGAAAAAGCCGTTCTGCGACTACCTCAAGAGCTCGTTCGATTTGGTGAAGGTCGCCCCCTTCATGTTCCCGGCCTTTCGCAAGCCTTCGCTGGCTGCAGGCCAGGATGCCGCGCTTGATAGTGCCTCGTTCAGCGACGAAGACCTCGACGCGTTGCTCGATCATGCCTTCGATCGCTACTTCGACACGGCGGGCCTGTTCGGCACCCCCGAGCGCGCGCTGAGCATCGTCGAGCAGCTCAAACAGATCGGAGTCAACGAAGTTGCCTGCTTGATCGACTTCGGCGTGCCCGTCGAGGAAGTGCTGCAAAGCCTGCCCCAGCTCGACCGGCTGCGCCGGCTAAGCAACACCAGCGCCGAGACTCAGCTCCCATTGGCTCGTACCAGCAGGAGCATCGGAGCGCAGATACACCACCACCAAGTCAGCCATCTGCAGTGCACGCCTTCTCACGCGCGCATGCTGCTCGAGAGCGACGAAGATGCCCACGCACTAAGTAAGCTAGAAAAGCTGCTGCTAGGAGGAGAGGCCTTACCACGCGACTTACTAGACAAACTCGAAGCGCGCGTCTCGGGCGAGATTCACAACATGTATGGGCCCACCGAGACCACGGTCTGGTCCACGACTGACCGCGTAGAAAGGGGTGCCCGAGTCGTATCGATCGGCAAGCCGATTGCGAACACCGTCACGCGTATTCTCGACAGAGACCTTGGTCTGTTGCCCGTGGGCGAGCACGGCGAGCTCTACATCGGCGGCGCGGGCGTAGTGAGAGGCTACCTGGGTCGAGTGGATCTCACCCGCGAACGCTTCGTATCCGATCCCTACGCTTCTGGAGAACGGCTCTATCGCACGGGCGACCTCGCACGCTTTCTGCCCGACGGTCGACTGGAGTTCCTGGGACGGCTCGACAATCAGATCAAGATCAACGGCTACCGCGTGGAGCTCGGCGAGATCGAAGCCTGTCTGGGCCGTCATCGCGCCGTCCGGCAGAGCGTGGTGGTGGCGCGCGAAGATGCACACAAGGCCGGTACCTTGGTCGCCTATGTCGTGCCCGCGCAGCCAAGTCCCGGCACCCATCACGACCAATTAGCGCACTGGCACGAGCGCTGGGAGACAGCCTACCAAAGCAAGCCTTTGGATCAGGAGCTTGGGAAGGACGCGCGCTTCAATACCGCCGGCTGGACCGATAGCTTCAGCGGCGAGCTCTTGGCAGACGAGCCCATGCGCGAATGGCTCGAGCAGACTCGTCAACGCGTATTGGCTTTTACGCCGCGGCGCGTGCTCGAAATCGGCTGCGGCACGGGCATGATCCTTTTCGGACTGCTGCCGCACGTGGAGCATTACACCGCCCTGGATGTCTCACAGGCCGCGCTCGATGCCATTCGTGCCCAGCTATCCCCTGCAGACCTAGCCAAGGTGACCTTAGTCCACGCGCCGGCTCATCAGCTTGGGGAGTTAGTACCCCGCTCGTTTGACACCGTCATCATTAACTCCGTCGTCCAATACTTTCCTGATCGGCCATACCTGGAAACGGTGCTTACGAGCGTCACCGAGCTCGTGGCAGATTCGGGACGTGTGTTCGTAGGCGATGTGCGCAGCTACCCCCAGCTTGCGCTGTTTCAAACGCTGGTCGCGGGCCACCAGTGCGCACCTGACACCCCCCGCGAGCAGCTGCGCGCAAACATCTCACGTCGCATCGAGCGCGAGCCAGAGCTGCTCTTGTCGGAGGCGTTCTTCGCCGCGCTGCCCGCGCAGATACCGCGCATTGCCGGCGCGGAGTGGTCGCTCAAGACGAGTCGACATTGGAATGAGATGACGGCCTTCCGTTATGACGTCGTTCTCCATGTGGGACCGCACGTCTTGGACGCAAGCGTATTGCCGCCACCGCACGGGCAGCTCTCTACGTTTGCGCAGTGCGAGCTCCTGCTTCGAGATAGGCCGCAAGTGCTCGTGCTCTCCGACCTACCTAACCTGCGCCTAGCAAGGGCGATCCGAGCCGAGCGAGCACTCGCGGGCCCGGAGCCGCTCACAGGCGCTGACCTTGCGACCCTGCTCGATCGCGAAGAGCATAGCGACGAAGGCATCGATCCCGCCGCCTTCTGCGCGTATGACAAGAGCTATGAAGTGCGCCTTACCTGGGCGCGCTCGGGCGATCCAGCGCGTTTTGACGTGGTGCTGCGCGCACGAGATGGACACAGCACGCCTCTGATCTTGGAGCCCGCAGCCACCGAAAAGAGTAACCAACCATGCCCCGAAGGCGAGGCGACGCTGGAGCTCGAGCTGCGTCGACACTTACAGAAGTCGTTGCCCGAGTACATGATCCCGAGCTCATTCGTAACGCTGCCCGCCCTGCCTCTTACGCCCAACGGTAAGATCGACCGTAAGGCGCTTCCGGCGCCCAGCACGATCAAGCAGCCGAAGCCAACTCATTACGAAAAGCCCGGTACTCCGCTCGAAACTCAGATAGCCGACCTGTGGCAGCGTTTGCTGGGCATCGAGCGGGTGGGACGCAACCAGAATATCTTCGATCTCGGAGCCAACTCGCTGCTGACGGTCCAGGCGGGGCAACAGTTGTCCAACCTGTTGGGCAAGCGCATTCCACTGCTTAGTCTGTTTCGTTTTCCCACGGTGGCCGCCCTTTCGCAGCATCTGGGCAACGAGGACAAGCCGCGGACTGAAGATGCGACGCGGGCCGACGCGCGCGAAGGCCGGCGCAAGGAAGCCGCGGAACGCAGACGCCGTATGCGTGTGGAGCGGGCCACATCGGGAGAAGAGTAGTGAGCACCAAAAACCAGCGGGAGGACACGTCGACCGAACCCTTAATTGCGATCGTCGGTATGGCTTGCCGCTTGCCCGGCGCACCCAACATTGAGGTCTATTGGCAAAACTTACGCGACGGAGTGGAGTCGATCCGCAGACTCAGTGACGAGGAGTTGCTTTCGCGTTCTGTGGCGAGAACCAAGCTATCGGACCCGAGCTACGTCAAAGCCTGTCCCATGCTCGATGACATCGATAAGTTCGACGCTAGCTTCTTCGGATTCAGTCCTCGCGATGCTTCGGTGATGGACCCTGCCCATCGCATCTTTCTCCAGCTGGCATTCCAAGCGTTCGAGCACGCAGGTTACACAGCCCTCCCCGAGGAAGGTAAGGTGGGTGTATTCGCTTCTGCGGGCGCGCCGCTCTACATGATCGAAAACGTGCGTACCAACGCCAAGTTGATGCGTTCGATGGGTGAGTTCTTGGTTCGCCACACCGGCAACGACATGAGCTTTCTGGCGACGCGCGTATCTTACGAGCTGGACCTGCGAGGGCCGAGCCTGAACGTGCAGAGCGCCTGTTCGTCGGCGCTCGTTGCCGTGCACCTGGCCAGTCAGAGCCTGTTGCGGGGTGAATGCGACATGGCACTCGCGGGTGGCTCGACGGTCCTCATCCCACACGGGCGTGGTTATGAGTACCGCGAAGGTGAGATCCTTTCGCCAGACGGGCACTGCCGACCCTTTGATGAAAGGAGCGCGGGCACCGTGTTCGGCAGCGGCGCAGGTTGCGTCGTGCTCAAGCGTCTGCAGGATGCACTCGATGCCGGTGACACGGTCTGCGCCGTGCTGCGTGGCTCAGCCATCAACAATGATGGGGCACTCAAGGTAGGGTACCTCGCCCCCAGCGTCGACGGCCAAGCCGAGTGCATCGACGCTGCGCTCAAGGCGGCCCGCATACCCGCCGAAAGCGTGAGCTACGTGGAAGCGCACGGCACGGGCACCTTAGTAGGCGATCCCATCGAAGTCGCGGGACTCACCGAAGCATTTAGACGTCACACCGATCGCGCCGCGTTCTGTGCGATAGGTTCGGTAAAGTCGAATATCGGTCATTTGGGTGAAGCGGCGGGCATTGCATCGCTCATCAAGGCGGTGCTCGCGCTCCAGCATCGCGCCTTGCCGCCGAGCCTCGGTTACGAGCGAGCAAACCCTCAGATCGACTTTGGTAGCTCCCCGTTTTTCGTCAATGAACACCTGCGCCCGTGGACGAGCCGTGGGCCCCTACGCTGCGGTGTGACGGCGCTCGGAGCGGGCGGTACGAACTGCCACGTGATCTTGGAAGAAGCCCCCGAGCGCATCCCGGGCGAGGGAGGTCGCCATCAGCAGCTGCTCGTCTTGTCGGCGATGACACGCGCAGCCCTTGACCAGCGTTGTGAAGACCTAGCAACGACGCTCGAGACCACGCCTGACCTGGATCTCGCCGATGCCGCTTACACACTGTCCGTGGGCCGCCGGCACATGCCACACCGACGCATCTGCGTGGCCGACTCAAGTGGCACAGCGGCCGCCCTGCTGCGTGCGCGCGAGGGCAAGCACACGCCGACCGAACAAGCAGACGATGCGAAGAAGCGGGTGGTCTTTCTGTATCCGGGGGGCGGCGCGCAATACGCCGGCATGGGTAAGGAGCTTTACGAGTGCGAGGAAGTATACCAGCAAGCGATCGATGCTTGCCTTAGGCTGACTGAGCCTGCGCTAGGTTACGACTTGCGCGCGCTGATGTTCGCGGACGAGTCCACGCGCGAACAAGCCACGCTGGAGCTCGAGCGCCCCTCGCTCACATTGCCTGCACTATTTGCCACGGAGTACGCGCTCACCCAGCTCTTTCAGTCATGGGGGGTTACCCCCGTCGCAGCCGTGGGTCATTCCATGGGCGAGTACCTCGCGGCATGCCTGGCCGGCGTGATGTCGCTCGAAGATGCACTGCGCGTGGTCATGCTGCGTGGTCGTTTGTTTGAGAAGGTGCCCACTTCCGGGATGCTGAGTGTTTCGCTCAGCGAAGCTGACACCCGCAAGCTCATGCCCAAGGAGCTCGACATCGCCGCGGTCAACGCACCCGATATGTGCGTGGCTTCGGGCCCATTGAGAGAGCTCGAAGCGCTTGAAAAACTGCTCTCCGAGCGCGCGATCGACCACACCCGCGTGCGGATTCACATCGCGGCTCACTCTAGCTTGCTCGACCCGGTACTCGATGAATTCAGGGCGTTGTGCCGTACCATTCAACTCCGCCCACCCACCTTACCCTTTGTATCCAACCTGACCGGCCGCTACATCCGCGCGGAGGAGGCAACGGACCCTGAGTATTGGGTCAAGCACCTGCGCGGCACGGTAAGATTTGCAGACTGCATGCAGACGTTGCTGGCCGATGGGGACCTCGCGTTGCTCGAGCTTGGCCCCGGTCGCACGCTCAGCACGCTAGCCCGCGCTCAGAGCACGAAACCACGCTGTGCCCTGAGTACCATGCGCCATCCCCAAGAGAATGCGAGCGACGTGGCCTTTGCCATGACGGCGCTGGGAAGATTGTGGAGCTACGGCGTCGACGTGGACTTCGAGACCTTTTACGACGGGCAACTGCGCAACCGCATCCCGTTGCCAACCTACCCTTTCGAAGGCAGCTCATTCTGGGTCGAGCCTGAAGCCTCAGCTCCTGAGGCAAGGCTTGCCGAAGACGGGCCCACACGGCACGACGCCGTCGACGATTGGTTCTATTCGCTCAGCTACCGCAACGCCCCGGTCTTGTCTAGCAGCACGCGTGACGAAGCCAGCCCGTGGCTGGTGTTCACGGACGGCTCGCTGGCAGCCGAACAGATTCGAAGGCACCTGCGTGGGCCGGTAGTGACCGTGCGCCCGCATGCGTCACGCCTGCTCGAGGCGCGTCCCAATCACTGGGAACTATGCTTTTCCTCTTCCAATCAGTTCGTGGAGCTGCTGGATGCGCTTGCCGAACGGGGCCCGCTGCCGCGGCGGGTGTTGTTTATGTTCGGACTTGCAACATCGCCCGAGCGTTGGCTGCACGGCGGCAAGCGCGGACACGACGCGGACGCCCGACTCGATCAAAGTTTCTTTGCCCCGACCTATCTTGCGCGGGCGCTAGGCCGAACCGGAGAGCTCCACGACCTTACCTTTGTGACGACCGCCCTGTGCGCAGTCGATGGCCGGGAGCAGGTGGAACCACTGCACGCGGCCTGCTTGGGCCCCGCGCTCGTGACACCGCGCGAGTTCCCTCAGGTGCGCACGCGGGTGATCGACTTTGCTGCGCCGCGCGCCCCATCGAAGGCGGGGCATGCGCTCCTTGAGCGGTTACTGGCCGACCTTCACACCGGCCCGTCGGACCAAGTAGTGGCCCATCGTATAGGAGGGCGTTTTGTTCGGCACTTAGACCGCATGCTTGTGCCCGCGACGGCGCCGGAAGCCGTCAACTGGCTGCGCGCCGGTGGCGTGTACCTGATCACCGGCGGACTGGGAGGCATCGGCCTAGAGATTGCGACTCACATGGCGGCGCTCAAACCCATTCAGATCGCCTTACTCTCACGGAGTGGATTGCCGCCCGAGAAAGACTGGGATGCCATCCTAGCCAGTGGCGCGAATGGAGCTGGCGTTTCGCGCATCCAAAAGGTGCGCGAAATGCAGGCGTTGGGGGCCACGGTTCAGATCGTGATAGCTGACGTTGCAGACCGCGACAGTATGATGAGCGCACTCGCTTCCGTGCGCCGCGCGCTCGGTCCCATCAGCGGCGTAGTCCACGCAGCAGGTGTCATGGATGACGAGCCCATGGCCACCAAAACCGACGTAGCCATGCGGAGCGTGCTTGCGCCCAAAGTACGCGGAACCCTCGTGCTCGATGAGTTGATTCGCGAGCCACTCGACTTCTTTGTTGCCTTCTCTTCAGTGGCGTCGGTGCTCGGACTGCCCGGACAAGTGGACTACACCGCGGCCAACGCGTTTCTCGATGCCTTTGCCCAGCAGCGCGCGCGCCAGAAGCCCAGCGAGCATACCGTGGTGGTGAACTGGAACGCGTGGCGTGAGGTTGGCATGGCCGTGCGATCTTACGCTGTGCAGACGCAGGGCTTTGTCGCCAACACACCTTGCTTGCATCCCATGCTCGACGGCTACAGCGACGACCGCGGGCACGGCCGCGTATTCTGCACTCAGTTTCGCGTGGCTGACCATTGGCTGCTTTCGGAACACAGGATCAAGGGTGCCCATGCCCTGTTGCCAGGCACGGCGTTCCTCGAGCTCATCCGCGCGGCCTTTTCCGAGGGCAGAAGCCCGGGCTTCGTGGAGATGCTAAACCTTAGTTTCTTGTCTCCCTTCCAGGTGGCCGACGACAAACCTCGCGCCATGAATCTGTTGCTCACGCCGGCAGGCGACGCGCTCGAGGTAGAAATTCGCACGGCTGGTGCGGACCCGCGTACGGGCCCCCATGTGACGGGCGACGTCCGCGCGTACGAAGGACCACCACCACCGGCCCTCGACCTTGCTTCGCTCGCGCTGCGCTGCAACCTGCGCAGCGAGCTTCATCCGGAAGGTAAGCTCAGGCAGTCGTTCGTCGACTTCGGCCCACGCTGGGCAAATCTCGTGCGCACACAATGGGGAAACGGAGAGGCACTGATCGAGCTGCGCCTGCCCGCGCGCTTTGCAGCCGACCTGACCCATCTCCACCTTCATCCAGCGGTGCTCGACATGGCCACGGGCGGCGCACAGGCCCTCATTCCAGGTTTTGATCCGGCCAACGATTTTTTTGTACCGGCGGGCTATGCGCGGGTGCGTGTTTTCGCGCCGATGACGGATCACCTGTTCAGCCACGTCAGACTGCGGCCAGAAACCGGCCGCGGCCTGGCTTACTTCGACGTCACCTTGAGCGACCGGGAAGGTAAGGTTCTTGCCACGCTCGAAGGGTTCGAGATGAAGCGCATCGACGCACGCTCCGCGCTGATGGCCAAGGCGATGCATGCCCCGTCAGAACGAATCCAAGACCGAGCCCTACAGGAGTTGCTGCGCGATGCCATCGCTCCTGAACAGGGAGTAGAGGTCTTTGATCGCGTGATGAATCAGCCGCATCTGCTGCAGACCATCGCTTCGTCAGTGGATGTGCCTGGCTGGAAGAACGCCCTCGATCGACAAAGCAGACCGCCGGCGTTGGGGGACTCTGACGAGGGCCTCGAGGGCTTTTCACGGCCCGCCATGGAGAGCGACTATGCCGCCCCCACGACGCCCAGCGAACAGCGCCTTGCCAGTGTCTGGTCTGAGCTGCTTGGCGTGCGCAAGGTAGGCATCCATGACGACTTCTTCGATCTGGGAGGCAATTCCCTCGTAGCGGTGAGGTTATTCGCCGCAGTGAGAAAGCAGTACTCGCTCTCCCTGCCGCTCTCTGCGCTGTTCGAAGCCCCGACCATCTCACAATTGGCCGCGCTATTGGATCGCTCGACGAACGTCCACGAGTCGCCAGCCGCGCAGGAGGCACTCCCCGACGGCGCCAAGCAACAGCTGGACCCAGCCTCGGCGCGTAAGACTGCTAAGGGTTACTCCTCGCTGGTTGCGATGCAGAGCGCGGGTTCCCGGCCGCCCTTGTTCTGTGCGGCGGGCATGGGTGGTAATCCCTTGAACTTGCGGGCGCTCGCGCTGCTCGTGGGTCTTGATCAACCCTTCTACGGCTTGCAGCCCCAAGGCCTCGATGGCGAGTCCGAGCCGCACACCACCGTGGAGGAGATGGCGGCACACTACCTGCAGGAGATCAGACGCGTCCAACCCCATGGTCCCTATCACCTCAGCGGTTATTCGGGTGGCGGCATCATCGCGTACGAAATGGCGTTGCAGCTGACAGGCCAGGGGGAATCGGTAGGCAGCCTGGCCTTTCTCGACTCGCCCGCGCCAGTCTTACCGACGCGGTCAGGGGCTGAGCGCCTGACTCTTCACGCCGAGCGCCTCAAGGAAGAGGGCCTGCTCTATCTAACCGGAACGGCAAAGAGGCGCCTGCACAGCGAGGCCGATCGCTTGCTGCGCTTCGTACGAAGGCCCTTCGCCAAGCGCTACGCCTTCGAGCTTAGGTTTGAGACGATCGAAGATACCTGGCTGGCCGCTGCTGCTCGCTATCGGCCGGGACCTTACCAAGGCGACGCAATGCTATTTCGCGCAGCAGACGGCAGCGCGATGCCCATGGGTACTTCCCTGGTAGTGGACGCGCAGAACGGCTGGGGCCCGTACGTGCTTGGTGGCATGGAGGTCATCGCCTGTCCGGGCGGACACAACTCCATGTGCGAGCATCCCCATGTGCGCGTGCTTGCGCGCCGCTTACGCGCATATCTCGACCGACGCATGCGCGGCGGGGCATCTGACGGAGACAACGCAGCGGAACGCGGCCCAGACATGCATGCGGCGGGTTAGCGCTCGCCGAGTCCTCCCCAATGTGGCTACTCGACGGCCACGCAAAGCCGCCTCGCATGGCCCGGTAGACGAGCGCCCAAGGACTCCTATCCGCGTGCGTGCAGCGCGGCCGCCTTGGCATCGTGGGGGCACGGCGTGGCGATAGGCAGGATGTGGTGTACATTCGCGGCGCACCATGGCGCCCCCGCGCCTCGTGAAAGGACCCCGATGGCAGCCCAGAACAGCAGCGACAAGAGCGACAAGCCCATGACCAAAAACGCTTTCATTAGAGGTTTTGACCCTTCCACTCCGGCCGACGACGTGGTCGCCAAGGGCAAGGAAGCGGGTCTTGACCTTACCAAGAAGTCGGTCTGGAACATCCAGTCCGCGCTGCGCATAGCGGCCGGCGGCGGCGCGAAGAAGGCCAAAGCGCCCGCGAAGAAACCGGGTAAAGCCGCCAAGACCGAGCCGGTTAAGGCCCATGCGATCGCCGCTGGCAAGGCTCCTGCGAAAAAAAGCGCCTCCTCAAGCGCCTCCGCGGGAGGCAGCTTGGAGCACAAGTTGAAGCTGCTGATCGTCGAGGTCGGAACGGCACGGGCCGAGGAGATCTACCGTTCTGTGCGCCATCAACTCAGCGCGATCACGTCCACTCGCTAGCGCTCGGCGGCGTCGGCAGGAGCCAGTTTCGCGCGCGGCCTTAGGGGTGCCTTGAGCGCCCCCCAACCGCCTACATACTGCACTCTTGGCCGTCCTTGGAGTAAGCTCCACCGAAAGCGAGCGCGACGCTCATGCGTAGCGCGATGCGAAAGGACTCCAAATGGCAGCCACGAAGAAGAGCAGCAAAAGTAGCAGCAAGGGAATCACCAAGTCCGGATTCATTCGGACCCTTCCGGACCGCACGCCCGCCAAAGAGGTGATCGCGAAGGCGAAGGAAGCCGGGCTGGATCTCAACGAAAAGTTCGTATGGACCATCCAGTCGGAAATGCGCTCCAAGGCCAAGGGGCCGACGACGGCTGGCTCCACGGCGGCCGCCAAGGCCGCGCCCAAGGCCGCACCCAAGGCGAAAAAGTCCAAGGGCAAGAAGAAGAAGAAGTCTGCGGCTACCAAGCAGCCCGCCGCAGGTGCCAGCGCCCCGAAGGCAAGCGCTCCGGTCACGCGCTCTTCCTCCGCAGCAGCAGGCAGCGCCGAGCACAAGATCAAGGCGCTGATCGTGGAGCTGGGCACGTCGCGCGCCGAGGAAATCTTCCGCTCGTTGCGCAAAGACATCGACTCAATCTTGTCCAAGTAGGTCGCTGGCCATCGGGTTGGCTGACCTTCAGTAGCTAAGCCAGCCCGGTCAGAGCGCCGGAGGAAGTTCTCCCCGACCTCCGCCTGCTCCTCGGCTTCGTCGGGATAGAGAGCCAGCACGAAACCCTGGACCGCTCCCGCTTGCAGGCGCGGGCCTGGTAGCTCTCGGATCCGGAGTTGAGTTGCGAGCTCTCAGGCGACCATATCGAGTCCTTTGGGGGTGCTACCGCGCTGACCCGAGCGAGGAAGCGTGGTCAAGGCTGAGTGTTTCTTCGAAATCCTGGCGCCCGGTTTTCCGTCGCGCTAGCCGGCAAGCTACGCGGTTCGCACTGTGCGGCGGGGCGCGGCGGGGCGCGGCGCGCGATGCTAGGTTCGCGTACCATGCGCTCAAACTTCGCTAGATTGTCGGGTTTTCTGTCACTCATCAGTGCGTGCGGCGGGGGCCAAGTTCCACCTGCGAGCACGCCCCCTTCCGCGGCGGAGACTGCGCCCATCGGTGCGTCATCAAGCCGCCGCGATCCGTCTCCTTACCCTGCCGCCGCCAAGCGGCCTGTGGTCACCACGTATCATGGAACTAAGGTCGCAGATGACTACCAGTGGCTCGAGAACGCGGCCGACGCGAACGTGAAGCTCTGGATTTCCGCTGAAAACGAGCTCGCGCGTGAGCAACTCGATGCGCAGTCAGGTCGACCGGAGCTGCATGCACGCATCAAGGAAATCCTGTCGTCGGCCTCTGCGGACAGGTTTGCGCTTTCGTATGCGGGCGGGCAGCTCTTCGCGGTTAAAGACCAACCCCCTAAACAGCAGGCGTTCCTGGTGGTGCTGAACGACGCCGATGACCTCGCAAGCGAGCGGGTCATCGTGGATCCAAACGTGATCGACAGCTCAGGTGGCACCACCATCGACTACTATGAGCCTTCGCCGGACGGCGCCCGCGTGGCCGTGTCTCTGTCCGAAGGCGGCACGGAGTCAGGCACGGTGCACGTGTTCGACACGAAGACCGGCAAAAAGACTGGCGACGTAGTCCCCTTTGCCAATAGTGGCACCGCGGGCGGGGCCCTTACTTGGGCCAAGGATGGTAAGGGCTTCTTCTATACCCGCCATCCCCATCCCGGCGAGCGCCCCAGCGCGGACATGGGCTTCTTTCAACAGGTATACTTTCACGTCTTGGGGACAGCCACGGAGAGTGATGCTTACTCCGTGGGCAAAGACTTTCCGCGCATCGCGGAGATCGAGCTCGAGACGAGCGACGATGGCAAGTACGTGCTCGCCAACGTCAAGAACGGCGACGGTGGCGAGAGTGCGCTGCACTTGCTCGATACGCGCACTGGTAAGTGGAGCGAGCTCGCGGCACTGGCCGATAAGGTAGTGCACGCTTCGTTCGGGGCGGATGGTAAGATTTACGCGCTATCCCTCAAAGGGGCACCTCGCGGACAGATCTTGCGCATCGACCCGCTCAAACCAGTGCTCGCCCAGGCGCAACTGCTCGTCCCTGAAACTGCGGTCACCATCCAATCCGCGCACGCCACCAAGAGCACGCTCTACGTGCGCGACCTGGTCGGCGGACCGTCCGCCGTACGGATGTTCGACCTCAAGGGGAAGGCGCGTGGCGAGCTTGCCATCCCAGCCATTTCCGCGGTGCGTGAGGTCGTGCGCCTGCGCGGCGACGACATCCTGTTTCGCGGGCAGAGCTATACCGAGATGCCTGCCTGGTACCGTTACTCCGCAAAAGGTGGGGTCGTCGCCAAAACCAAGCTCGAGCTGATCTCGCCCGTATCTTTTGCCGACATCGAGGTCACCCGCGAGATGGTGACCTCGAAGGATGGTACCCAGGTCCCCCTTAACATCCTCAAGAAAAAGGGCACCGCGCTCAACGGTACCCACCCGGCCATTCTGACCGGCTACGGTGGGTACGGAATAAGCATGCAACCGCGCGTCAATCCGTTGTTGCGGGTGTGGTTCGATCGCGGCGGCGTGTTTGCAGTGGCCAATCTGCGCGGTGGCGGGGAGCTGGGCGAGGAGTGGCATCTGGCCGGCAACCTCACCAAGAAGCAAAACGTGTTCGACGACTTCTATGCGTGCGCCAAGTACCTGGTAGCCACCCAGCACACCAGCTCCACCAAGCTTGGCATCTTAGGCGGGTCCAATGGCGGGTTACTCATGGGTGCCGCACTTACGCAGCATCCTGAAATGTACAAAGCGGTCGTGTCATTGGTCGGCATTTACGACATGTTGCGCGTAGAGCTTTCGCCGAACGGCGCGTTCAACGTCACCGAGTACGGTACTGTGAAAGACCCCGATCATTTTCGTGCGCTGCTTGCTTACTCGCCCCTGCACAACGTCAAAGACAACACCGCCTACCCCGCCGTGTTGTTCATCACCGGTGCGAACGACCCGCGGGTGGACCCGATGCATTCGCGCAAAATGACGGCGCGTCTCCAAGCCGCCAGCACCGGCGGTACCGTACTTTTGCGGGCGGATGATGGCCAGGGCCATGGCGGCGGAACGCCACTATCTGCAGAGATCGATCAGGCGGCTGACTATTTCGGCTTCTTTATCAACCAATTGGGCGCAGGTCCCAATCAGGCCCCGCCGGAAAAGCTGTAACCACTC
>JBKJIA010000529.1:0-9614 GCA_046598735.1 Polyangiales bacterium
AGGATTACATGACGCCTATTCACTCTCTCGGGATAGCGCGCCTTTGGACCTGCGGGGGAATCTTTTTTGCCAAGGCCCATTGCCCCCCCTGATGTCTCTTGCGCGGCGGCCGGAAAAACGCCTTTGGGGGCGGGTTGAAGCGAGCTGCTGCCAGCCGCCATGTAGATATGTACGCGCAACGCTCCGTCGGCCCGGAAGTGCTCGTCGAAGGTCTTGCTGCGGCTTTCGATCTCGGCAGGTGGCTGCGCGAATAGTCGGTAGGGACGCCGGCTTGGGGACGTGAGCGACCGCGGTGCTGAGCCGACATATAGCGAACGGTAAGGCACGGCTGCACTCTAGGCACCAACGTCACTATTGAAATATTAACACAATACTCAGATTTATTCCGATCGCATGAAGTGAGGAGCCCGTTGCAACAGTAAGGATCGCGATGAGACTGCCTTCCCATCCCTTCCCCAATCCCAAACGCCGCTCCAAGTCCGAGTTCACGAACATTGATGCCAATCGCTCGCCGGCCACGCGGATGTCCCGCAATGAGCCAGGGAGCAGAAGGATACGAATGAGCAAGCGCTTGGGAGTCCTCGTTAAACTGTTCCAGGCTGGCGCCGTGTGCGCAGCGATGTCACTTATGGGCTGCGCCACGCCTGAGGGTCAAAGCGCCTTGGAGGGCGATGCAGGCCTGGGCGCCGTCGACGACTCCGACTCCTCCGACAAGGTCCTCGGGCCCTCCGATATCGTCGGGAAGGTCTATGTCGGTTACCAGGGGTGGTTTAGCGCCACTGGAGATGGCTCGCCGCGAAACAAGTGGGGGCATTGGTCCAAAGCCACGGCACCGGCCCCGAACTTTCAGAGCTTCGAGCTTTGGCCGGACGTGCGCGAGTTCACGACGACCTTCCAGACCGGCTATAGCGCCCTGGGGAACGGACAGCCTTCAAAGCTCTTCTCCTCGTGGACGCCGAACACGACCGATACTCAGATGAAGTGGATGCAGACCTACGGGATCGACGGAGCCGCGGTGCAGCGGTTTGGCAGTGAGCTCAGCGATACATCGGTGAAGGCCATGCGGGATGGCATCTCGACTGCCGTGAAGAAAGGCGCCGAAGCCTACGGGCGCAAGTTCTACATCATGTACGACATAAGCGGCTGGACCAACTTCCAGCAGGATATCAAGTCGGACTGGACCAACACGATCGTCAACACACTCAAGCTCACGACCTCGCCAGCCTACGCACGGCATAATGGTAAGCCGGTGGTGAATATCTGGGGCATGGGCTTCACAGACCGCCCTGGTGATGCCGCTCAGTGTCTCGAGGTGATCGCCTGGTTCAAGGCCCAGGGTTGCTATGTGATCGGAGGCGTTCCTTCTAGTTGGGCGACATCCTCTGGCGACTCGAAGACTGGGTTTTCTAACGTGTACGCCCAGTTCGACATGCTCTCGCCTTGGACCGTAGGCAGGTTTGGTAGCATCGCCGGCGCGGATAGCTGGAAGGCGAAGTTGACCAGCGACTGGGCGACTTGTCAGGGCCGCGGACAGGCCTATCAGCCGGTCGTGTTTCCGGGCTTTGCCTGGTCCAACTGGCAGACGGGTGCAGTACGAAACCAGATTCCCCGTCTGCATGGCGACTTCATGTGGCGCCAGTTCGCGAATATCAAGCAGGTGGGAATTCCAGACGCCTACGTCGCCATGTTCGACGAGTTCGACGAAGGTACGGCTATCTCCAAAGCCGCGGAAGACGCGAGCATGGTGCCGAGCAACCAGTACTTCCTGACTCTCGATGCCGACGGCACGCGGGTCAGCTCCGACTTCTACCTACGTCTCGTAGACGACGCCAGTAAGATGCTGAGGGGAGTTACGAGCTTGGTGTGGAACCACCCAACTCCTCACTACGTTGGCTTGCCCGCGTGCGTAAGCCGTGGTGCGACCGCCGCGTCTGGCAACATCCTAGCGGGCGAATGCTTAAAGTCGGCGGATGGACGCTTCGCCGCCTTCATGCAGATGGACGGCAAGTTCGTCGTATACCAGAACGGCGGCGTTGCGCTGTGGAGCTCTCCCACGGGCGGCACAGGCGCGAACCGAATCGCTGTGCAGTCGGACGGGAATGTCGTCGCGTACGCACCCACGGGCGCAAAGTGGAGCACAGGCACGTCGACGAGAGGCAGTAGCATCCTGACGATGCAGAACGACGGTAACCTCGTTCTGAAGACGACGGCTGGTGTGCTGACCTGGTCGAGTGGGACTTGCTGTCACTGAGTCACTCGCGTGGACTACAACGCGGTGTGCCGCCCGCGGGAACATCGTTCAAAACGCGCCCGCGGCGTTCAAAACGCGTCGGCAAAACGCAAAACGCGTCGGAGTACGAACGCGCGTTCAAAACGCGTCGCGTTCAAAACGCGTCGCGCGTCGCGTTCCGGGACGCGTCGGAGTACGGAAATTCGGAAAGTGGCCGCCTGAATGCGCAATACACGAGAAATGCGCACGTATCGACCAACACGCGACCGAGTTGCGCGGATTCCGAATTTCCGTACTCCGACGAGGTCTTCCGCTCTTCCGCGACGAGGTCTTCCGCTCTTCCGCGACGACGAGGTCTTCCGCGACGACGACGAGGCCCCGGATTCCGAATTTCCGTACTCCGACGAGGTCTTCCGCCTCGCCGCGGCGCCTCGCCGCGGGATTCTGAATTTCCGTACTCCGACGAGGTCTTCCGCGACGAGGCCTTCCCCCTGAGCCCACGTCGCCACGCACCCGCCCTACCCCGCGATCGCGGCCTTGACGACCTTACCCCCCACGATGCGCTTTTCCATGCCGGCTGCGGGCAAGTCGAGCGCGGTGTATAAGGTTTTGGCTGCAGACTCGAGTGAAGACAAGGGGTCGATATCCCCATTCGCGCTGGCGGCGCCTGTCTTCGAGTCGATGGCAGAAGCTGCAAAATCGCCCGCCAGAGGGACGGCACCGCCGATCACGCTACCGCGTACGTTCTTGCCAAACATCATCATGACGTGATGATTTTGATTGTGGTTGCGGCCGCCACTTGCGTTGCGCTTGAGCGTGCGACCAAAGACGTTGAGCGATGCGAAGCTGACTTGGTCCTGCAGGCCTTGCGCTGTCAGCTCATTCCACAGCGTAGTCAACGTCGCCATGCTGCCTACCGTTTGATCGCGTTCGGCAGTCAGATCCGAGTCGTTATGGTTGTCGCCTCCGAAGGGTAAGTGGATCGTCACCACAGGTGCCACCTTCAGCTTCATCAGGGCGACGGCGGCCACGATCTGATCGGTAGGCGAATCTTTGTCTGTGGGATCCAAAGGCAGGCGCGCGAGCAAGGTGGCAAGCTCATCACCAAGCTTGCGCACTTGTTCGCGGCCGAGTGCGTAGCGATCGAGGAACTGTCGCTGTACGCGGCTACCGTTTGCGCGCAAATCGCCATACAGGGCGTCGATCTCTTGGTCCCTCAACGCAGTCAGACGTGAAAGCAAATCGTCGGGAAGGTCGAAGAGCGACTTCAACCCGGTCGGATCAATGCCATCCAGTGCGCGACCTTCGTAGGTGAGGAGCTCGTTACCAAGTGGCACGGGTTCGCGCTGAATGGTGCCGAGTGCGCTGGCAAGCTCGCTCGAAAACAGGCTCGGCAACATCTCTTGCCCATTGCCGGATGCACCTTTCGCGGCCCCGTGCAAAGTCATGACCTTACGGTGCTCGGGATGCGCATTGGTATAGGTACGGTGATGAAAGAACGACATGCGAGCGCGCAGGGCGGCGGGCAGCGTTCCCCAGCAGGCAGCTCCTTTCGCCTTGGTAGCGCCAAAGCTCAGGTCGGAAGCCGCCATCTCCGGGAGCGGATTGTTCTCCGTGCCGGCCATATACGAGCCCGGGCAGTTGGCGTTCATGGGATCACCTGAGTTCGAGGTGGCTAAGATCAAATACTGGGGCGTGGGTAGCTCTGCAGCGTGCGCTACCCGATCTCCGAGCAACCAGTTCGTGGGCAGACCCGTGACGAATGAGCGCAGCCCCAAGAGCCCCGCCCCGCAGGCGGAGCCAATCAGAACGTTGCGTCGTGATGCTTTCATGACTGACTTTTTCATAGTCCCACCGCCATAACTTCAGGTGACACGCATGCGACCGTGAAAGCAGACCGTAAGGCGATGGTCGCGCCGCCCATGGGTTTGGCCGCTTCGAAATGCGCCGCCAACCGGGCCCGCACCTCGTCGTGACGCGGGTGCCCCACCCCGAGTCCCATCAGATCTGTCACTAGCGCGTCGAGCGCAAGCTCAGCATCCTTGGTTTGAAATCTGGCCGTGGTTGCCGTGCTGACCAAGCGCGTCGCCAAGCGCAGGCACAGCTTCTCGGCCGCAGCGTAGTGAAAGAGGCCCGTGACCGAAGCTTGAACTGGTTCAGCCGAGCCACGATTGAAGGCGTCTTCTGGTACCAGACCCGCAAAGCTTGCCGCTACGTCGCAGGCGTTCGGCACGCCCAAGCGCGTGTCCAGCAGCTGACACAAGTGCTGCCTGCGCGTGATGCTGATGAAGGGATCCTTGGCACGGTAAGTCTCCGTGAAGGAAGCGCCGGTCACGAGCGGAGAGCTCAGCAGCTCGACCAGCAGTGCCTTGAAGTTGAAACCGCTTGCGGCAAAGGCCGCGGCCACGCGCTGAAACTCGGGATCAGCTTCGTTGCAGGCTTGGGAGTTGGCCCAGTAGCAAAGCTTCTGGGTCCAGCCTGTTGCAAACTTAGGATGCTTGCCCAAGGTGGTCGCAAAGCTTTGCAGCGAGCCGCCGTCGCGCACGTAACCACGGAACGCGAACGAAGGTGTGACCGTGCTAGGCGTGGCGGTAGCTTGGTAGGTGAAGGAGAAGTTGTGCGCGAAATACTCGCGCATGGGATCGAGAAACTGATGACAGCCATAACAAGTGGTGGCCGGGTCTACGTGTTCGGTGGCAAGGCCATCCAGACGAACCGGAATCGTCGGGTCGGCGGGCGAAAAGATCTCGCCGAGTGCCACGATGAGCGTCTGACTCGTGGTGACGCGAAACTGGTTGTCTTCGTTGGTTTCCCAATTCGCTAGGAAGGCGGGCGATGTAAAGAAACCCATGCGCGGTTGAACGAGGGAAACCTTAGTCGCGCTGCGCAGGCTTACCACATCATAGAAGATGGGACTGGTCGCGCTGCTCAGGCCAGCCTCGAGGTCGACGAAACGCCAGTCGGCAAAGTCTGCGGCCGTCAACACCGTGTCGTCGAAACGGTAACCAGCCGCCCCCTTACAACCCGCAAAGCCCAACATCAGCTCAAGCACGTCGTCGCTGCCGATCGTGCTTACTACGCAACCAGCGGGAAGGTTCGGCAGATACCACTTATGTTCGGAAATGGAGCTCACCCCCGCACCACCGATCAGCGTGTGCTTTTCTGCGCGCAACGCTGCGGGCGTCTTCTCGAGAAATGCCAACGCCGCAAGAGTGGCCGTTGTCACCGCCCAACGTCGCGTGGTGAACACCTCCTGAAACGGTCGGCCCTCCTGCACGATCGCAGCGGCGGTGCGAATGAATGACTCTTCCAGATTGCTGCGCAGCGCAGGTACTTTGTTCCCTCGCAAGCGCATGAACTGCGTATCCAGTGAACCTTCGATCCGTTGCTGCAGGGCGATTTTGAGAAAGTCGAAGAGCTTGCTTGAATACTCAGGTGTCTCCACCCAACTTGTGATCATCGTGCGCAGGGCGCCGTCATCGGCGAGCACACTCGCCACTTCACTCGGCGTAGCCGCTTGCCCGGTCAACAAGGTCTTGACCTTATTGACGTACGACTGGGCGGGTACCGGCTCGAACTCTGGCAGTACCTCGATAGGTGTGGTGGGCTCGGCGGAGGCCAAATCCTTTGCCCACGCTTCAAAGCAAGACAAGGTCTTTGCCGACACGCCTTCGCTGCTCCCTAAGGGCATCCTCACACCACACGAGGCTTCCTTGAAACGCTCAGGATCGATCACACGCAGCAGCAAGCTGTTGTCGAGATCTTGCGGATCGATCAAGAGCTCGCCGCCACAGGCCTCACTATTGGAGGTCACGCCGTTCAGGCGCTGCGCCACGCCGGGCGACGCAAGATCGAGACCGCCCTGAAATTGCGCACCGTGACAGCCCGCGGTGGTGCAGCCATTTTCAGGCAATGCCATCAGCGCGCGGATGTCGCAGTCGGCGCCCGGTCCAAAGTCTGGGCCGAAGTCCACATCTCTCCCTGCGCCGTCGGCGCTATCGGAGCCACTCACTGGCGGTGCTGGAAAGCCGTCAAGCTCGCCAGTGCAAGCGGTGAGTAGCGCAAGCCATACGGCGGTGTGCAGCCCGATGGCAGATCTTGTTGGGGGGGTCGATTTTGGCACCTGCGCGCCTCCTTCATTGGATGACGGAGGCGACTCAGCAGCGCGACACACTTTTTTCAGCCAGGTGCCGAGACCTCACACAAAGTGCGCCACTCTGGGCTGGGTAGGCCCATGACCGCGCGCGCTATGTTCGGCCGTACTTGCGTCATTCTTGGGCGCGCTCGGCGGCGTCGAGCACCCGCTGCAAGGTCACGTGAAGCTGACTTTGCATGAGGCCGAGCAGGCTATCGAGCTCGGAGGGACTCAGCGCAAGCCGCGCTTTCAATCCCTCCCTCGTGCGCGTGAGCACGGTTTGCCTGAGCTCTGCGAGCCAGCGCTGCACGGTTCGTCCTGACACGCCGTACATCACCCCCACGGCCGCCGCCGAGACTTGTTCGATGAACGACAACTTGAGCAGCGTGACCTGACGCGCGTCGAGACCCAGCAGTGCGTGCTCGAGCGCCGTCTTGAAGTCGCTGGCGTAGCGTAGCTTGAGGTAATCGAGCTCAGGGTCGGTCGCGAGATTTGGACTATCGAGCTCGCGCGCAGGCGCCGCACCACGCGCGCGCAGAAGATCGAGGGCCGCGCGCTTACCCACCATGCGCAACCATGCGCCAAACGGTCCGCGACCTGAGTATTGGTGGATGCGCGCAGGCGAATCGCCACTGGCGATGAACAGACGCGTGCGCACGTTTTGCTCGAGATCGGCGCGAATCTCGCGCTGGCCGCTTGCCACCTGCAACGCCAGGCGTGCCAGAAACTCGCGCTCAAAACGTGCGAATGCAGACCTATCATTCGTGCCGAGTGCCCAAGCCAAGTACATGTCCTCGACATGGAGCTGCGAAAGCTCAAACAGCGGGTCCAGTGCCGCAGCCAGCAACGCGATCAAACGCGCGCAATACTCATCCGGCTCATGCGCTACGTCGGGCGTGGCAAGCTCGGCGGCGGTCAGGCGGCGGTCGAGCTCCTGCAGCAACGGCACAGCCAGTGGAACGTAAGCTGCACGAGCCGTGGCGACAAAGCGCTCGAACAAACGGCTAGCCATGCTGGAAAGTCTTGCGTGCCTTCGGTCTGGAATGCAACCTCGATGGGTGTCCAGCATCTCTACGTGCGTGGACGACGAGGCGCTCTTCTCGCTAGCGCGGGGCGAGCTTGCACCCGGCGAGGTCGCACGCGTGGAATCCCACCTGCGCGATTGCTCTGACTGTCGCGCCGTGCTCGCCGAGGCCGCCCGCTCGCTTGCGCCGGCCCTGCCTGAACCTTCAACTGACGCCGGTAGCCCGACTCAGATCGCGCGCTACCAAGTGCGCGGCCTGATCGGCGCAGGTGCCTCAGGCGTCGTGTATCGCGCATTCGATCCCAATCTGCAGCGCACGGTCGCGATCAAGGTGCTCAGGCCCGATCTGCACGGCTCGCCCCAATTGTCTGCTCGCATGTTGCGCGAAGCGCAGGCGATGGCGCGCCTATCCGATCCGAACGTCGTCGCTGTGTATGACGTAGGCATGCAAGATGGCGCGGTGTACTTGGTCATGGAGCACGTGGACGGCCTTACTGTTTCAGACTGGCTCAGCGAGATGCAGCCCACACCGCAACGAATCCTCGAGGTGTTTCGTGATGCAGGCAAAGGTCTATTGGCCGCTCACAACAAGGGCCTAGTACACCTGGATTTCAAGCCGGAAAATGTGCTCGTAGCAGCGGACGGGCGCGCGCTGGTGACAGACTTTGGCCTGGCACGCGAGGCTGAGCGTCGTCTCACTCAGATTTCCCTAGAAGGCGGCAACGACGTGGTCGAGCTCTACGCCCCTACGCGCGGGATCGTGGGCACGCCTGCCTACATGGCGCCGGAGTTGTTCGATGGCGGCGCGGCCACGGCGCAGAGCGATCAGTTCGCATATTGCGTGGCGCTGTTTGCCGCGCTCGCGCAGCGGCATCCGTTCGGAGCGGGCGAAGGCATCTCGCTCGCAGAGTTGATCGATCGCATGCGCGTGGGCCCCCTGGGCACGGCGAGCGCGCTGCGTAGCAGACACTCAGATCGGCTGTGGCCGGTATTGCTGCGCGGCATGGCTACCGATCCCTCCGCGCGTTTTCTCGACATGCGTGGCTTGTTGACAGCGCTCGATCGCGCGGCGAGCAGCTCATGGACACGCAGACCGTTGTTGATCGCGCTGGCCTGCGCGCTGCTTTGGCTTGCCTGGCTTGGCGCTTCCACTTGGCGCGCGCAAAACACGGAACAGGCGCCGACTCTGAGCGCGCAACCCGTCAGCCCGCAAGGCTCGCAACAAGCCCAATCGCCGGATGCGGGCATAACCCCGGCCACCACCGCCCTTCCGAATGCTACGACTGCGGACAAGGTGAGGGCCAAAGCAAACCGGGGGCGCACTAGAACCAAGCGCGCCGCCGCCAAAAAACAAGCGGACGTGCGCTACCGCGACTGGCTAAAGGATCCTTTTCCCAGATGAAAATTGCGTTCTTAGTCGCTGGCTTCGCGCTCGCTATGTCGACCGGACTGGGTCGCGCATCGGCACAAGCGGTGGGGCCTGTTGTAGAGCAAGCTGCCGAGCCCCCGGTCGCCGGGAACGGCGCGAGCGAAGCCAAGCGTCTGTATGCAGATGGTAAGGTAGAGTATGCGCAGGGCCGCTACGCGCAGGCCTTACTGTTGTTCGAACGCGCATACGCTCTCTCGGAGGCACCGGGCTTGCTCTTCAACATGGCGCAGGCCCACCGTTTGGCCGGTATCGATCACTGTCCCCAGGCCGCTGCATTGTACAAGAGCTATCTGGCTGCGCTGCCGAACGCGGAGAACAAGCGCGAGGTCGAAGAACGCGTACTCGAACTGGGCGCCTGTGAACGGCCTGAGCCCGCTACCGAGCCAGCTGCTGAACCCGACCTTACGGTCACGCCAAGCGAGCCTACACCGCAGCTCCACCCTGTGAGCGAAGCGCGGCCCATGGCAACGAAAGCGCAAACACCCAAAGGCGCCCTGCTTCTGATGGGCGTGGGAGGTGCGCTTTTGGTTGGTGGCGCAGCGTTGTATGCCGCGGCCTACGCCAAGCATCGTGAGGCAGAGCGCGTGTGCCCCTGTTATCCGGGTACCTATGCCAAGTGGGAAGCCCTCAGCAACGTAAGCTACGCAAGTCTGGCCGCGGGCGGCGCAACCTTGCTGGGAGGTGTTTCGTGGTGGATGGTGGGTGCGCCCGGAAACGGCCGCTCGCCCACGCAGGCAACGCTTGGAGTGAGCATAAGCGGACGCTTCTAATAGGGCGCGACCGCAGCTCGCAAAGC
>JBKJIA010000644.1:0-8914 GCA_046598735.1 Polyangiales bacterium
TTTTCGAGAGCAACGCTCAGCGATGAGCCCGTGGCCTTCGGTGCGCCTGAAGAGATGTCAGCACGACGTTTCGATAGCGTGCGTGCTTTCCTCTTCGCCCATTCAGTGCGGGCCTCAGCAGACGCCAAGCTCGCTTCCAGTCTGACCTTGGTTGGCTTGCCAGTGTCTGGGTCTTTGTAACGAGCACGCCAGCCATGCCGGCCTTGCGGTTTGAGCAAGACAAGCCCGGGGTGCGAGGATCGTACGCGTCGCTTTTTTGCAGCCATGTTCCCTCAGTTTGTGGGTACCAGTTGCGGGTACCTAAAGCTGGGAAACAGTGTCACACAACGACAGGAGGCCACAGGCGAAAACTCGCATTTACCGCTAATTTCACGGGCTTTTGAGGGACATCAGAGGGACGCTGAGAGGCACGAAAAGCGCCTGACTGCCGGTTGATCGCAGCCGGCGGAGCCTGGCTCGGCTGCATTCGATCCCGCAAAACCTGCTGCGAACGACCGCCCGCGCCTTGCACCGCGCGGGCGTCCGTGTTTTTTTCCCGGTCTCATGACCGCAGCAGACATGCCCAAGGCTTACGAGCCAGCCGAAACCGAAAAGAAGTGGTACGCGTTTTGGCAGGAAAAAGGCCTGTTTCGCGCGAATAACGATCCCTCAGACACGCGCGAGCCCTACGTCATCGCCATGCCGCCGCCCAACGTCACGGGCAGCCTGCACATGGGGCACGCCTGCCGCACGGCCTTCGAAGATGTGTTGATCCGCTATCACCGCATGCTCGGCCGCAACGTGCTGTGGATTCCCGGCACCGATCACGCGGGCATCGCCACGCAGGTCGTGGTCGAGCGTAAGCTCAAGGCCGAAGGGCTCACGCGCCATGATCTCGGTCGCGCCAAGTTTGTCGAGCGCGTCTGGGAATGGCGCGCCGAAAGCGGCGACCGCATCCTCGAGCAAAAGCGCACGCTCGGTGCTTCCGCCGATTGGTCGCGCACCAAGTTCACGATGGATCCCGACCTATCGCGCGCCGTACGCGAAGCCTTCGTGCGCTTGTACGAAGAAGGTCTGATCTACCGGGCCACGCGGCTTGTGAACTGGGATGTGGTGTCGCAAACCGTGCTCAGCGATCTCGAAGTCGAGACCGAAGAAAACGTAGAAGGCGAGCTCTACGAGTTCGCATACAAAACGGCCGATGGCGGCGAAATCGTAGTCGCGACGACGCGCCCCGAAACGATGTTGGGCGACACCGCTCTTGCCGTGCACCCTGATGATCCTCGCTACACGCATCTGCACGGCCAGCACGTGCAACATCCGTTCGTGTCACGCAGCATCCCGATCATCACGGACGCAGAGCTCGTCGATCCCAAGTTCGGAACCGGTGTCGTCAAAGTCACGCCCGCCCACGATTTCAACGATCACGCGACAGGCAAACGTCACAACCTGGAAGAGATCTGCATCTTCACGCTAGAAGGTAAGGTCAACGACCTGGGTGGTGAGTTCAAAGGCCTCGATCGCTTCATCGCGCGCAAGGTCGTGAAGAAGCGTTTGGCCGAGCTCGGTCTGGAACGCGGCTCCAAGAAGCACTTGATGACGCTGCCCAAATCGCAACGCTCAGGCACCGTGGTCGAGCCGATGGTGTCCACCCAATGGTTCGTGAAGATGCAACCACTCGCCGAGCCTGCGATCGCCGCCGTCGAAAGCGGCGAGACCAAGATCATCCCGGAAGACTGGTCCAAAACTTACTATCACTGGATGCGCAACATTCAGGATTGGTGCATCTCGCGCCAGCTCTGGTGGGGTCATTCCATCCCCGCGTTCTACTGTCAAAAGTGCGAGCACATCAACGTGGCGCGCGAAGATCCTACGCAGTGCGCCAAATGCGGCTCGACGGATCTCAAAGCAGATCCAGACGTGCTCGACACCTGGTTCTCGAGCGGACTGTGGCCTTTCTCGACGTTGGGCTGGCCCGACAAGACCGCGGATTTAGCGAAATTCTATCCCACCAGCGATCTCGAGACGGGTTACGACATCCTGTTCTTCTGGGTCGCGCGCATGATGATGATGGGCATCCATTTCATGGGTAAGCCTCCCTTCAAGCGCGTGCTGCTCGCCGGCATGGTCACCGACGAAAACGGCGACAAGATGTCAAAGGTGAAGGGTAACGTGATCGATCCGCTGGATCTGATCCACGGCGCGACTCAAGCGCAGCTAATCGAAAAAGCACGGGCTAGCGGCGCGAGCGAAGGCGGTATCAAATACATCGCCAAGACTTACCCCGAAGGCTTCCAAGCTTACGGTGCCGACGCCATTCGCTACACCTTACTAAGCTACTCGCCGCAATCACGTCGCATCGCCTTGAGCGTCAAGCGCATCGAGGGTTACCGCAACTTCTGCAACAAGCTGTGGAACGCCTCGCGCTTTGCCATGATGATGCTCGAAGGCCACGACACCACCGCAACGGGCGAGCGTCCCGTCGTTACTTCGCTTATCAACCGCTGGATCTTGTCGCGTCTCGATGTCGCCCTCGACACCGCCAATCGCGGCCTCGAAGAGTATCGCTGCGATGAGTCGAGCCTCGCGCTCTACCACTTCGTGTGGAACGAGCTGTGCGATTGGTACTTGGAGCTGACCAAGCCTTTGCTGGCTGGTAGCGATGCTCAGCTCGCCCAAGAGACGCGGGCCACGCTGCTACACGTGCTTGAAACCACCTTGCGCGCCCTGCATCCCATGATGCCGTTCATCACCGAGGACATCTGGCAGCGCGTACCCAAGTCAATCAACTTGACCATATCCTGCGCCATTGCACCTTACCCTGTACCGGGTCGCGAGGGATTGCGCGACGAGACCGCCGAACGCGACATGACCTGGTTGACCGCGGTGATCAGCGCGGCGCGCACGGTGCGCTCCGAACACGACGTCCCGCCGAAGAAGACGCTCCCTCTCACGCTGCGCATCGCAGAAGCCGACAAACGCGCCGTGTTCGAGGCGCAAAAGGTTGCGATCTCCACCTTGGTGAACGCAACCCTGACGCTGGAAGGCCCCAGCGATCAGATTCCAGAACGCACCGCAACGGCCGTCGCGGAGGGTGTCACCGTGCTCGTACCGCTCGAAGGCCTGGTCGACCCCGCCAAGGAAAAAGAGCGCGTCGCGCGTGAGCTGGGCAAAGTCGATAAGGACCTCGTGCTCATCATCAAGAAGCTCAGCAACGAGAGTTTCGTGTCACGCGCGCCGGCCGACGTCGTCGCCAAGGAACGCGAGCGTCAGACGGAGCTCGAAGACACCAAGAAGAAGCTGGAAGACGCTCTCGTTCGCTTGAGTGGTTAGAGGCGGTCCCAGAGCTCGAGCTGGCCGGGGATCACTTTGCCCGCAGCCACGCGCACGCCTTCTAGCTCGAGCAACCAGCGCTTGATCGACAAGCCGCCCGAGTAGCCGCCAAGCCCCAAACCGCGTTCGACCACGCGGTGACAAGGCACCACGATCGCGACCGGATTGGCACCGTTGGCCATGCCCACCGCGCGCATACCGCGCGGGCTTCCGACGTCCGCGGCAATGCCGGCATAACTGCGCACCTGCCCGCGCGGAATGCGGCGCAGCGCGTGCCACACGCGGATTTGAAACGGCGTCCCGCGCAAGTCCACAGGCAAGATCGTGGGATCGACGGCCTCGCCCGCCGCATACGCAAGCAGCACATCTGAGTATTGCGCGGGCACGTCACCCACCGGGGGCGGCGCGAGCCCGCGATCGGCCATTTCCGCCTCGATCTCGCCAGGCACGCGCGTGGGCAGCCCCAACGTGACAAGCCCCGTCTCGCTCCACACCAGCCACAAGTCACCGAGCCCCGGCAGCGCGAGCAAGCCTTGCCCTAAGAGCGGCGTTTGGGTGTCAGGCGCTTGAGTGTTAGCGTTGGACGACATGCGCCACCTACTCGCTGCGAAATGGATGGGACTTACGCTCTGCGTTACAAACGCGCTGGGCTGCGGGCCAAGCGTACGAATGGTGCATGAGGGTAACGGCTATTTTGAAAACTGCTACGCGGCCGACTTCAATCCAAAGGTCGACCAAACGCAGCGCGAAGCTTGTTGGAACGCGTGGCTCGCACATTACACCCGCCATCAATCTGCGCACCGCATTGACTACGCCATGCGCCGAGTCGAAGCATTGCAGGCCGGTGAACCCAGCCTCCAGCTACCGGGTCTACCCCAGGTCGGCGGACAGCTCCCGTCCGTGACGTCCTCGGGCTCGGAGCTCGTGACACTACAGGGTCCGCGCGCGGGAGCCGAGGCCGCGACCCGACTCCAAGCCAGCGCGAGCTCGAGTGTCGCGCACGGCTGCACGGGCCTGTGCGATGCGTACCAAGCCCGTTGCCTCACCTCGTGCACTGAGCGGGTCGGCGCCTGTGTGGAAGGCTGCGAACGCGAGAAGTCGATCTGTCGCGGCGCCTGTTATTAGATTGCGATCACCTCGAAATTGCTGATGATTATCGGCCATAACTGTCGCAAATCCCCAGCACATGTAAAACATTGTCAGAGCCGCAAGCTGAATAGCGCCCGCGGATCTGCCCCATGCCATATTCCGCTGGATGCCCCTTCCCAGGGGGCGCCCGAGGGCTATGAACACTCTCACGTCCGTACTGCTCGCCTCCGCTGCACTCGCTGTTTGTGTACACATGTCCGGCGTCCTCTCGGCGCTCGTGCACTTGCGGCGACGTCGCCATCCGCCTGTAGCGCCTCAGATCTTTCCTGCCGTCAGCATGCTGAAGCCGGTCAAAGGACTCGAGGAAAACCTGGAGCTGTGCTTGCGCAGCTTCTACTCCCAGGACTACGAAGGCCCGCTCGAGATCGTGTTCGCGAGCGCCAATCGCCACGATCCCGCGCTGCGCGTTGCCCGCCAGATTGCGGCAGACTACCCGCACGTCAGCACCCGTTTCGTGCTGAGCAACGAAGAATGGGGCTTCAACCCCAAGGTTTCGAATCTCCAGGGCGCACTCAGTGCCGCACGGCATGACCTCGTCCTTCAAACGGACGCCAACGTCTGGGCACCGGCCGATTACCTGCGCACAGTCGTGGCCGAGTTTCTCGATGAAAAGGCCTCGCTCCTGAGTAGCCTCGTCACGGGTATCGGCGAACGTTCACCGGGCGCCGCCATGGAGAATTTGCAGCTGTCTGCCTACGTGGCGCCGGCTTGCTGCTCTGCGCTCAAGCTCGGTGGCGTTGCCTGCGTCATCGGAAAGTCGATGCTGTTCCGCAAAAGCGAGCTCAAGCAGCTCGGCGGCCTCGAGCTCGTCAAAGATTCGTTGGCCGAAGACTTCTTGATGGGCCGACACTACGTCGAACAGGGCAAGAAGGTCGTCCTGTCCGCGACGCCCATTCGTAACGTCAACGTCGACATGCCCCTTGAGCGCTCGCTCGGTCGCCATGCCCGCTGGCTCAAGATGCGCGCCGTGATCCACGTGCCCGCGTTCATCGCGGACTTTTTTCTCAATCCGGTGGCGCTGTCGCTGCTCGCTTGGATCAGTAGCAGCTTCGAACAATCCCTCGGCCTATTCGCGATCGGCATCATTCTCACCAAGCTCGCCATCGACAGTATGATGGTGCGCCTCGTGCGCGGGGTGCCGATGAAGCTAGTCCATCTAGTCTGGGCCCCCGTGAAAGATGTGCTCATGTTCGGCGTGTGGATCTACGCGATCTTCTCGCGCTCAGTGGAATGGCGCGGCATCCGCTTTCGCATGGGACCCGAATCCTTGCTGATGCCGGACCGCGGTGCCCTTCCCGTGCGAGTGCTTCGTCGCGTGATCGGCGGCTGATCGTCGCGTCGCGGGCTCCGGACTCATCACCCGCGCGCCTGAAGCCCCGAGGCAATCACCCTGACTCCAACGTGCATCTGCCGACCCTCCGCGCCACAGTAGGCCGTTGTGTTGAGTCACATCCCCTTACACGGCGGCCCGCAAGGGCGCTTCGCACCGAGCCGCGCGACTGGAGAAATCCAAAGGTACGGTTTACCTCACCCCGACCCACTCCTGAATAAGCGAGCAGCGTAAATCGCCGACCCACGCGAAGCTGCGGACTAATTTACGAGTGAGCCACTGTTTACAATATGGCTATGCCGAAACGGCACAGGCAGGATTGAAGTGCTAGGTTCCGCGCGATTTTCCGGGAGGACCCCGGACGGAAACGACGACCTGAATCAGGAAGGCCTGCCGGACCTAGTTTCGCAGCACGACCTTCAGAACGTCCTAGCAGACGTCCTTTACAAGACGCGCCAGGAGGAGTTTTCGCAAATGTACGCAGAACGGGCAGGCTCTACCTACCTACGCCACGATTCCCTAGAACGAATCGCCGAGGCCGCACGTGAGACCATCCAGGCTCAAGCTCGCGCTGTCGCTGAGCTCGCTCTGCGGGTCGATCGCAATTACGCTCGCGCCGTACAGCTGATGCTGCGCACCCAAGGACACGTCGTCGTGCTGGGCGTGGGCAAGTCCGGTCATGTGGGCCGTAAGGTCGCAGCGACGCTAGCTTCGACCGGAACGCCCAGCTTTTTCGTCCATCCGACGGAAGCGTTCCACGGCGACCTCGGCATGATTACCGAGCACGACGCCGTGCTCCTGCTTTCGTGCAGTGGCGAGACTGAGGAAGTGGTACGTCTGTTGCCGCACCTGGAGCGCATCGGCGTACCCATCGTGGCACTCGTGGGCAACAAGGAGTCCACGTTGGCCAAACGCGCGGACGTGATGCTGGATGTGTCGGTGGAGCGTGAAGCTTGCCCGCACAATCTTGCACCCACCACGTCGACCCTTGCAGCCATGGCGATGGGCGATGCGTTGGCAGTCTCGTTGATGCAGGCACGCAGCTTCGATCAATCCGATTTCGCTCGGCTTCACCCGGGTGGCAGCCTCGGTCGCAAGCTCCTGCGCCGCGTAGGCGAAGCGATGCACAAGGGCGACTTACCCGTCGTCACGCCTTCCCAAACCGTTCGTGATTCCCTGTTTACGATCACACGCGGCCGACTCGGTCTGGCGGTCGTGATCAATCGCGGCAAGCTTTGCGGCATCGTCACCGATGGCGATTTGCGTCGCGCCATGCAGCGCCACGAGGACGTATTGAGCCTGCCCGTGTGCGAGATGATGACCGCGGAGCCGATCTGTATCGGCGAAGAGGCCCTGCTCAGCGAGGCCGAAGAGCTGATGCGGCTGCACAAGATCAAGGCGGTTGTGGTGGTGGATGGCACGGGCGCAGCGGTGGGTATCGTTGATACTTTCCAGCTTTGAGCGCACCGTTGGACTGATTTCATGAGTCTTGCTCGCGGCGCCTTCATCCAGCTCCAGGTCGTTCACTCTGTCGTGCTGCGTGAAACTCGCACGCGCTTCGGTGACCACCAGCTCGGATATTTGTGGGCGCTCCTAGAGCCGATCATGTGGATCGCGACCTTTTCGGTCGTCTACCAGCTGGCGCGCCGCTCGGTGTCGCACGGACTCGATGTGATCCCGTTCTTGGCCACGGGCATCCTGACTTACGAGCTGTTCATCAACAACGTGAACCGCGCAGGCGAGGCGATCAACGGTAACAAGCCCCTGCTCTTCTATCCGCAGGTGCAACCCATCGATCTCGTGATCGCACGCGCAGCGCTGGAAACCGCCACGCTTACGATCGTATTTGCCGTGGTGATGTTGGGAACAGGACTCGCCCGAGGAGAGCTGCCCCACGCCGATGACCTGCTGAGGACCATGGTAGGCCTCGGTTTGGCGAGCTTGCTCGGCGCGTCGCTGGGCCTCGTGCTCTGCATGTTGGGTGTGCTTTCCAATGCGGTCGAGCGGCTCAAAGGGCCGATCATGCGCCCGCTATTTTGGACGTCGGGGCTGTTTTATACGCTCGATGACGCGCCCGGCGCGGCTCGCCAAGTGTTGCTATACAACCCCGTCTTGCACACGATCGAAATCGTCCGAGACGGCTGGTTTCCGCAGTACGAGAGTCCCGCAGCTGATCCATTCTATGTACTCGCTTTCATTCTTCTCTTCGCGTCGGTTGGGCTCCTGCTCGAACGCGTGGTGAGGCGGCGGATCGACCTGTCATGATCGAGCTCCAAAACGTCTACAAAAGCTACGCCACTTTGGCCGGGCCCAACATCGTGCTGGACGACGTATCGATCGCATTTTCGGAGCGCGAAAGCATCGGCATCCTCGGACGCAATGGCGCTGGCAAGTCCACCCTCTTGCGCATCGTGTCGGGCGTTGAGTTCCCCGACTCCGGCCATATCCGCCGCACGGGTCGCATCTCTTGGCCGATCGGTTTCTCGGGCGGGTTTAGTCAGTCGCTGTCCGGCGAGGAAAACTGCCGCTTCGTCGCCCGCATCTACGGCGAGGACGTCGATCGCGTCGTGGGTGCCACCCGCGATTTCGCCGAGCTTGGGACATACTTCTACATGCCGGTGCGCACATACTCGTCCGGCATGCGGGCACGGCTGGCGTTCGGCCTCAGCATGGCGGTCGACTTCGACATCTATCTGGTAGATGAAGTCACAGCCGTTGGCGACAAGGGTTTCCAAGAGAAATGCAGGCGGGCTTTTGCGGCTCGTCAGGAGCGTTCGAGCGTGATCATCGTTTCGCACAGCCTTCCTACGATCCGCAGCTACTGCAAGCGCTGCGCGGTGTTGCGCCACGGTAAGCTCGAGCTGTTCGATACTGTCAAAGAGGCAGCGGCGGTTTACGAGGCGGACGCAGCATGAGTGCCGCAGAGCCCATCAAACCCACCATTTCGGCGGCGGAATTCGTCGTTAAACCGGGCGAACAAGCCAAGCTGACAGCGGCTCAAGTCGCCCGCCAAGTGCGCCACGAGCGAGCGCGGGCCCTGGCGCGGGCATTGTTGTTTTGGGTCGGTCTGCCGACGATCCTTGCACTCGTCTATTACGGCTTTGTTGCGCATCAGCAGTACGA
>JBKJIA010000657.1:0-4744 GCA_046598735.1 Polyangiales bacterium
CCATCGCCCGTGCGCGAGAGAAATACGCCCGGCAAATCCTTGGCGGGCAGCAATCGGGTTTGCGTTGAACAGGCCTCGAGATTCGACAGCGCTGCTTCGATGAGCTCGCTTTCGGAAGCCGGAAAGCCGTCTGCTTCGTTATGGCGCAGATAGCGTGCGCGTCCTGCTTCTTGGATCACGATGGAGAGCGCGAGGTCGGCGACCAGGGGTATGGAGAAGAGTACAGTGCGACCTGCGATCGAAAGGTCGGACAACACTTCGCTGCGTACGATGCGGGGCAGCAAGCGGGGACGCAGACTTGCGAAGGACTCGCTAGGCTGAGCGGCTCCCGGCAACATGGATAGGTAACGTTGCACCACCTGCTCGGTCGCGTGGCTCGACTGATCACGCGTGGTCTCGATGGCGCGTTGCAGATCGAGCTCGATCGACTCGCCGTCTGCGCCTTGAACCGTAAGCAGACCTTCGAACTGATCGCGAATGTGCAGGGGTGGGGTGCGTTGAGCCAAGGCGCGATCAAGCGCGGCGACGACGCGGGCGATGGGGCCGTGGCCCTGAGCTTCGGATTCCGCACATGCGACCTCGCGCGCCAAGGCCGACCGAACGTGTTCCGCGTCGAGTGCTCGATCGATCGCGGCGAACGGATCGAAAAAGCCATACTTTCGCAGGCGAATGCGATGCAGGTTCCCGCGTGCGACGTGCCGGGCATCCCCGACGTGGGCAATCAAGATGATGCCTAAGACCGCGCCCGCGCCCTCGACGAAATGACGCTCCGCATCGGCATCGATGTCGTCTAGTGTCAGCCAACGTTGCATGGCGCGGGCGAGATCGCGCAACAGACTGCCGCTGCCGGGAAAGCCGCTTGGGAGATCAGCCGCTTGTGCAGGCAAGTGATCGCGCATGAAGCGTCGCGATGGTGTCACGAGCGGGCCGGCACGCGTTGCAAGCGCTTGCAACCAGTCCGTCTGCGTGTGTGCTGAGGGCTCTCCCAAAGTGTCGCGATTGTGAGCCTGAGTATCTATGTCTGTAAAGCTTGTCGTCACGCGTGCGCTCTTCAGGGCGTTCCGTAGATGCGCGCGTTGTGCTCATCGAGCGTGCTGCTGAAGCTGTGACGGCCGCCGCCGGTCGCCACGAAGTAGAAGAAATTATGAGACATGGGCGCCACGACCGCTTCGATCGACGCAAGCCCAGGATTGGAGATGGGACCCGGTGGCAAGCCCTCGAGCCGATACGTGTTGTAGGGATTTTGGGGATCGCGAACCATGGCAGGCGTGATGTGCCGTCCGTCGAACGCCGAACAGGTGGGTGCGGAGGTTGGGTCGACTAGACAACCGTAAGCCACGGTGGGATCGGCCTGCAGGCGATGGGGACGAAAGGTAGGATCGACAAGACGATTGACGAATACACCGGCGATGATCGCACGCTCTTCCGGGAGGCGCGCCTCGCGTTCGACGATGGACGCAAGAGTAAGGGCTTGGTGCTCAGTGAGTGGAAGGCGCGCCGACGCTTGTGCCTGTGAAAGGCGACCAAAGGCGTCGCGCGTCTTGTTGCGAAAAGCTGCGACCATGCGTGCAACGACGACGGCTCCGGAGTTCTGCTGCTCAAGCGTGTACGTAGCAGGGAACAGGTAACCTTCCGCGGTCGGCGCGGGAATCTGCAGGCGTTGCAACAGCGCGGGCTCGCTTGACGCTGCGAGAAAGTCTGCCTTACGGGTCACACCGAAGCGCTCGAGGCGCGTGGCAGCATCAAAGCGCGTGAAACCCTCAGGGATGTTGAGCGTAACGCTGGACTTACCATGTGTAGTAAGCAGCCGCGGCATCAGCTCAATCATGGACTTGGCTCGATTGACCGCGACCCAGCCCCCGCGCAGACCGGGCTCGGATTGCAAGAGGCGCATGATGCGCAGCCACTTGTTGCGATCGACGATGACCTTGGCTTGTGCGAGCGCATCGGCGACTTCATCGAGCGTGGGCTTGTCTGGCAGCTCGATGACGAAATCGCGATTGGGTCCTACGCCCGTTTTGGCAGGGAACAGCAGCAGGTGATCGACGAGCGCCCAGGTGCCGACCAACCACACCGCAAGGGCTGCGAAGCGCAGGAATCGAAACGCGTAAGGATGCGTTGTCTCGTTGGGTTGCATCGTGTCAGCGGCGATTTGAGTCGAGGTAGCTCTGCAGTAGCAGCGTCGCCGCGGCTTGGTCGATTTGAGAACGCTTCTTTTCGCCGCGTAATCCGGAGCTGCGCAGCTCGCGCTCGGCCGCCATGGTGGTCATGCGTTCGTCCCACAGGACGATAGTCAAGTTGGTTGCCGTTTTGAGATCGCGGGCAAATCGCTTGGCTTTGCGCGCTTCCGGTCCCTCGAGCCCGTTCATGCGCAATGGTAAGCCTACGACGATCGTATCGACCGCGTGGGTTTTGGCGAGCTCTGCAATGGCCTGGTTGGTGGCTGCATCGCTGATGTTTTGCAGCGTAGTGAGCGGTGAGGCGTACTCGCCTTCTTCGTCCGAGAGCGAGATCCCGACACGCTTCAGGCCTGGGTCGATGCCGAGCTTGCGCACGCGCGCGAGCCTAGCATCGATGTCGTAATTGCGTGGCGCTCAGATGGGGGGCGTACCGGTAGCAAAGGTGAGGCTGGCACCGAGTCGTTCCGCTAGGTGTGTGGCGGCGCGCTCTTCCACTTCGTCGAGGCTCAGCTCACGACCCAGCTCCTTGGCAAGCGAGGTGACGCTGCGATCTTGAATGCCGCAAGGCACGATCGCTGAGAACTGCGTCAGGTCCGTGATCACGTTCAACGCAAAGCCGTGCATGGTCACCCAACGACTGATGCGCACGCCGACTGCGCCAACCTTACGGTCTTCGATCCAGGCGCCATTGAGCCCTTGGACGCGACCCGCGGTCAGGCCGTAGTCCGCACAAACTCGGATCATCGTCTCTTCCAGGTCCTGCACGTAGCGCCGCACGTCGACGCGGTCGGGCTTCAGATCGATGATGGGGTAGGCCACTAGCTGCCCCGGCCCGTGAAACGTGACGTCGCCACCGCGCCCAGTTGGAAACACCTCGTAGCCTTGGGCACGCAACGCGTCCTCAGACAGTAAGATGTTCGCAGCCTTGGCCGCGCGCCCCAGGGTGATGACCTTGGGATGCGATAACAGAAGCAGCGTGTCACCAATCTGGTCTTGCTTGCGCGCTTCGACCAAGCGCTCTTGCAAGGCGTGCGCCTCGGCGTAGCCGACCTGTCCCAGCCGATACGCCGTGAGGCTGCGCGTCATCAGCCGATCACTTGTTGATCAGGTGCACAGCTTCGCCCAGCGCGTGCTTGAACGATTCCATCATGCCTTCGCCAAGGGTGGGGTGCGGGTGAATGGTAAGGCCCACGTCTTCCGCGAATGCACACATCTCGATGGCAAGCGCCGCTTCGCTGATTAGATCACTGGCCTCCGGCCCCACGATCCCCACGCCGAGCACCTCATGGGTCTTGGCGTCGATGATCGTCTTGATAAAGCCTTCCGTCTCGCTGACGGCCATGGCGCGCCCGGAGATCGCGAACGGGAACTTACCGATCTTGATCTCGCGACCTTGCGCCTTGGCTTCCTTCTCCTTGAGGCCTGCCGTGGCGATCTCGGGATCGGTGAAGATGGCAGCGGGCATCACGCGCCAGTCGCGGGCAGCCTTGTGCCCTGCGATTACCTCAGCCGCGATCTCCCCCTCTTTGGTGGCCTTGTGCGCAAGGTAAGGTGCGCCGCTGACGTCGCCGACCGCATAGATGCTGGGCACATTCGTCTGCAGCAGCTCGTTCGTGGGCACGTGGCCGCGCTCATCCAGCTTGACGCCCACTTCCTCGAGACCGAGGCCCTTGGAGTTCGGACGAAAGCCGACGGCGACAAGCACATTGTCCGCTTCGATCGCGCGATCCTTACCGTTATGCTCGACCGTGACGGTGGCCTTATCGCCCTTGAGCACGCAGTTTTTGGCCTTGGCCTTGAGCAACACCTCGCCGCCTGCCGTGGTGAAGCGCTTCTCGACGACTTTCACGAGATCGGGATCCTCAGTTGGCAGCAACTGGTCGAGCATCTCGACCACGATCACTTTGGAGCCAAGCTTCTGGTAGACCATGCCGAGCTCGAGCCCGATCACACCGCCGCCGATCAACACCAGCGTGCCCGGCACCTTCTGTAGGCTTACGGCTTCACGTGCGGTGATCACAACCTTACCATCTACGGCAAAGCCTGGGATAGCGATTGGGGTGGCGCCCGTTGCTACGATGATGCCCTTTTTGGCCTCGTAGACAGTGACCTTACCATCGGCGCCAGTGACTTCGACCGAAGTCTTACTCTTGAGCTTGGCCGTGCCCATGACGGTATCGCCCTTGTTGCCCTTGATCAGCGACGCGACGCCGCCAGTAAGCTTTTTGACGATTCCGTCCTTCCAAGCCTGCATCTTGGCGATGTCGACTTTGACCTCGCCTGTGGTGATGCCCATCTTGTCTGCGTGACGGATGCGCTCGACGGTTCCCGCGGCAGCAATCAGCGCTTTGGAAGGAATGCAGCCCCAATTGAGGCACACACCGCCCATGTATTCTTTTTCGACGCACAGGGTCTTGAGGCCGAGCTGAGACGCTCGAATGGCCGCCGGATATCCGCCGGGGCCTGAGCCAATCACAATCAGGTCGTAGGTCGCGTTTGCCATGTTTTCTCGCACTCCGCCGCTTGCTCTTTGAGGTGCCACGGCTGGCTGGCGAATACATCTT
>JBKJIA010000662.1:0-2662 GCA_046598735.1 Polyangiales bacterium
TTTCGCCGTCGAATTCCACAACGTCACAGTGAGCCTCGCCGAAGCCTCTTTCGGATGGGCTCGCATTATCGACGGGGCGATAACCTATCCGATCGCGGGAGTGACGCGGCCCAAGCCAATCAAAATCGTCGTCGCCGGCTTCACGCTAATTCTGTCTTCGCTCGACCTTGGTCCGCTCCGGGCGACGGCAGTAGCCAAGGTCCAGATACCCGGCGAATTGAGCGACGCCGACAGCTGTGCACCAGCGATGCTAGACCTCGGGACCATCGACATGTCGCCGACGTGCAACTTTTACATCGAGCGTCCCGACGACGCATTCGGGCCATGGCTGCTTGGCGACACCGGCTTAGTGATCAAAGGCGCTGGGTTCGTGCTGGACCTCAGCACCACGGTCAGTCCTCTGCCGCGGCCGGCGACGTCAGTTGGATTGACTCTGGTCGCAGGTACTGCCGGCGGCGAGCAACACATTCCTGAGCCATGCAACACCGGTTACCTTCGCGGCCACTACACGTTCACCAACGCCACGGTCGTGAGCTCAGGCTTCTTTGGGTCGATCTACCTCGCCGCACCGGTGACATTCACCGCTCTCAACCCGCTTGGCCAGAAGTTCACCTTTGACAACGGGGCGATGGACGTGTGGTACTCCCGCATCGTCCGTGGCGAGTTGAAGAACGGTGCCACGCAGTTCCCGATTGACGCTGTTTGCGAAGGCACGCCCGGAAGCGTCGTGACAACACCGATTGCAGTGGTGTCTATCCAGCCCGATCTCGACCTCGCTGGCGCCGTTGATCATGGCGGCCGCGAGATCAGCTGGGGCGAACTGACCCATCACGGTGACGAGATCGTTGCTTGGACCGGGTTCGCGAGGCGAGGCTACCTCTACCTACCGGCCGGAGCGACCGCGTCCTACTCGCCGGTGGCTAGTGGCAGTTTCGTAGGCCCGTCGCTCAGCTCTGCGGCCGATGCCAGCCTCGCCGACCTGGCGGCCCTTCAAGTTGCGGGAATTACTTTCGTCGGCCTCGAGGATGCGCTCGTATTCTCACCCGACCGTCCGGGCGGCCGGACAAACCCTATCAAGCTGCGCGGCTTGCAGGGTTGGCTGCATGTAGGGATTATCGGCGTGGATGGTGCGTTGATAACATACTTGCAGCTCCCGAAAGAGAAACTCGGCGACCCGGCGAGTACCGGCTACGTCGGCAACCAACCGTTCATTTCGAGCCTGTTCGGAAACGACAAGCGGAATCTACTCGCTGAGTTCGTTACCAGCGCCAGTTACGATTCGAACTTCACAGGGACGTTGGCGATACCTGAACCTTGCAACATCGCAGCATTAGAATTCGCGCAGATCAAGTTGACGTCGACCGCGTGTTTAGTAGGCGGCGACCTCCACCTGCCGCCAGCTGGCTTGGGCCTTACCCACTGGGGCCTAAAGCTGGTGCCCACTGGAGTACCCACCGCCGCCGGGGTACTTAGCGTTCGCACGGGACGTGTTCTGCTTACCGCCGCCGGCATTGATGAACCGACACACTTTTCCCAGCCGTTCGGCCTCACATGGGGCGAAATGCTCGCCGACGGCAACATCGGGGAGCTGTTCCTCGACTTTAATAACTGGGGGCAGCGTTTTGACGGACTAGGTTTCAATCCCCACGAGATTGCACTCTCCAAGTTCGACCCTGCCGTCGCCGACTCCTATCTCGGCGCATCCGGTCACGTGCTGTTTCCGTTCTTCGGCTTGCACCAGATCAACGTTCGCGATGCAAAGGCTAGTAGCGGACGATTCGTTACCGTGCCAAAGGCGCCGATCACTCCACATGCTGCACCGACCGCCCTTGCTCTGTCGGGAACCTGGCACGACGTCAATTCGTCGCAGCTCGCTGTTTTCCAATGCCTGGAAGCAAGCGTCGACTACAACGTTGCTCTGCAGAACGGTTTCCTTGGAACCGGAGGAGGCGAGTTCGGCTTCCTTAACTCGGATCCGCTCGACATCACCGTTGAGATTCACAGCGACGCGACAGATATCCACATTAGTTCGATCCAAGCCCATGACCTCGATGTCAGCGCGATCGCTCGCATTGGTGGACTAGCACAGATCGAAGGCTGCGCACGCATTGAGGGGCCGACACTCAAGCAGATCTCGATTTACGGAATGCTTGAGCATAGTGCCGCCGCGGGGTCGATCTTTGGGCCGAAGGCCGGTTTCGAGACAGAGGTTAACCTTACCATTACTCCGACCAGCCTCGACTTCTACGCCTCCGGAGACATGATTCTGTCCGCTGCGCTCGTCGACCTTGAGGCGTCGGCGACCGTGCACCTGTTCTTCGACTTCGCCCAGGGCGTCGCTGAAGGCGAACTGTTCGGTCACATTAACTGTGACGCGGCGGTGGTCGGACTTTCAGGCGATGGGCAACTCACCTGGCACGTCGGCCCGGCAATGCAGTACCTGCAAGGCCGGTTGAAAGTCGGAGTTGTGTCGCCGATCGTAAGTGGCGGATTGGAGGGTGGGTTCTTCATTGGCAACAACGTACCCAAGGATTTGGCCTGGGTGCTCGATCCGACCAATTCGCACTTTGGGATGTCTCGCAGCATCCTGCCTGGAACGCTAACCGGCATCTACGGCTACGGGCAGGCTTCCATAGGGTTCAACGCCTATGTGCTCGGTGGG